>JBKPSO010000302.1:0-7300 GCA_046735055.1 Actinomycetota bacterium
GAAGCGGCGCCGTCGGCATGTCGGGGCGGATGTTGTACCAGCGGCGAGGAAGCTGGGATTCGTCCAGCAGGAACTTCGTCCGCGACGCAGCCCCGACATCGGCGCGCTGCATGGAGCGGAGCATAGATCCTCGCGCGTCAGGGCGCGACGGCGCCCACCGCCCCTGCACGCTCGAGGTTCTTCAGCGCTGCCCGTGTGTGTTCCAGCCAAGTACTGGATCGTGATCCGGCCCGGCTCGAACACCGGCCGCGGAACGCTGGCAGGAACGCCCGCGGCCGTGCAGTCGACGTAAAACCTCCCGCCGTACCTTCCTCAGGCCGATGCTCAGCACCCGCCTCGCGCGCACCCGTGTGCTCGATCGTGCGAGATGCGATCAAGGTCTACGTCGAGGTGAGAAACTCCCGTTGATGCGCATCCTCGATGTCAGCGTCCCCATCCGTCCCGAGATGATCACGTATCCCGGCGATCCGACGGTCAAGCTCGAACGCATCAGCGCCATTGCCGACGGAGCGCTTGCGAACGTGAGCCGGCTCGACCTCGGCGTGCACACAGGAACGCATGTCGACGCGCCGGTGCATTTCCTGGACGGCGCGGCTGCGGTCGAGGGTCTTCCGCTCGACGCGCTCCTCGGGCGCGTGCTCGTGATCGGGGCCGAAGCGTTGACTGCGAGCACGTTGCGCGGACTCGAGCTGCCCGAACGCATCGTCTTCAAGACGCCGAACTCGGAGCTTTGGGCACGCGCGGAGTACTCGGACGACTTTCTCGCGCTCGACGGCGCCGGGGCGCAGGTGCTGGTCGAACGCGGCGTCCGCCTTGTCGGTATCGACTATCTCTCGATCGGAGACGAGGACGCGCACCGCGTGCTGCTCGCTGCGGGCGTCGTCGCGATCGAGGGACTGGATCTGCGCGGCGTCGAGCCCGGCGAGTACGAACTCGTCTGCGCTCCTCTCAAACTCGTGGGCTCGGACGGCGCACCAGCCCGGGTCTTCCTCATTCAGGACGAATGAGAAGCTCCGCGCTTGGCGCGTGGGTGAAGAGCACGCGACGCTGTAGCTCTTGACGGTGCGCGAACTCGAGACCGACCACCTGGTTGTCGGAGCCGCCGCTCCGCACCCACAGGAGCATTACGTGTCCGGCTGCTCCAACCCGAGACGGCCGGCCAGCCACGATGCCTGTGCGGTTCGCTCGGCCTGATACGCGGCGGGGCCGTCGCGAAGCTCGGCTGCGCGAGCGGCGGCGAAGCCCGCGATGGCGATGCGGTTCTGCGCAACGAACCGCTCGACGTCGACAACGAAGCCGGACAGGACCGGTAAGAAACCGACGCGTTTGCGCGTGCGCAGCGCGCAGTAGCGGCCGAACTCACGGGCGAGCTCGGGCGTCCACCGCTCGATTCGCCTTGTCAGGCGTCCGCGCGTCGCCACGACCTTGCGGTCGCCGTCAACGACGTTGCCGCCGAGCTCGATCTCCCAGAGCTCTTCGGCGAGCCAGATCGGGAGATCCCGTACGCGGCACGCGTGAATGCCTGCTCGGCACGAATCGGCTGCCTCCGCCTCGATCCATGTGTCCGCCGTCCAGCGGTACCCCGTGAAGCGACCGATGCCTCCGGGCGTGAGGAACTTGTACGCGATCAACTCGCCCGCCAGCCGCGGAAAGCTGCAAGCAGCCCCGCCTCGACCTCGGCCGGTAGCCCATCCTCGACGCGGCCGGTCAAATGGATCGTTGTACGCATCTGCTCCAGATAGTTCGCGCAACCGTCGCAGAAGACGAGATGCTCCTCGAACCGCTCTCGGTCGACGGGATCCAGCGCATCCTCGAGGTAGGCCGTCACGAGCTCGACGACCTGCTGGCAAGCGAGTTCTCGATCCAGCCTCATGCCAAGTACTCCTCGAGCGCTGCTCGCACCTTCGCTCGTGCGCGGTGGAGAAGCACCCGTCCATTCGTCTCGGTCAGATCGAGGGCATTACAGACTTCGTCCGCGCTCAAACCTTCGATGTCGCGCAACTCGAGAACCGCGCGTTGCGACGGCGGCAGCCGTTCGATCTCGCCCCGGATGACGTCCATCGTCTCTCCGGCGAGTAGTCGATCCTCGGGAATGCCTGCCCAGCTGGCAGGTGGGACGGCCCAATGGCCGGGGAAGCGTTCGTCGGTGCCGAGGAAGCGCTCCGACGAGACGGTGCTCTCGCCGTCCTCGAACGACGAGAACGGTGCGCTCCGTGCCTCTCGGACACCGCGCGTCTTTGCCGTGTTCGCAACGATGCGGAAGAGCCACGTCTTGAGCGACGAGCGTCCCTCGAAGCGGTCGATGCCCTTGAGGACCGCGAGCCATGCCTCTTGGACGACCTCCTCCGCAACTGCACCGGTCGAGACGTACATGCGGGCAACACGCAGCATCCCCACCCCATACATGCGGATCAGCGCCGCGAACGCAGCTTCGTCGCGGGCGCGCAATCCGTCGACGAGTTGCGCCTCTTCACGCGAGGGCACGTGCTCCACCGCGCGACTGTACTGCGGGGCAGCGGCGCCGCGAGGCGCCGCTGCCGGCGTGTTCAGCTCAGCTTGCGGCGAGACCGGCGACGGTCGTCGGCAGCCCGTTCCAGGAACCGAGCGGGCTGAGGGCACCGTCGTCGACGCGCCAGCCGAAGACGCGTCCGCCGTCGGCGTCGATCGCGTACAGAAAGCGGCCGTCGCCCGTGATGTCCTCGTCCCGAAGGCCCGGCACGCCGTCGAAGGTGACCGCCGCGACTGCGTCGTCGAGGACCAGCTTGCCTCCGGACGAGACGCTGTAGCGCGAAACTGCGCCGTCGGCGAAGTTCGTGGTGAAGACGTAACGTCCGTCAGCCGACGGGACGGCCCAGCAGATCTCGCTGCGGCCGTTCCCGACCGAGGTCGTCACGACCTCCGCGCTGTCCCCGTCCAGCCGGTACGACGACGCTGCGGCCTTGCCCTTCGCCGCCCCGAACGCCTCGGTCACAACGAGGGTGTCGTCACGCGCAAACGTGAATCCGTACGGCGTCGGCCCAGCCGACGGAGTCGCGTTTGGTTCCCCCAGCCCGTCTGCACCGACCGGGTAGACGAGGATCGCGTTGGCGCCGCGATCGGTGACGACCACCCTCGTCCCGTCCGGCGTGAAGCCGACCTGAGCCGGATCCGCGCCGGCTGCGAGCTCGCGGCGCGAGCCGGGCACCGCGACGAGCTCCTCATTCGTCAGCCTGAAGCCGAGGAGCGACCGGTCGCCGGTGTTGAGGACGTACACGAGTCCGTCGCACTCCGCGATGCTCTTTGGGGCCGGACCGCCGGACGGTACGACTGCCACGACCTGCGGCTCGTCGGCGACCGTCAAGACGCTGATGTCGTCGCTTCCGGCGTTGGTCACCAGCAGTCGCCCGTCCGACGTCAGCACGACCGAGCCCTGCGACGTGAGGTGCGGCACGTCGTCCCCGCGTCCGCCGCTCGAGACGACGACCGGGGCCGTCAGCTGTCCGTCCGCATCGCGGCGAAAGCCGAAGACACGGTTCCCTTCACCTTCGTTGCTTTGAACGTACACACCGGGAACTGACACTTTTCTGTCCTCCTTGGGCAATGTTGTCGGTGGCTAGTCGCGGTCGATCCGTTACACGGCGTTAGCCGACGAGGCGACCGGTCGGACGAACGACGCGCCACACGCCGCCGAACTCGGTGACGTTCTGACACAGGATCTGGCCCGCCGCACGGTCGCCGACGTAGTAGTAGAGCGGCCGTCCGGCATAGGTGACCTGCAGTGAGCCGTTCCTTCGTCTCGTCGTCCCCAGCAGGCGAGCCGAAACACCGGCGCCGGCACGGGGTGGCGATTTGACGACATACGGAGGCCATGCACGCGCACACGCGCCGCTGCAGGCGCTCTTTCCGCGTGGGTCGCGCGTGAAGCCGTAGAGCACAAAGCCGCGGCCGTCGAACAGGATCCGCCCGAATGAGGAGGCCTTCACGATGACGGTCGACCGTGGCGCCCGAGCCGCCGTCGGCGCAGCTGCAACGAGCGCGGCGAGCGCGAAGGACACCGTGAGGAATCTGAGACGCATTCCTCTCAGTCGAGCTACGGCCCTCGACGTTACACAGCGCGTGTAACGCGCGGAGCGCTCGTGAGACAGATCCGAGTCAGCAACGTAGCCCGCGACAGAGAACGCAAGTGGACTGGGGGAACCGAGAGTGCCACGATCCGCAACATGACGATCGCCGAGCGCGATGTGTCGCTCGCAGCCGGCTACGAGGCCCTCGCAGCCGGAAACTGGGAGGTGGCACGCGATGAGTTCGCGGCTGCTGTCGACGCCACAGACTCGCCGGATGCATTAGACGGCCTCTCTCGCGCGCTTTGGTGGCTCCGCGACGGGCGCGGCGCCGTCGTGAACCGCGAGCGCGCGTACGCGGGGTTCCGGCGTGACGGAGAGCTCGCGCGTGCTGCCCGCGTGGCTCTCTGGCTTTCGCGCGAACATGCTCTGTTCGGGAACAGCGCGGCCGCAAGCGGCTGGCTCTCGCGGGCCGAGCGGTTGCTCCGCGACGTCGCACCCGCAGCTGAGCACGGGTGGCTCTCGTTGGCACGCTCGGAGCGGACACGCGATCCGGTCGAATCGGCACGTCTCGCCACGGAAGCACTCACGGTCGCCGAGGCCGCTGATGACACGGATCTCGAATTGCGGGCACTGGCCCAACTGGGGCTTGCCGAGGTCTCGCTCGGCGACGTGGACGAGGGTCTCGCTCGGCTCGACGAGGCGATGGCGGCGGCGACCGCGGGCGAGCCGACGAGCCTCGAGACCTTCGCGGACGTTTGCTGCACCCTGATGCTCGCATGCGATCTCGCGGGTGACTCCGAGCGGCCCCAGCAGTGGAGCGCCGTGCTCGAGGACTTCGTCCGTAAGTACGACCCCGTGACGCTCCTCGCCTTCTGTCGGACGTGCTGCGCAGATGTCTTCGCCGCAAATGGTCGTATCGACTCGGCCGAGGACGAGTTGCTCGCGGCGATCCGGGAGCTCACCGGGGCCGGTCAACGTTCTCGCTGTGCCCATCCTGCTGCGCGCCTTGCCGAGATTCGCGTGCTCCAAGGCCGCTTCGATGAGGGGGAACAGCTGCTCGAGGGCTTCGAGGACGAGCCGGAGGCAGTCGCGGCTGCAGTTGCGCTTCGCATCACGCGAGGAGAGCCGGACGCTGCCCAAGAGCTTCTTCGCCGTCGGCTCGATGAAGTCGGAGAGTCGAGCCTGCTCGCGGCGCCGCTCTATGGACAACTCGTGGAGGCATCCCTTGCCGCAGGTCGCATCGCCGATGCGCGTGCTGCGGCGGCGTGGCTCGCGCGCGTTGCCGACGGCTCCCGTCGCGAACGTGTCGACGCCATTGCTCTGCTCGCGAGGGCGCGGGTCGCGGTCGCCGCCGCGGAGCCCGATGCGGTCGAGCTGCTCCGCGGGGCGCTGAACGCCTACGCCGGGCTCGGATTTCGGCTCGAAACGGCGCGCGTGCGCTTGGAGCTCGCGCGCGCGCTGTCGAGGGAATCACCGTCCGCGGCCGTGGATCTCGCGAAGCGGGCGCGGAACGAGCTCGACGCGCTCGGTGCGAGCCGCGAGGCGGACTCGGCGGCCGCTCTCATGCGCTCTCTCGGTGCAAAAGGTCGTGCGGGCCCGAAGACCGTGGGCCTCCTCAGCCGTCGCGAGCGCGAAGTCCTGCGGCTGCTCGGCGAGGGTCTCTCGAATCGTGAGATCGCGGACCGGCTTTTCATCAGCCCGAAGACGGCCGAGCACCACGTCAGCCGCGTCTACGCGAAGCTCGGCCTTTCGACCCGGGCGGAGGCTGCCGCGTACGCCGTCAGGCACCTCGGGGACGAATAGGGGATTCGCCCCTACCGCGGAAGCGCTGCGGAGCGAATACTCGCTTCAGTTCAGACGAAAGGAGCGGAATGTCCGACGCGAACAAGGCACTCGTCCAGCGGTACTACGACCGGGTCATCAACGGCCGCGATCTCGACGCCGTCGGCGAGTTCTTCGCCGAGGAGCGCATCGCCGAGATGGTCCGGCGGGGATGCTTCTCGTACTTCCAGTCGTTCCCAGATCTGCACGTCTCACTGGACGAGCTGATCGCGGAAGACGACAAGGTCTTCCTTCGGTCGACCATGACGGGCACGCACGACGGCGAGTACAAGGGCATCCCGGCGACCAGTCGTCATGTTGCCGCCGAGGCGGCCGAGATCTACCGCGTCGCAGACGGCAAGTTCGTCGGCTATTGGTGCATGACGAACGTCGCGGGACTTATGCGTCAGCTCACGGAGGAGCCGGCACTCGCAACAACCGGAGGCACGTCATGAAATCGGTCGTGGCCCTGGCCGCCGTTCTCGTGACGGCCGCGACGGCTTCCGGAGCGATCGCAGCACCGCCGCCGACCGCGAGCTGCGCCGCAATCATCACGCGGTTCGAAGCGACGGAGTTTCCCGCGGGCTCGGTTGGCGCGGAGACGTCAGGCCTCGCGAGCCCGGGGTTCGGCCAGATCGTGCGTGGTCTCGGGACGAGCCACCTCGGAAGCCTCGAAGAGTGCGCCGTGCTAGCGCCTTGAGGGCGCGGGCGTAACGCCCGTGCCCTCTTCGGGTCGGATCGTGCCCGGACTCCCCGCGATGGCGGCCTGGCGCCACCAAGACGCTCGCGACGGTTTCGAGGTTCTGTTCCTGCGCCGGGAACGTTCCTGCTACCGCCTGGACGGATATTCGACGGCGGTCCAGAACGGCGCCGCCTGGGGGATCCGCTACACCCTCGCGCTCGACGACTCGTGGGAGACACGATCTGCGCAAGTCGTCGGGCACTCAGCCTTGGGCGTTCGCGAAGTTCGCCTCGAAGCAGACCGACGCGGTCAGTGGCGGGTCGACGGCGATCCCGCGCCGCAGCTCAGCGGTTGCTTCGACGTGGATCTCGAAGCGTCGGTCGCTACGAATCTTCTCCCGGTGCACCGGCTCGGCCCGCGCGTCGGCGAACAGGCGAATGCACCCGCTGCCTACGTCCGCGCTCCGATGCTTCGGGTGGAACGACTTGAGCAAACCTATGCACGGCTCTCGAACGACGAGGATCGCATGCAGTACGAGTACACCGCGCCGGCGTTCGACTTCAGTGCGATTCTCACGTACGACCGGTTCGGGCTCGTTCTCGATTACCCGGGTATCGCGGTCCGAGTCGCGTGAGGCAGTCCGCCCGGCTCGCCGAACCTACGACTGTCTGGCCAGCACGCGGCGCAGCAGCCTGGCCCGTGACCAAGCCGTCCTTGGAGATCGCCCCTCGAAGACAGACCGCGCGCCTCGCGC
>JBKPSO010000303.1:0-6715 GCA_046735055.1 Actinomycetota bacterium
TTTCCGATGGAGGCGCATACGGGATTCGAACCCGTGCCGCCGCCGTGAGAGGGCGGTGTCCTAGGCCACTAGACGAATGCGCCGCGGCGAACCAGTGTAGCGAGCGGGCGTGTTACGGAGCTGCGGGATCGGGGCGCGGCCCGGCGTCCGGGTACCGGCTCGTCAGCACGTAGAGATACCCGTTCACCTGCGCGCCGTAGCGAAGGACGTAGGCGCCGAGGTTGCGGAGGCCGTCCGGCATCCGTCCGAGGAAGAGCGCGACGAACCAGCCCAGGAAGCCGGCGGTGAAGAGCGCTCCATACAGGCCGGTGACGACGATCAGCGCGGGGAGCGCGAGCACGAACCGGAAAAGGGTGACGAGGCGCCGCTGCGGCTCCGACGGTGGCAGCGCGACGTCGATCGGGTACGTGCCCGGCTTGCCCGTGAACCCCGGGAACGGGTTGCCGACGAGGAAGAAGAACGCGCCCAGGTGGGTCGAGTACCGCAGGTAACGCGACAGGAACCGATGGAAGGGCGTTGGCGCCCGGCCGATCACGAGTGCAGAGAGCCAGTTCAGCAGCGCTGCGACCGCGGCCGGCACGGTCCAGAGCGCGAGCCAGACGAGGTGCGGGATCGCGATCGGCAGCCGGAAGAGCGTCAGCAGGCGGGAGCGGCGACGGTCGTCCGTCACCGCGACCCGAACGGGATGCGGCATCTCGTCCTCGCGCGGGGGCACGAACGCGTTCGGCCCGGCGTAGGGGTAGCGATCGGTGACGAGGAAGAGGTAGGCGGCGAGCTGGGCGCTGTAGCCGACGCAGTAGGCAATCAGGTCGCGGAGCCCGCGCGGCACGCGCGCGAGAAAGACCGCGACCCACCAGAGCACGAACGCGACGCTGAATGCGAGACCGAAGCCGTAGCCGCCGGCGCGCGCTCCGCCCACCAGGAGAGTCGCGCTCAGCAGGATCGCCGGGATCGCGAGCAGAAGGCGGAAGAGGGTCTTCAGGCGGTTCTGCCGGGCCTGCGGGCCGATCTCGAGCGTGAACGGGTAGTCGTCGTCGCCGATCGGGTAGAAGCTCGGGTAGGGGTTGGCGGCCAGCAGGACGTAAGCCTCGAGCTGCGCCGTGTAGCGGATGTAGCCCGCGACGAAGTCGTGCATGCTCTTCGGGGTGCGCGCGACGACGAGCAGGATGAACCAGTTGACAATCACCAGGAGGGCGACGATCGTGCCGATCAGGCTGACCCAGAGGTAGTGCGGGATCGCGAGCAGCAGCCGGAAGAAGGCGGTCAGCCGCGAGCGGCGGAGGTCGTCGGTGACGACGAGGCGGATGGGGTGTGGCGCTTCGCTCACGGCCCGCGAGCATACGCCTTGGCCTTCTCGTCCTCGGGGAGGAGGCGGCGCCAGCGCACGGTGCCGACCATCAGGAAGAGCGCGGCGAAGCCGACGAAGACGTGGAGGATCGTCGTCGCGATGTACATGCCGACGCTGAAGCTGAGCAGCAGCGAGCCCTTGATCCCGTTCCCTGCCCGGTCAAAGACGTAGACGAGCAGTCCCTGCTGCGTGCCGACGCCGCCCGGAGTGAACGGGAAGAGGGTCGCGAGGCTCTGGACGATCAGCACGAGCAGGGCGTTGTGCAGCGTCGACGGCACGCCGAAGGCCTCGAGGAAGAAGTACACGGAGGCGAGTCGGAAGCCCCACGACAGTGCCTGCCAGCTGCAGACCTGTGTGATGAAGCGGCGGAACGGGCGCAGGATCGCGAACCCCTGCGCCACCCGCTCCTTGAACGAGCGAACCCGTGCCATCGCGATCAGCAGGAGGAGGAGCAGGACGGCGAGCCAGACTGCCCCGATCACGGCCGCCTCGCGCTTGTGGCGAAACGGCCAGCTCCAGTCGACCTGCGGCAGGTGAGGCAGCACGTCCAGGCTCGGGAGGACGCCGATGACCAGCGCCCAGACGAGCAGACTCCCCGCGAGGACGGTGTCGAAGAGCGTCTCGACGAGGAGCGTCGCGCCGAGGGTCGGGTAGGTCGTGTCCTCGACGCGGTGCTTGACGAGGTAGAGCTTGAGCAGGTCGCCGCCGCGCGCCGGGACGACTGCGTTCACGCCCACGCCGGCGAGGTACGCGCCGAGCACCGTCCGCCGAGGGATGATCAGCTCTGGGTACGCGGCGCGGAGGATGTTCCGCCAGGCCGGCGCGCGGGCGAGCAGGCGCAGGAACTGGAAGCCGAGCGCGATCGCCAGCGGCAGCCAATGGACGTCCGCCAGGTGGTGGAAGAACTCCCCGGCTGCGTCGATGATCTTGCCCACGCCGACGCAGCGTAGCCCTCGCGCGAGGGTCGTTCTTACGTGGCCGAGGCAGACACATGTCCTCTCCGGCTATGTGGGAGCGACCCAGCCGGAGTCGGGCGTCAACGCCTGCTGCCCCAGGGGACGGCGGCCGGCCGCGCCGCCGCCGGCTGGAGGCTGCCGCGCCCGACCTGCTCGACCGAAGCGGGTTCCCGCATGCCCGGGCCAGGATGCAGAGGGCGAAGATGCCCCAGACCAGATAGCCGACCTCGAGCTTCGTCACCGTCCCTCTTTCAGTCGTCCAGCTGCTTGAAGGGCCAGGGGTAGAAGGTGACCCGGGTCGCGATCAGGAGAGCGTCGGGATCGGGAAGCCCGACCAAATGCCGCGAGCGCCTCGGTGGTCAGGATGAACGCTCCGAGCAGGCCCAAGAAGACGTAGCCCCAGATCTCCCTCGCGCCCAGTGGACGGCCGGGGACCGCTTGCCCCGGCGCGTAGAGCGGGGATGGCGCCGCCTGATGGCTCGGCTCGCGTACGACCACATCCTTGATCGCCAAGTCCGCCCCCGGGGTCGCGGCGCTGCAGAGGCTGCGGGGCAGGGATTCGAACCCCAACTTCCTGATCCAGAGTCAGGCGTCCTACCGTTAGACGACCCCGCAACGGGCCGGCGGCCATTGTAGCCGGCGCCTGCTAGCGTCACGTCGTGGCGCGGATCCTGGTCGCGGACGACAACCGCCAGTTGGTCGAGATGATCCGCGCGACCCTGCACGACGCCGGCTACGACGTCGTCAGCGCCTACTCCGGCCTCGCCGTCGCGAACCTGATCGAGCGCGAGGACGTCGACCTCCTGGTTCTCGACGTGCTGATGCCAGGAATGAGCGGGGATGCAGTCGCGACGCTGATGAAACGTGCGAAGCCGCACGTGCCGGTGCTCCTGATGACGGGCGACTCGGGCGGTGACTTCGTCGCCGGCGTCGAGTTCCCGGTCCTGCGCAAGCCGTTTACCGACCAGCAGCTCGTCGACGCCGTTCGCGACGTCCTGCGCTAGGTCTCCAGCCGGTAGATCTGCACGAGGCGCTTCTCCGCCTCGGTTTCGATGTGCGCGATCACCTCGACGTAGGGCTCGAGGCCGGAGCCGCGCAGCTTCGCCCTCAGCAGCCCGTCGACCTGGAAGAGCCCGGACGAGTTGTTCATCAGGATCTCGATCTTGATCGGCTTCTCCTCGCCGTCGCCGATCTGGACCTCGTCCACGGCGGCGGCGGAGAGCGAGTGCATGCTGACCCGACCGCGCTCGAACGGGATCCGCGAGCGGCCCTGCGCCATGTCGAGCGCGTCGGCGACCCGGACGATCCCCGCCTCGAGCGAGAACGGCTCTCCGCCGGCGCGGTGGGAGATGATCGCCTGGAGCACCTCCGAGACGACCACGGTCAGCTCCGGCTCGTCGTAGATCCCGTCCAGCAGCCTGCGGATCTCGGGCTCGACGAGGAACAGGCTGAACTCCTCGTGTCCTTCGCGGTGAATCGACATGCCGACGTCGTGTGTCAGCGCGCCGAGCGCGACGACGATCTCGGCGTCGTCGCTCTCCATCCCGAAGTCGCGCACGACCGAAGGCTCGACGCCGTGCTTGGTCAGCTGGCGGAGGAGCTTGAGCGCGATGTTCGTGACGATCTGGATGTGCACCCAGGAGTGGTCGTTGATCTCCATGCGCACGGTCGCGTTCACGTTCGCGACGTGCCACCAGCCCTTCAGCGTCTTGTCGGCATTGACCCGCTCGAGGAGCGTGCGCAGCTTCTTGTTCCCGCGCACGGGCGCGCGGATGCGCATCTGCTCGACCGCCTTGCTTGGAGCGAGGCGCGTTTCCTTCTCGGCCTGCTCCGAGACCGGCTGCTCGATCCGCTCCTCGGTCTCCCTGTCCAGCGCCATCGCCTTGACTCTACTCCCGGTCGCCTTCCGGCAGACCGCGGCTAGGCGACCTCGGCGGCCCAGTCGCCGTACAGGCTCGTGTACAGGCCGCGGCGGGCGAGGAGCTCCTCGTGGGAGCCCTGCTCGACGATGCGGCCGTGCTCGAGCACGACGATCAGGTCGGCGTCGCGGATCGTCGACAGGCGGTGGGCGATCACGAATGCTGTGCGGCCGGCGAGCAACGTGCGGAGGGCGAGCTCGATCCGCCGCTCGGTGCCGATGTCGACGGAGGAGGTCGCCTCGTCGAGGACGAGGATGCGCGGATCGGCGAGGAGGGCGCGTGCGAAGGCGACGAGCTGGCGCTGGCCGAGCGAGAGCCGGAGCCCGCGCTCGCCTAGCTCGGTCTCGTAGCCGTCCTCGAGCCGCATAATGAAGTCGTGGGCGCCGACCGCCTGCGCGGCGGCGAGGATCTGCTCCGGGGTCGCGTCCGGCTCGCCGAAGGCGATGTTCTCGCGGACCGTGCCGGCGAAGAGGAAGCCTTCCTGCGGGACGACCCCGAGCTGGCGGCGGAGCGAGGCCTGGGTGACGCCGCGCAGGTCGAAGCCGTCGATCGTGATCCGCCCGTGCGTCGGGTCGTAGAAGCGCGCGAGCAGCTTCGCGATCGTCGACTTGCCGGCGCCGGTGTGGCCGACGAGCGCCACCGTCGTCCCGGCGGGGACGTCGAGGTCGATCCCGTGTAGCACCTCGCCGCCGCGGCCGTACGAGAAGCGGACGCTCTCGAACCGCACGTCGCCCTCGATCTCGGGGAGGTCGCGGGCATCCGGCCCGTCGAGCACCTCGGGCTTCTCGTCGAGGACGTCGGTGATCTTGTCGAGCGCCGCGGTCGCCGAGAGGAACGTGCCGTAGAGCTGGGAGAGCTCCTGGACGGGGTCGAAGAAGTTCTGCACGTAGAGCATGAAGGCGAAGAGGGTGCCGATCGTGAGTGCGCCCTGGAAGTAGAGGTGGCCGCCGTAGCCGAGGACGACGGCGAGTGAGACCGTCGCGAGCAGGTCGACGAACGGGAAGTAGAGGCCGTTGAGGACGACCGTCTGCTGGTTCGCCTGCCGGTAGTGGTCGCTGATCTGCCGGAACCGATTGGTGTTCGCGTCCTCGCGCGTGAACGCCTGAACGACGCGCATCCCGGCGATGTCCTCGGCGAGCGTCGCGGTGACGAGGCCGAGTCGTTCGCGCACCGAGCTGTAGGCACGTGCGGAGTAGCGCCGGAAGAGGAACGTGGCGATGCTCATGGCCGGGATCACGGCGAGGGTCGCGAGGCCGAGACGCCAGTCGAGGATGAAGAGCAGGATCGCAGTGCCGACGAGCGTGAGCGTGCTCTTGACGAGGCTCGCGACGCCCTCCGTGACGAGCTGGTCGAGCGCCTCGACGTCGTTCGTCAGCCGGCTGATGATCACGCCGGCGCGTGTGCGCTCGTAGAACCCGAGCGAGAGCCGCTGTAGGTGCCCGAAGAGCTGGGTGCGCAGATCGGCGAGCATGCGCTCGCCGACCCAGCCGGTCAGGTAGGTCTGCGCGTAGGTCATCCCCCAGTTCGCGAGGCCGGCAACGAGAAAGACCGTGACGATCAGGTACAGGCGGCTGTCCCCGTTCGTCTTGATCGCACCGTCGAGCGCGTACTTGGCGAGGAACGGCGGTGCGAGCGCTGTCGCCGTCGCGGCGAGCAGCGAGAGGACGGACAGGATCGCGCGCAGCTTGTAGGGCGCGACGAGGCCCCGGAGCGTCGAGAGCCGTCGCCGCGTGCGCGGCCACGACCAGTCGCGGACCCTCGCGCCGCGCTCCTCGAGCAGATGCCCACCCGGCTGGTAGACCCTCACGGGCGCCCTCCTGCGCGGTCGGCAGCGCCGGCGACCAGGCAACCCCCACCCAAGGGTGGGGAGCCGACCCGCCGCCCTCTGGCGTCAACGCTACCCGAGAACGGTGCACGCGTCTGTGCCGAGGTCGTGCCAATTGCGTCGCTTCGCGTCGTCGGCCGTGAGTGATGCCTCGGGGCGGTGAACGCCTGCAACCGTCGGGCGGTGAGTACCGGGAACGGTCGGGCGGTGAGTACCGGGAACGGTCCGGCGGCGAGTGCCGTCGGGAACCCTCGGTGCGGGGCCGCGGCGGTCCACGTCGGGAGCCGGAGGCCGGCGGCGAGGAGCGCTGCCCTGTCGAGCCAGCAGCTCACGCGACCTCCTCGATCGCCGCGCGGGCCTCGACGGCGTCGGCGAAGCGCCGCTCGAGCAGCCCGTGCTCGTAGATCTCCCGATAGACCGGGCTCTCCTCGAGCAGTTCCGCGTGCCGCCCGCGGGCGGCGACTCGCCCGTCCGCGAGGACGACGATCTCGTCGGCGAGCGCGATGGTCGACAGGCGGTGGGCGATGATGAACGTCGTCCGGCCCTGCATCGCCCCGCGCAGGCCGATGCGGATCAGGGCTTCGGTCGAGGCGTCGACGGAGGCGGTCGCGTCGTCGAGGATCAGGATCCGCGGGTCGACGGCGAGCGCGCGGGCGATCGCGAGCCG
>JBKPSO010000304.1:0-10668 GCA_046735055.1 Actinomycetota bacterium
GACCCCCTCCTTATCAACGGCTGTTCAGTTCCTGCGGCACTGGTGCCGGCCGAGGGTGTCGTGCCTCGGCCGACCTCGATCCTCGAACGTCTCCGGCCGCGCCCGCCATGTCGGTCGCGGCGACGAAACCTCTCACTCCGAGGAACCAGGGACCGGGGTAGGCGCCGGGCTCGACGACGAGCTGGCGCGCAATGATCCCGAGCGTCTCGGCGCCGACGAGGCCGGCGAGGAGCGGAATGAAGAGGTGCCAGGCGGGGCGCCGCTCGGGCGGGGCAGTGGCCGCGACGGTCACGCCGACGATTGAACTCCCGTGCTCGGAGGATTTCAAGTTGCGGCCCTGGGCGCGCGCTCGTACTATTGACTGACTAGTCAATCGAGCGCGGAGCGAGTCGTGATCACAAAGCAGGACACCGGCGTGTCGTTCGAGCTGACCGAGGAGCAGCGGTCGCTGCGCGATCTGGCGCACGAGTTCGCCGAGAAGGAGATCCGCCCACTGGCCTCCGAATACGACGAGCACCAGACGCATCCGGTCGACGTGATCGAGAAGGCGCACGCGCTCGGCCTGATGAACCTGCACCTCCCGGCCGAGCTCGGCGGTCCCGAGCTCGGGCTCCTCGACGGGACCATCGTCACCGAGGAGCTCTGTTGGGGCTGCTCGGGAATCGCGACCGCGCTGATGGCGAACGGCCTCGGCGCCGGGCCCGTGATCGCCGCCGGCAGCGAGGAGCAGAAGCACCGCTGGCTGGCGCCGCTCGTCGACGCGCCGATCCTCTGCTCGTTCGGGCTGACCGAGCCCGATGCCGGCTCCGACGTCGCCCGCCTGAAGACGACGGCCGAGCGGCGCGGCGACGAGTACGTCCTGAACGGGTCGAAGACCTTCATCACGAACGCCGGCCACGCCGCCTGGACCGTCGTGTTCGCGAAGACCGACCAGGCCCAGGGCAGCCGGGGGATCTCGGCCTTCGTCGTCCCGATGGACACCCCCGGCGTGACGATCGAGAAGCACCTCGACAAGATGGGGCAGCGCGCCACCGACACCACGGCGTTCGCGCTGGCGGACGTCGTCGTCCCGGCAACGAACCGGCTCGGAGAGGAGGGCGACGGCTTCAAGATCGCCATGCAGACACTCGACGGCACGCGCCCCGCGACCGCGATCGGCGCGGTCGGGGTCGCCCGCGCGGCGTTCGAGCTCGCGTGCGAGTACGCGAAGGAGCGCGTCACTTTCGACCAGCCGATCGCGATGCACCAGGGCGTCAGCTTCCTGATCGCCGACATGGCAACGAAGATCGAGGCGGCCCGGCTGCTGACGTGGCAGGCGGCCTGGATGCTCGACAACGGCTGGGGCCGCAGGGCGACGCTGTACTCGTCGATGGCGAAGCGGTTCGCGGCCGACATCGCGATGGAGGTGACGACCGACGCCGTCCAGATCTTCGGCGGCTATGGCTACATCAAGGAGTACCCGGTCGAGAAGCTGATGCGGGACGCGAAGCTGTACCAGATCTACGAAGGCACCTCCCAGATCCAGCGCCTGGTGATCGCCCGCGACGTGCTCATCCCGCGAGACTAGGCCCGTGGCGATCGAGCTCGACCTCTCCGGCCGCGTGGCGCTCGTCACCGGTGGCTCGCGCGGCCTCGGCCGCGCCGATGCGCTGACGCTCGCACGGGCGGGCGCGGACGTCGCGATCGCCGACATCCAGGTCGAGTCGGAGACGACCGACGAGGAGGCGGAGCGCTACGGCCCGCTCGCCCAGGTCGCCCGCGCGCAGGGCCTCGTCTACACCGAGGCGACGGCTGAGGAGATCCGCGGCCTCGGCCGCAGGGCACTCGCGATCAAGTGCGACGTCACCGACCGCGAGCAGGTCGACGCGGCGGTCGGGCTCTCCCTCGAGGAGCTCGGCTCGGTCGACATCCTCGTCAACAACGCGGGCACGCTCGACCACGTTGCGCAGCTCGCCGACCAGTCGCCCGAGCTCTGGGAACGCGACCTGCGGGTCAATCTGACGGGCGCCTTCAACTGCTCCCAGGCGGTCTGGCCGCACATGCGCGAGCGGGGGTGGGGCCGGATCGTGAACATGGCGTCGGTGGCCGGCACGCTCGGCGGCTTCGGCCAGGCGAGCTATGCGACGACGAAGGCCGGGCTCCTCGGGCTCACGCGCTCGCTCGCGCTCGAGGGCGCCCGCCACGGGATCACGGTGAACGCGATTGTCCCGGGCATCATCGGCACCGAGGCGTTCTCGTTCGGCAACCCGGAGCTGAACGAGCGGATGATCAAGCGGACGGCGCTGCGGCGGCCTGGCGAGCCGCAGGACGTCGCGAACGCGATCGCGTTCCTCTGCTCCGACCTCGCCGCGTACATCACGGGCGTCGGGCTAAACGTCAGCGGCGGCATCGAGCTCTTCACGTTTTGATCACGGTGCCAGGCATTGTTGAGCCGGCGGTGGGGATCTCGTTCACGCTCACGCCCGAGCAACGCGAGCTGCAGGCGCTCGCGCGCGAGTTCGCCGCCAACGAGCTGCGCTCGATCGCGGCGGAGTGGGATGGGAGGGGCGCGTACCCGCCCGGCCTCCTGGCTAGGGCCGCCGCGCTCGGGCTGACCTCGTACCGCATCCCGCGCGAGTACGGCGGCGGCGGTGTCGACGCAGTCACGGGCGCGATCGTCGCCGAGGAGCTCTCCTTCGGGTGCGCCGGCCTCGCTGCCCCGATCGGCGCGACCATGTTCCCGGTCCGGCCGCTCGTCCGTTTCGGGACCGAGGAGCAGCGGCAGCGCCATCTGCCTCGGCTTGCCTCCGAGGAGGGCTGCCTCGCGGCGATCGCGTTCACCGAGCCGCACGCCGGCTCGGATCTGAACGCGCTGCGGACGACTGCGCGCCACGACGGCGATGCCTGGGTGCTGAGCGGCGAAAAGTGCTACGTCACGAACGGCGGGATCGCCCAGCTGACCGTCGTCTTCGCGCGGAGCGAGGCGGGGATCTCCGCTTTCCTCGTCGAGCGGGACGACCCCGGCGTCCAGACCGGGCGGAAGGAGGACACGCTCGGTCTCCGCGCCTCGCACACGGGGTCGCTCGTGCTCGAGGACGCGCGGATCCCCGCCGACCGTCTGCTCGGCGGGGAGGGCGAGGGCTTCGCGCTCGCGATCGACTTCTTCGAGCACTCGCGGCCGCAGGTCGCCGCTGCGGCCGTCGGGCTTGCGCGGGCGGCCTTCGAGTACGCGACCGGCTACGCCCGCGAGCGCGAGGCGTTCGGCAAGCCGCTGATCACGAAGCAGGGCGTCTCGTTCAAGCTCGCGGAGATGGCGATGGAGATCGAGGCCGCGCGCCTGCTCACGTGGCGCGCCTGCGCCGCGCTCGACGCCGGCGAGGACGCCGTGGTGCTCGGCTCCTACGCGAAGGCCTTCGCCGCGGACGCGGCGATGCGCACCGCAACCGATGCGGTGCAGATCCTCGGCGGCGCCGGGGTGACGCGCGACCACCCGGTCGAGAAGTGGCTCCGCGACGCCAAGGTCTTCCAGATCGTCGAGGGCACCTCCGAGATCCAGCGCCACGTGATCGCGACCCACCTGCGCAGTGGTTAGTCTCGAACGCGAGGAGCAGATCGCCGTCGTCACGCTCGACCGGCCGCCGTTGAACGCGATCGACGCGCAGCTCGTCACCGAGCTCGCGGCCGCGACCGCCGAGCTCGCCGCCGACGACGCGACCCGAGCAGTCGTCCTCCGCAGCGCGGTCGAGGGCGTGTTCATGGCCGGCGCCGACCTGGTCGAGTTCGAGCGCATCGCCTCGGAGGCCGAGCGGGCGACGCTGGTGCAGGACGTGTTCACGGCGTTCGCGGAGCTGCCTCAGCCGACGGTGGCGGCGATCAACGGTCACGCGCTCGGCGGCGGGCTCGAGCTCGCGCTCGCGTGCGACTTCCGCTTCCTCGCGCGGGCGGAGGGCGCGCTGCTCGGGCTGCCGGAGGTGCGGCTCGGCCTGCTGCCGGGTGCGGGCGGCACGCAGCGGCTGACCCGTCTCGTCGGGCCCGGACGCGCAACGGAGCTGATCATGAAGGGCCTCCAGCTCTCACCGCAGGAAGCCGCCGACGAAGGCCTCGTGCACTTCCTCGTCGAGCCCGAGGAGCTCGAGGAGCGGGCGCGCGACTACGCCGTCAGGCTCGCGCGGCAGGCGCCGCTGGCGCTCCGCGGGATCAAGCGCGCGATCCGCGCGGCGGGTCGGTCCGACGGCTTCGCGGTCGAACGAGACGCGTTCCGGGAAGTGCTCGCCTCCGAGGACGCGGAGCGGGGTGTGAAGGCGTTTCTCGAGGGCGAAAAGCCGTCGTTTTCCGGCACCTGACACGTCTCGAGCCGTCAGTACAATGACGGACTTGCGTCTCGAGGCGGGAGTCACGCAGTCTCCGTATTACCTGCGCCGACAGCGCCAGGCGCGCGTGCGCCGCATCAAGCGGATCGCCTTCGTCGCGTTTGTCGGCCTGATCCTGGTCGCGATCGCCAGCGCGATCGTCTACGCGGGGTCGCCGGGCACGCTTGCGAAGGGCATCCGGATCGATTCCGTGGACGTCGGCGGACTCTCCGCGGCCGAGGCGACGCTCCTCCTCGAGCGGCGTTCCGCTGCCTCGCGTGGAGAGCGGGTGACGTTCACCGTCGGCGGCAACTCGTTCCGGCTTCGCGCGAGCCGGATCGGCCTGAAGTCGGACTGGGCAGCCGCGGTCGCCGCCGCGCGCGACAAGGGTGACGGGTTCGGGCCGCTGCGGGGGTTCCGCCGGGCCGGCCTGCGTCTCTTCGGCGGTGACGTCGCCGCGAAGGCGACGTACGACAAGAGCGCGCTGAAGAGCGCGCTCGCCCACATAGCCCGCGTCGTCGACCGGCCGCACCGCGAGGCCGCCGTCGTCCTGCACGGGCTGCACTCCGCGATCGTGCCCGCGCGGGCGGGACGGGTGCTCGATCGCGAGACCGCGGGCGCGGCGATCGTGGCGGCGCTCGCCTCGATGACGCGTGGTCCGCATGTCGCGCTGCCGACAAAGGTCGACGTGCCGCGGGTGACGGGCCCGTTGCTCGCGCATGCTCTTCGGCAGACGCGCACGGCGCTCTCGGCGCCGGTCGTGCTGACGGTCGGTCCGACCCGCTACAGGCTCCCGCGCTGGCGCATCGCTGGGCTGCTCGAGCTCCCCGCGAAGGGCGCGACCACGCTGCGCATCGCCGGGCCCGGCGCGGACGAGTACTTCAAGCGGCTGCAGAAGGTCGTCAACCGGCCGGCACGGGACGCGCAGTTCGTCGTCATCTCGAACGGGATCACGATCAGGCCGGCTCTCGACGCTCGGGTCGTCGACGTGCCCGTAACCGCCCACGCGCTGCTCGGGGCCGCGCTCCGCCGCGTCAAGAGGACGGCCGCAGTCGCGATCGTGTCCCACCCGGCGAAGCGCACGACCGAGGACGCGAAGGCGATGGGCATCAACGGCATCGTCTCGAGCTACACGACGTACTACGGCGGCGTGGCGAACCGGGTCCACAACGTCGAGGTCGTCTCGCACCTCGTCGACGACACGCTGATCGCGCCCGGGAAGGAGTTCTCGTTCAACGGCACGACGGGCGAGCGGAACGCGGCGAAGGGGCTGCTCGAGGCGCCCGTGATCATCAACGGCGAGCTCGAGAACGCGCTCGGCGGCGGCACGTGCCAGGTTTCGACGACCGTCTTCAACGCGGCCTACGAGGCGGGGCTGCCGATCACGGCGCGGACGAACCACGCGCTCTACATCAGTCACTACCCGCAGGGCCGCGACGCGACGGTCAACTACCCGGACATCGACCTGAAGTTCGTCAACGACACCGGCCGCTGGCTGCTGCTCCGCACCTTCGTCAGCTCGAGCTCGCTGACCGTCAACCTGTACGGGACGCCGCAGCACCGCCGCGTCGAGAGCGAGGCCTCGCCGCTCGTGACGACCGGCCCCGTCCCGGTGAAGACCATCGAGGATCCCGACCTGGAGAAGGGCAAGAAGGTGATCGAGGAGTCCGGCTCGGCGCCGCTCTCGACGAGCGTAACGCGCCGCGTCTATGGCAAGAACGCCAAGCTCCTCTACGAGAACACCTGGTACTCGAGCTACCAGGGCGAGAGGCAGATCGTCCACGTCGGGACGAAGCCGAAGCCCAAGCCCAAGCCGAAGCCCAAGCCGCAGGTCGTCGACCCGAGCACGTATCTGCCGACCGAGCTCGTCCCGAGCACGACCACGACGGGTGGCACGACCACGACGGGCGGCACGACCACGACGGGCGGCACGACAGCGCCGACCGGGACGACGGGCTAAGCCCTCCCTACGCCTCGGCGCCGGCGATCGCCTCGGCGAGCCAGGCCGGGAAGCGTGTCGGACGGAGCGTGACCCTGTCGACGACCGCGTGCTGCGTCCAGCCGTCGGCGACGCTCTCGCCGCCGCGCTCGAGGACGTACTCGTACCGGAAGCGCGCCCCGCGGACGTCCACGCAGCGGGCGTGGACCTGGACACGATCGTCGAAGAAGATCGGTTGCAGGTAGCGAACGTGCGACTCGGTCGTCAGCGCCTCGTAGCCGTCGGCCTGCAGCCCCTTGTAGCCGCCGCCGAAGCGCGCGAGGTACTCGATGCGGGCGACCTCGAACCAGACGAGGTAGGCGGCGTTGTGGGCGACGCCCTGCGCGTCGGTCTCGGCAAACCGGACCGCGAGCTCGGTCGAGAAACGGAAGCCCTCCATCGGCTACCGTACTATCGCGGTGCGATCCGGAGCGTGTCGAGGATGGGGCGCGCCGCGTCGCGTGTAGAACTGAGGCATGCCCGGGCAGCGTCTCGCCGAGCTGATCGTAGAGCGGCAACCGTGCGTGGTGCTCACCGGCGCCGGCGTGTCCACGGAGAGCGGCATCCCCGATTTCCGGTCGGCGAGCGGCATCTGGGCGCAGTACGACCCGATGGAGTACGCGACGATCGACGCCTTCCGCCGAAACCCGGAGAAGGTCTGGAACTTCTACTCGAAACGGCTCGGCGTGCTCACGGAGGCGGAGCCGAACCCGGCGCACGTCGCGCTTGCCGAGCTCGAGCGCCTCGGGCTGGTCGAGGCGGTGGTCACGCAGAACGTCGATCGGTTGCACGAGCGCGCCGGCTCGAAGAACATCGTCGAGGTGCACGGATCGCTGCGGACCTCGAGCTGCCTCGACTGTGGGCACCGGGAGAGCTTCGACCGCGTGGTCGAGCTGCTGCCGGTCCCGCACTGCGAGCGTTGCGGCTCAGTGCTGAAGCCGGACGTCGTCATGTTCGGCGAGCTGTTGCCGGAGGCGGAGCTCGACCGCGCGTTCGAGCTCGCGCGCCGGGCCGGGCTCTTCCTCGTCGTCGGCTCCTCGCTCGAGGTCTACCCGGTTGCGGGCCTGCCGGAGGAGGCGCTCGCGGCGGGCGCCGCGCTCGCGATCGTCAACAAGGGCCCGACCCCCTACGACCCGCGCGCGGACCTGACGATCGATGCTCCGGCCGGCTCGACGCTCTCGGCCGTCACGCGGCTGCTCGTCTGACGGGCTTCTCGTCCAGGACGCGCCCGCAGCTGCTGCAGACTCGAAGCTCCACCTCGTACGGCACCCCTTCGCGCTGGCGGATCACCCGCCGGAGCTCTTCCTTGTGCCGATGAACTCGACTCATCACTATTCCTTGACGACGATATGAGTGTGAAGTTGGCCCCGGTTGTCCCTCGCGGTCGCGGCGGCGCTTGCTCCTGCGGCCCGATCGGGATCCACGCGTAGGCCGGGGCAGACCCCGGGCAAGGTCTTGCCCGGTGTTCACGTACGCTCTCTCCGTCGCGAGGCGGCTCTTGATACGCATGGTCGCGTTCGCCGCGCCGGTCGCGGCCGGCGCGGCGATCGCCGCCTTCGCGGCAACGCGACCCGACCCCGCGACCCAGGCCCAGGCCGACGGCTGTGGCCGCAACGTCGCCGCCCTCTTCACGAAGGAGGAGCCGACGTGGGTCTACATCGGCGACGCCGGCCGGCCTCCGACCGGGCCGCCGCCGGCGGCGCAGACGGTGAAGGGTGTCGTGAACACGAGCCCGACGTGGCTCGGCGCCCACCCGTCGCCGGTCGACGACCCCGTCTCGCACTCCTCGTTCGACTTCGTCGTCAACGTGAAGCCGGACTCGTCCGCGGGCTTCCTGCTCGGGACGGGCAACTTCGCCGGCGTGGGCGAGGCGGAGGAGGCCGGCCGCCTGCACGTGGAGTGGGAGCAGGCCGCGTTCCCCCCGTTCTCGTGGCCGTCTGCCGGCGATCGCGTGCAGGTGGGCGGCAGCTGGGTCTGGGACTGCGGCCACTGGTCGGGCGGCGGCGAGCGCACCGAGCTGCACCCGCTCCGCGCGGTATGGGTCGAGCGTCAGGGCGTCTCGCCGCGCAGCGCCTCCGGAGAGCGGGAGGGAGATCTCGTGATCTCCACCGCCGGGACGCCGGCGGCCGCCTCGGCGAACTGTGCGCACCGGACGAAGGGCGATCCGGTCGCGTTCAAGGCCTGCCTCGACTCGGATTCCGGGTGGCAGGACGTGAGCGGTGCGTATCGGTTCACCCTTGGCGCGCCGCCGCGGCCGAGCGCGAAGGCGCGGATGCGCGTGCGCGTCGTCGATGCCGGCTCGAGCCTCGGCGCTCCCGCCGTCAAGGCAGCTCCGGGCCTGAACGGCGCGGTCGTGACGGTCGGCGTTTCCGCTCGGGCGGGGCGCCGCCTCGTGGTTGCGAAGCGCGTGTTCGTCGGCTGGACGACATCGTCGAGGCCGGTGCACCTCCGGGTGAGGTTCGACCGCATCCTCGTTCGTCGCGCGATGGATCCCGGCTGCACCCCGCCCTGCACGAGCAGCGAGACGACGCGGACCGGCCAGATCACGAAGCCGCCGGGCGAGTGGGCGTTCTACGGCAACGTCGCGGGTGTCTGGGAGCCGTGGCCGCTTCTCCGCCCGGTCGACGGCCAGACGATCCCGCTGCACCGGAGCGTCGACGTGTATGTCGGTCGCGGCCAGGCCTGGAGCGTGCTCGTCACGGGCCGCGAGTGCGACAACGGCAGCCTGAGCGCGCACAGCGTCACCGTCCCACCGGCGCCCTGCCCCGCGGGCACCGGCGAGTTCCTCGACCTGGTCGGAGACGACTCGCCCGGTACTGTGGCCGACTACTACCGCTCGCCCGCCGCCGGCATCGGCACGCATGCGTCCGACTCGCACAGCGAGCAGTCCTCGTGCCCGGCCGTGAACCGCCGTGGCTGCTTTCGCCTGACCTACACGGTCACACGGGTCCGATAGCGCTATCGTTTCGGCCATGGCGCAGACCAAGCAGAAGGACGTGATCACGAGACTTGCCGAGTCCGGGGAGGAGGCCTTCCAGCGCATCGCCGAGGTGCTCGGCGGCCTCCGCTTCGTCGAGGCGATGAACTCGATGCGCGAGGGCATCGACGACCTCTCGAAGCGGATCCGGAGCCTCGATCCGCTCGAGAAGCGCGTTGCGGAGCTCGAGCGGCGGCTGGACGCGCTCTCCAAGCCGGCACGGTCCAGCCGGACGCGCAAGGCGGCGACGCGCACGGGCACGACGCGCAAGCCCGCGACCCGCGGGCCGCGCAAGTCCGGCTAGCGGCTCGGGCCTCTAGGCGGGCACGCGAAGGCGCAGCGCCCTCGGGACGACCTCGAACCGAACGGGCGTCGTCCCCGGCTGTTCGCCGTCGAGCTGGATCGGCAGCGGCTCGTTCGAGTCGACGCTGACGACCGCGCCGCGGAGCAGCTCGGCCTTCGGGTGAGGGAGGTGTTTGCCCCGGTAGATCTTCGGCAGCGTGCGGACGAGGTCGCCCTTGGTGATGTCCCCGATCAGGAGGACGTCGAAGAGGCCGTCGTCGGGCTCGGCATTCGGGCAGAGCATCATCCCACCGCCCAGGTAGCGGCCGTTGGCGACGACTACCTCGTGCATGCGGCCGCCACGGATCTCGTCGTCGACCGACACCCGGACCTCGGTGTTGTGCCAGCGCGCGAAGACGGCGACCGTCGACCAGAGGTAGGCGGCCATGCCGCCGAGCGCCTTCGACGACTCGTTCGTCCGCTTGGCGACGGCACCGCTCATCCCGACGCCGGCCGCGTTCACGAACCACGCCTCGGCGGCCTCGCCCGACCAGGCCCGGTAGGCGACGCTCCCGGCATCGATCTCCCGCGTCCGGCCGCGGAGCGCGACCTCGACCGCGGCGTCGAGCTTCGTGGGGATCGAGTACGTGCGCACGAAGTCGACGCCCGTGCCACGGGGGATCACGGCGAGCTCGACGCCGCCGAGTCCGACTATTCCCGAAGCGACTTCGTTCACCGTCCCGTCGCCTCCGACGGCGACGACGAGGCTCGCGCCTTCCTCGGCGGCCTGCCGGGCGAGCTCGCGAAGGTGTTTGGGCTGCTCGGAGAAGAGCGCGTCGGCCTCGAGCCCGAGCGCAGAGATGCGGCGCGCGAGCTCCGGCCAGCGTCGCCCGGTCGTTCCACCGGCCGACGCCGGGTTGACGAGGAAGACCGCCCGGCTAATGGTCGTCCGTGACCGTGACGAGCGCGAGCTCGGTCATCCGGTCGACGGCCGCGCGCATGTCCTCGTCGGTGATCCTCTTGAACTCGCCCTCGACGAGCACGTCGCTGACGATCAGCAGACAGCCGGTCTGGATCTTCTTCAGCGCGCCGAGCGTGAAGAG
>JBKPSO010000305.1:0-3246 GCA_046735055.1 Actinomycetota bacterium
CGCGGTCAAGCTCAATCCTCTGTAGCACTTCACCACCTTCGCGAACGCGCACGCAACGTTTGTTGGGAACGTCCGCGTACCAGACGGTACCCTCGGCGTCGAGGCAGATACCGTCGGGGACGCCATCGCCAAGATCGGCCCATACCCGCCGCCTGGACAGGCTGCCGTCCACGGCGATGTCAAAGGCAGAGATCCGTTTCGCGTAGGACTCGCCGACAATCAGCGTCGCGTTGTCGGCCGTCACGAGCATGCCGTTAGGAAAGGCGAGGCCGTCCGCCACCTGGCGAGCCGGGCCGTCGAGGGTGACCAGCGCGACGATTCCCGGGGCGAACGGTTCGCCGGCCATCAGGTCGAAGCCGCCGCCGTTGACGTAGGCATTGCCCCGACCGTCCACGACCAGCTCGTTTCCGGCTGCCGGTTTGGAGACTCTGTTCAGATCGCCATGCGTCACGAGCGTGCCGTCAGGCTCCCGGCGCAATAGAAGGCCGTCCCGCGCCGAGACGAGGAGCAGACGCCCATCTGGTAGCCAATCGACACAGCACGGAAAGGAGGGCGCCCGGAGGATGACCTCGCTATTGCCGTCGAGATCGACGGCGATGACCTCTCGCGCGCCCCAGTCGGAGAACCACAGACGGTTCTCGTGCCAGCGTGGCTGCTCGCCAAAGGAGATACCGGTCATCAGGGTTTTCAGCTCCGGCATTGAAGACTCCTTCCACCACTCAGAACTGCGAGGTCAGCGCGGCGTCGCCGTCCGCCGGACGATAGTTCCGTTCAGCGGCGGGGCGCGAGAGGGAAAGCCCAGGCCTTCGAGCATCGGGGACGACGCTTCGAGGGTGCTCGGCCCTACGGCGCGGGGCGATCTCGGCATCACTCGATCGGACGACATTCTCAAGCCCGAAATTCCGTCACCGACGGCGCAGCAGGTAGGCGCCTCAAAAAAGGTAATCGCCCCTCCCAGCCCTCTGCCCGGCGCGTCTACCAACCACCGCCCTTCCGGAACGACGGCCCGAGCGTGCCGGAGATCAGGAGGCAAAGGGTCGGACGGCTGCAGGTCCAGCGCCCAGCGCTCGATCCAGGCGCGCAGGCGCTCTTCGCTCTCGGCGGCAAAAGACGTCACTCAGCCGGATGATCAGCCCGTCGCGATAAAGCGCGATCATGTCGATGTGTCAGCACGAGTCTCGTCCGAATCACCGCGAGTGAAGGCGGCGACGACGGGGGGACTCGCACGGCGTCCGCGCCGACGAACGGCGCGCCCGCACGCCGAACCGTGCGTGTGCACTTGCGGTCGAACTGGTTCACGAACTTGCGGATCGCCGCGACGATCCGTGCGCGGCCCCGCACTTCGCATCCCACGACGTGCTGCCGACCGCCTAGCATACGGCATCGGGTGCAGAGTACGGCTCGATGCGCCTCCAGTCCTCGTCGAGGTGCGTCTTCTCGAAGAACTGCACGTACTCGACGAACCTCCGCAAAAGGGTTGCGTCGGGCTTCATCGCCTTCTCCTCGCGTGTGGGGGCGCGTCAGCTCGCCGCCTTCGCGAGGAACGCGGCCACCTCCGCGCTGTCGAAATAGAACATCTGCGCGCGGGCGAGCTTGCCGTTCCGGACGCGATAGAGGCCGAGCACCTCGCCGTCGAGGCGATCGCCGCCGGGTGTCACGCCCCTCAGGTGCCAACGCGCGACGACCTCGACGTCGCTCGCCGCCACGATGCGCACGTCCATGCGCTGCTCGGCGTCCGTCGGCTGCAGCGGGATCCAGGTTCCCGCCCAGGTGGGGCCGTCGGCCGCGCGCTCGTGGACGTTGCCGCCGTACGGCAGCGCCGGCGCCCAGTGGAACTCAACCTCGGGATCGAGCAGCTCGGCGAGGCGGGGCCCGTTCCGGGTCTCGATCGCGCGAAAGACCTCTCGGATGACGTCGACGTTCTCGTTCGTGCTCATCTGTGCGACTCCTTCGGATCACATGAACGTCAGTGGGATGGCCGGGATCCCGGCGATCCCTCGGTGGCCGAGCATTGCGGCGCAGAAGAGGACCGTGGCCGTCGCCAGGCGCCGCCAGCCGATCTCGCCGATCGCGAGGCGCTGGCGGCCGGCGAGGATCGCCGCGAAGGGGACGTTCGACGTCGCGCTCGCGACGGTGCGCCGCACACGACGGCGATCATCGCCGGCTCCGCGCATCGAGGACGGCGCGCACCGCCGTCTCGAGCAGCTCCCGGAGCCGCGCGGGAGGCTCCGTGCCGGCGACGAGGTGTCGGCGCATCGCGCCGAGTGGCATATCCACGACCGCGAGCGTCGTCCGCTCGACCGTCTCTGGCGTCGCGCGGCCGAACAGGCGGCGCGCGAGGTCGGTCACCGCGTCTGCGAGCGGGCGGTTCAGCTCGTCGAGCTCCCGCCTGGGCCTCCTCGACGTCGCATCGCGGAGGAGATCCTCGCGCCGGAAGGACGCGAGCAGCCGCGCGTCCTCGGGATGCTGGCGGACGAAGTCGTGGATCGAGAGGGCGGCGTCGATGGCGGCGCGTCGCGGGTCGCGGTGGCGCGCCGCGGCGAGGAAGGCCGCCTGGGATCGCCGGACGGCCCGGACCCAGAGCGCCGCGACCAGATCGTCTCGGGATCCGAACTGATGGTACAGCGATCCGACTGGGGCGCAGCTCTCCTTCGAGATCGCGCTCACGCTGGCGTTTTGGACGCCTCGTCGCAGCACGAGCGTGCGAGCTGCATCGAGGATGACGTCGGTCGAGTGGATGGCCCTCGGCATTAGAACGTTCGCTCTACTCACTAGAGCGGACGTTCTACTGAGTCAAGCGAGCGTGGACGCTCGGATGATCGCCGTCGCCGAACAGGCGGTTCCCGGTCATCCGCACGGGCGGCGACTTCTGGGAGGCGACGGGACGGCCATCGGTCGCGCCCGTCTTCACCTTCCACTGACCGGCGTTCGTACCTTCACCGCCACGGCCACGGACGGCGCGGGCGCAGCCGTTACCAGAACCGTGACGGCACCCGTCTCAGGGAAGTTCCCTCCCCACACGTCGCTCGCGGTCGTCGCTCTGGCCGCGAGGGTTGTCTCCTCCTGCCGAACGGATAGAAGGTGTCGCCAGCCGACGCTGCCCCTGCAAACCCGGAGGTCGTGATGGATGGCATCGGCATCCGAGGGATGTCGCCCAGCGAGCTAGACGCAGCGTGTACGGTGATCGGGCTCGCGTTCGCTGACAACCCGAACACCTTGATGATGGCCGGCGGCGACCGGGCCAAG
>JBKPSO010000306.1:0-6877 GCA_046735055.1 Actinomycetota bacterium
GCAGAAGCCTTCACCATGTCAGTGACCTCCTGACCTCAGGCCGCGGCTGCCCAATCAGCCGCTTTCTGCCTGCTCAGGAGGTCATTTTCGTCAGCTCCCCGGACGGATCAGGCCCACCGATCCGGTGGATCGAGGCTAAGACGGCGGAGCAACGAAACTCATCGGGGTAGGGCCGCTAGGCAGCGAACCCGCGAAACATTCCCCACGCCGCGATCCGGAGGCACCGCTTGCCTCCGTCTCGATGGTCGCGCTGGGAGAGCCCGCGATCGGCAGCGGGCTCTCCGGAAAAGGCGCTACGGCGCCACCTGGAGCTGGGTGAAGCCCTCATCGGACGGGATGAAGCCCGGCAGCGTCATGAACGCACCGACACCAGTCGCGGCGTAGTGGCCGATCTTCGCCGGAACCGTGATCGTCGTGTGCCAGGGTGAGAAGTCACCTTGCGACGGATCGGTCGGTAGCCCGTTGAGCACGACTCCCGAGATCACGATCTGGTCGCCGACCTGCTCCCACGTAACGTCACCCAGGTCCGCGAAGCCGCCGATTCCGTGTCCGCAGTCGGAGCCCGCGTAGTCACCCGAGCCGCCCGACTCCAGCTCGATCCAGAGCCACACCCCGCCTCCCTGAGGACCCGGCGCATTCGCCGAGAGCTCGATCTGGCGGTAGGCGCCTGGGCCGTACTCGGCGGGTGCGGTCGCAGCGAACGCGGGCCGAGCAGGCTACCGCCGCAGCGATGAGAACGATCAGTTTTCGCATGTGCTCGCCTCCCGTGGTCGCTTGACGACAAGCTTCTCACAGGTGAATGGCGGTTTTCAAGATCGCCGAACAGCAGGAGGGAGCACCGCTCGTCACGTCGTCGGGCCAGTTGCTCGATGCGGCCCGAGGATGCCAGGTCACTGCCTGGGGTGTTGCATTAGAAGACAACGAGAGGTTAGTGCGTGGTTCTGCACGCACATCTGGGCCGGACACGTCTGCACTGGCGTAGAGTCAGAGCTGCTGTCCGGCCACGCCGAGCGTGCGGCCACGCCGAGCGTGCGGCGGCGGGCGACCGGCCGGGCGCGCCGGGGCAAGAGCGAGGATCTCCCCGATCCTCAGTCCCGTTTTCCAGGCGACAGCGATCAGAACCCTGTTCCGTGTGCCCGTCGGTGCTCTGGGTGAGCAGCGCCGGAGCAAGCTTTCGATCTCGCGCTGGGAGGGCACGTCTGCATCCAGCCGGCGGGGCGCCAGCCTCCCTCTTGATCAGGGCGCGGAAATGCCGAGACCTGCGAACCCGAAGGCCCGAGGTCTCGACGTGCTGACCCTTTCATAGACACCGCGCCTGCCAAGAAGGCGCGCCTCGTCTCCGCGCCGGTCTGATTGTTTGAGTGCCTTATGCCGACCCTGGGCTCGACACGCCGCCGGTGAGGGTCCCCTCATATTCGCCGGTCGCCAGGTTCGCGACGCCGCTTTGGGTCACGCTGCCGCTGGCACCCGCGAAGCGGCCGGTTCCGCCCGTAGTCACTCCGGGATCCTCGTAGGTGAGGACGTTGGGGTTGCCCGTGGGGAAGGCCTGGCCACTGTAGGTGCCGAAGAGCATGTCGCCGTTCGCTGCCGTCAGCGTGAAGGTGCCGCCCGTGACGGCGCCCGTCGCCGGGAGGAGGCACTTCCGGTAGTGGGCGCTGTAGTTCCCGAGCTGGGTGGCATAGCCGGTGCCGGTCACGTCGACGACGATGCCGCTCGTCTCGCAAGGACCGAGCAGCTGGAACGTCCCGGTCTCTGATCCCTTGAAGGGCACCTGGTCGCCTGCCGCCGCCTGCATCGGCAGAGCGAGCGCCACCAGCACGAGCAGCCCCATCAGCGTCTGCCGTCGTAGACCGATCTTCATCAGTCTCCCTCCCTTTGTGCCGAGCATTGTGTGTGCCATCGGTTTGAACATCTTTGCTCCTTTCGCATTGTCCGTCAGTCGACGGAGTTGACGCTCACGAGAAGGATGCCGAGGTCGCGCAGGCGGTCGAGCAGCCCGCACAGCGGCGCCTGGTCGGTGATCGTGCCGGTGAGCGAGCTCACGAACTCGGCGACCGTCTTGGCGAAGAGCTCGGGCTGCTGCAGGTTCCAGAGGTGGACCGCATCCGGGACGATGCGCAGCTCGGCACTGGGCACGCCCGCCGGGATCTCCCTCGACGGGCCGAGGTTCGCGCGGTCGCGCGCCCTGCAGGCGACCAGCGTCGGCACCGCGACCCAGCCCAGCTTCTCGCCGACCCGTTCGCACTCGCCCGTATGGATGCACGCGCGAACCCGAAGCCCAAGGGCCCAACGCTCTCGATGATCGTCGCAGCACAACGGGCCGCCTGTCCGGGGGCCTCGAACGACGCTAGGAAGCCGTCCCCGGCAGTATCGAGCTCCCGCGCCACAACCACTCAGGTATCGCAGCACTTCCGTGAGGACCACTGGTCGAGGTTCGTCCAGTCAGCTAACACGCTCCGCCGCCTTCTCTCGCCGCCCTGATCGCGAGCGACGCCGCGACTGGTCGGGCCGTCCGTGTCACGTGCGGCCATGACGATGCTGCCATCTGGGCTTCCAGCGCGGTCGTCTGGCAACGGAGGTCGCGTCGTACCGATGGAGGCACCGCCTGATAGCGACGATGGTCGGCCCCTCAGTAGCTCGCCGAACTGACCGCGCCTGCGGTCCTTCGAGCGGAAGTTCCCTAACCGAAAGCCTGGGAGTGCGCGCTGACCACTACCGGGAGTCGACCGCAGGATCGCGCTCGCGCGCGCCAAGGTCACGAACTAGGCCGGACGATCCGACGCGCGCACCCGCGCGCCGGATCGCGTCACATCGGAGGCTCAGCTGCGCGTGGCAGCGGCGAGCCCGAGGGCAACAGCGTCCTCGGCGACGGCCACGGCCAGCGTCGGGACATGCGTTCCGGCCATGACTCGGAGGTCGTGACCTACCCGTGCGGCCACGAGTGCCATCGTGCCGGAAGCGAACACATTCGGCAGGACAGGTCTGTTGTTGCCGCGTGCCAGTACGACGGCGGCCGCACTCGCGAGCGTCACACGCGCGACGAGACCACGCGTGCCCAGGCGTGAAGGCGTTCTCGGCAGCTTGTCGATAACCAATTCGGCTGCGACAGCGACGCGCGCAGCAGTACGAGCCTGCGGACGCATCAGCGGCGTCGGCAAGCCTTGGGCGCGCCCGTCGATCAACGCGGCCATGGCCGCCGTCGACCGCAATCCGGTCGCCACACCTGCGACGACCGCCCGCGAAAGAATTCCTGGAGGCCGGATCACCGGCCGATCGGCGTCATCGGGGTACGGTCACGCGACTCAACGCCCGCTCTGGCGTCAACCGTCCCTGGATCAGTCGCTGCCTCAGGAGCCTCCACTTGGTGGTCGTGCGGCTGCAAGCTTGGTTCCTCGCCCACACTCGGAGTATCCCGCAGGCGGGCGACTCACTTCATCTCCGGCTCGAGCATTGCTCGCTAGGAGGATGGAGACGAAGGGCGATCGTCGAGATCGTCCGTTTATGTAGTTGCGGTCGGCCTTACTTTAGACGGTGGAGGAACGAAACTCACCGGGGCGGGCACTGAAGCCGCGCTGGATTCCCGCCGTCGGGCGAGAGGACGCTCGCACAGGCGACGCTGCACCTCCTCGGAAGCGCGAGCCGAGCTCTGCGATGCCCCGGGTACGATCGTGGCGTGGCGCACTACCTCTTCAACTTCGTACGGGGGGACGCAGCGCCAGGGCCCGCGCTCCGGGAACAGGCCACTGGATTCCTGCGGGTCGGGATGTGGGGCATCGACGCAGACGAGCGGCACCGCGAAGCACTTGCCGCCGGGGACCTCGTCCTCGTCTATCTGGGCGCACCGGAGCGCACGTTCATCGGCCGCGCCGAGCTCGCCTCAGCGGTTCATGATTGGACGCCGCGAGAGGCGGAGCTGTATCCCGGCGATTCCCCCGGCGGTGTGCTGCTGGCTGAGGTCGAGAAATGGGAGCCGCCCGTACCGATGAGCACCGTGCTGTCGCAGATCGACTCGCCAGAGGCCAAAGCCGACTTCGAAGCGGGCGTCGTTCGGATCACCGCCGACGAGTACGAGACCGCCCTTGCGGTGGCGGCTGGACGCGCGACCTCCACCGGCTGATCCGTCGGTGCTCGACTCGTGTCTTGGCCCGGCCGGGGGACATTCCCGAACTGTGAGTGTGTGAGCTGTCCCGTCTGGGGCGTTTGTCAGGTTGGCGTCGGTGCTCTTTGTTTGTGACTCGATTCTCGGATGACCCGAGCTGCTGGTGTCTTTCCAGTGATGTGTCCGGGCGGAGAGTCCGGTGCCGGCCTGGCGCCCGCTTGCTGGCCTGATCAGAAGCCTGTCCGCGTCTTGAGCGCGTGACCCGTCACAGTTATGCCGCCGGCGGTCTCAACCCCAGACCGACACCGGATGTGTCCCCCAACGCTTCGGCTGGAGGTCAGTTCTCGGATGCTTGCAGATCAGCTGGACTACGTCGTCGGTGTCGATCCGCACCGCGACTCGCACGCGCTTGCGGTCGTGCACGTCGTGAGCGGCACGGTCGTGTTCGAGGCGGCCGTCGGCGCGAGTAGCGACGGCTACGCACATGCTTTGAAGCTGGTCGACCGGCACGCCCCCGGTCGGCGCGCGTTCGCGGTCGAAGGCACTGGCTCGTTCGGTGCCGGCCTCACGCGCTTCCTCACCGGCCGCGGCGAGTGGGTGCTCGAGGTTGGCCGGTTGCGGCGGGAGCGGCGCTCGGGCGGCAAGACCGACGCGCTCGACGCGGTCCGAGCCGCCCGCAGCGTGCTCACGGGCGAGCGGCCCGCGACACCTCGGGCGGGCGGCGAACGCCAGGCGCTGCAGGCGTTGGTGGCCGCACGCGAAGGCGCGGTCAACGCCAGGCGTGCCGGCCTCTGTCAGCTGCGCGACCTGCTGATCACGACACCGGAGCCGCTGCGTAGCCAGCTGCGGCCGCTGACACGGGCGCGGCTGCTGCAACGCCTCGCGGCGACACGACCTGGCGGCGGACGAGATCCCGAGCTCCGCGGCAGCATGCTCGCGCTGCGCTCGATCGCCCGGCGCGTGCTGCAGTTGACAGCAGAGGAACGAGAGCTCGCACGCGAGATCGAAGCACTCACGCGCAAGCTCGCACCGCAACTGCTCGACCAGCCCGGCGTCGGACCGCACGCCGCCGCGCAGCTCGTGCTCTCCTGGTCACACCGCGGCCGCATCGAATCGGAAGCCGCCTTCGCACGCCTCGCCCGCGCAGCGCCGATCCCCGCCTCATCCGGGCAGACAATCCGCTACCGGCTCGACCGAAGCGGCGACCGCAAGCCGAACCGCGCACTGCACATGATCCTCGTCACTCGAAAGCGCTCACACCCCGCGACGATCGCCTACATCGAACGACGGATGCAAGAAGGCAAGACACGACGCGAAGCAAACCGCTGCCTCAAGCGCCACCTCGCCCGCAGCCTCTTCCGCCTCCTCGAACACGGCGCGCCACTACCGACTTGACAGACATAGAAGCATCGCTGGCGCAGGCGATTGTTCTGTTCGGGAGCCGTGGGCATGAAGCGGCGATGTGGGGCTTCGATCAGTTGCCCACCGCTGGGTCGGGCATGAACTCGCGGATCTCTTGAGCACATCGGCAGGCGGCCGCGATCTTCGCGGCCCACTCCAAGGCTGCCTCCCGTGAGGGCACGTCGAGGACGGTGAAGCCTCCGTTGAACTCCTTGGTCTGCGGGTAAGTGCCAGCGGTGATCGTCCCGTCACCGGCCACCATGACGGGATCCACGTCCTCGGCCAGCCCGCCGCCGAACACCCACACGCCTGCGTCCATGGCCTCCTGGACCACCGCATGAGCAGCCTCTCCCACGGCCGGCATCTCCTCACCGGGGATGTGGTCCATCGCGCCGCTGGGGAACGAAATCAGGTACCGCGTCATCTCATGACTCCTCTCTCGGCGGCCTGCTCCGGCCGCATCTCAGGCTGGACCCGTACGCGGTAGAGACTGACAAACCACCAAGACCTCATCGCTGCTCCGGCCGATCCAGGCTCACTTCTTCAGGCGTCATCCCGAAGACTGGCCCAGCCAGGCCCCGGCCGTTCGGCTCCCCATCACCTTATGTGTAGTTCAAGACAGCCTTCCTTCGAGCGTCAGCGACTAGAGGTGCTGCCGACCGCTAGTTCGCGATCCTTCACTCGGTGGAGATCGTCGTGCTTATCGGGGCGCGTCCCTACGCGCTGCCCGAGCGTTCCGCGATCGAGCTGCGCGACCTGGTCCGCACGCGTGCCCCCGACGACCGGCCGCTCGGCTATCTCGCGGACGCGATCAGCGAGGATCTCGAGCATGGTGAGAGCCCGGAGCCGCTCGACCTAAGCCGCGAGCAGATCGAGGCGTTCGTAGAAGTCCTCTTCGGCGCGATCCTGGACGAGCCACTACACCGTCTGTGCGAGGCCTGCCGACGTTTTGCAGAGCCCTGAGCTGGCGCGCTCACGGCCTTACGTAGTTGCGATGTGTTCCTTAGAACGCCAGCAGCCGATCAGAGCTGCTCGGGCGGCGCCATCCGGTAGAAGAGGGGGCCACGTTGCACGCTGTCACCATGGCGCCGGGCGTTGTCTCGGCCGTCTTGATCGCTTACTCTCGACTCAGTCGCCTTGCCTGAGGATCCTCCCGAGACGTGCTTCACGCGCAGCGGCGATGTAAGCATCGCCTACCAGGTCCTGGGGGACGGGCCGCTCGACCTGGTCTACGTTCCCGCCATGGCCCACCACGTCGAGTTGACGTGGGAGGTCCCGCCGCAGGCGAAGTTTCTGCGCCGGCTCGCTACACTCGGCCGCCTGCTCTTGTTCGACAAGCGCGGGACCGGTATGTCCGGCCGCGTTGGCAGTCTTCCG
>JBKPSO010000307.1:0-4892 GCA_046735055.1 Actinomycetota bacterium
GTCAGCCATTGCGCGCAGCGCGCCGCCGCGCACGCCATTCGGCGTATGCCGCAAGGCAAAGACCGGCCAAAATGGCCAGCCCGGTGACGATCCAGCCGAGTCTCACGGCGCTGGCGGCGACGGCGAGAATCGCCGCCGGGACCCATGCCCAGTGGATTCGCATGCGCGGACGCACCGGCGGATCAAAGCAAGGCGCCCATTTTGTGGTGCAATCCGGCGGACGTGGAAATGCGTAGAGATCCTGAGGAAATGGGCGTCTATGCGTTGCCTGCGGCCATGCCCCTCGGGGCACGGAAAGAGCCGGTTCGACAGGAGCCGTTCGTCGACGACCCGTCGGTCAGCGACGGCGCCCTGATCCGGCGAGTCGCGCGCCGCGACGCCAACGCCTTCGAAGCGCTGTACCGCCGATATGCCCGCTCGGTTTTCGGGCTGGCGCTGCGGCGGCTCGGCGACCGGATGAGCGCCGAGGACGCGGTCCAGGAGACATTCGCCGCGATCTGGCGCTCCGCGAGGACGTACAAGCCCGAGCGCGGCGCCGGCGCGCCCTGGCTCTACGCGGTGGCGCGGAATGCGATCGTCGACCGCAGCCGCGGTCGTAGCGAGCCGCCCGGCGAGGGGCCCGAGCTTCCGTCCGACGATCCGTCGCCCGCCGAGCGTGCAGAAACGTCCTACACCGCTTGGCGGGTGCACCGCGCGCTCGAAAGCCTCAATGCGAACGAACGCGAGGTCATCGAGCTCGCGTACTACGGCGGGCTCTCGCAGAGCGAAGTGGCCGCGTACCTGAACATTCCGCTCGGCACCGTCAAGACGCGCACGCGCGCCGGCCTTGGCCATCTCGCCGACCTCCTGGAGGGAGAGCTCGAGTGAAGCGGCCGGACTTCGACGATCTGATCGGCGCCGACGTTCCGCCGGAGGAGCGCGCGCGCCTCCACCGCACGCACGAGCTGCTCGTGCAGGCCGGCCCGCCCCCGGAGCTCTCGCCGGAGATGGAAGCCGTGCCGTGGCCCGACGACGCGCTGCAGCCGCTGATCGGTGGCCGAAGGCCCCGCAGCGGCCGGCGCGTGCTGCTCCTGGCTGCCGCGCTGACGACCGCGCTCGTCGTCGGCCTGCTGCTCGGACAGGCGACGAGCTCGGACAACAGCGGCACGTCCATCAAGGCTGCCAAGACCGTCGAGATGCAGGGGACGGGGCTCGCGCGCGGAGCGCTCGCCACGCTCAGGCTCGGGAAACCCGACGCCGCGGGCAATTGGCCGATGGTGCTCCACGTGAGCGGCCTACCGAAGCTGACGCGGGGCGGGTACTACGCCCTCTTCCTGACGAAGGGCGGCAAGCCGCTCGTCTCGTGCGGGACGATCAACGTCTCGGGCGCGACCTCGGTACGGCTCTCGGCCGCGTATGCCCTCGAGCATTTCGACAAGGACGGCTGGGTGATCGTTCGGCAGACGCCCGCCAACCACTTCCAGCCGAACCAGGTCGTCCTGAAGGCCGCCTGAGCTAAGGCGCGACGCGGTCCGCGGCGACGAACGCCGCGTGCGTCACGGGCATCTTCTGCGCGAAGAACTGCTCGACCGCGTCCGCGTAGCGGCGGATCTCGCGCTGGGCGGTCTCGGCAGCGCGGAGCGAAACGAAGTTCATCAATGCGCGCGCGTTCACGGTCCAGAAGAACTCCGTGTACGCGCCGACCGGCATGACCGACCGCGCGAGCTCACGCGCGACGCCCGCCTCGACGAGCCGCGTATACGTCTCGTAGGCGTGCTCGTAGACCTCGCGCAGCTCCTCGCGCGTGCGCTCGGCGAGCTCCTCGTCCACCGGCTCGAACGAGTATGCGCCGGGCTTGCCGACCTGGCTGCGTACGTCCTCGACCTCCGGGACGTAGAAGTCGTCGGTCGCCTTCGCATAGCGCATCGAGAACTCGTTGAAGGAGCCGACCCGATGCCGGAACCACTCACGTGCGACGAAGATCGGCGCGCGGACGTGGAAGCGGAACGAGTTGTGCTCGAACGGCGTGTTTCCCGACCAGACGGCATAGCCGTTCCGCCGCACGTAAAGGGTGCCGCTCGGGACCTCGACGCAATGAATGACCCCGTTGTAGAACTCCACACCCATCTGATTGTCTGCGTCCGACTTCGTCCGGCAAAGAGCCGGCCGTGAATTCCTTGGGTTGTAGATGGTCACACGCCAAACCGGCAGGTCGCCGAGGTGCCCGTCGCCAGGCTTGAATCTGTGAGGTCGGATGGACGCGCTCCGTCCGAGCTTGAGAGCAAGTTCCTGGATCTGATCCGCCAGGGGTCGGCTCGTCGTTGTGTACGTATGGCGATCTGCTCGCCCCGGACGTTCGGAGACGCTTCCATCGGATTGGAGTAGGCCTTCGTACAGGAACGCAAGCAAACGCCGCGAGCAGGCAAGAAACCGCGGTGGAATGACCTTTTGCCGGTCTGCGTAGCACTGTTCAAACACTCTTCGCAATTGCGGGCCGACTGGGACTGCGAGGTGACGGTTTCGCCATTCACGAACCTCGAGGCCGGCCTCGGCGGCCGTGCGACGGAGATACGTGATCTCTCGTGTTTTTCGAAGGTTGAAGACGATGTGGTTCGACTCGGCAAGGTTGCCGTCGCCGATGAAGAACCCAACGAGGCGCAGCAACGGCTCTGGAGCGAACCGTTGACCGTCGAATCCGAACCACTCGAGTCCCTCACCCGCCCAGTCAGCAGTGGTCACGTGGCGATGTGCCCGATTCAGGACGCTGTAGGCCGGTCGAAGGAGGTAGCGGGCGCGCTTGCGGCCCGCTGCAGTGGTCATTTCGGAAGCAAGGACTCGGTGGTCGGGTGTGACCATCAGATCGATGCTCATTCCCTTGAAGCCGATCATGTGGCCCCGGTACTCCTTGCGCACCAGTCGGAGCGCAGGCTGGTACTCGAGGCGGCCGTCGATGGTTCGTGTGGCAAAGAGCTCGGCGCCCGTGACGTCCGCCCACGGCATCCACCCCGTTTCCGTGAGCACCTCCGTTCCATCGTCGTAGCAACCATGCCGGTCTCGCATCAGAAACCTGATCAGCCCCTCGTCCGCCTCGTTCATCTCCTCCTTGCGGCGCGCGAAGCTGACGCGCGCGGCGTTGACGACGGAGAGGTCGGTCGCCATCGAGCCGTCGAGCCGGACGAAGCCGTGGTCGAGGACACGAATCGCGTCCTCCGCTATGACTCTGTCGGTCGTGGCCACTCGGGAATCGAGTCTAGCCAGGGTGCATGTCGGCACCTCCGGGTGGTCCTACCCGTCGTGGAAGCCGGAGTTCTACCCGGCCGGGACCGACTCGAAGGAGTTCCTCCGCCACTACGCGCAGCGCTTCTCGACCGTCGAGCTGAACACGACGGGCTACCGCCTACCCGCCGAGGAGCAGTTCGCGCGCTGGGCGGAGCAGACGCCGCCGGGCTTCACCTTCGCGCCCAAGCTGGCGGGGAACCGCCCGCGCATCGTCGCCGAGTTCGGCGCGCGCGTGCGCCTGCTGGGCGACCGGCTCGGCCCGACGCGCGTCTCGCTGAAGAGCGCGCGCGACGAAGGGATGCTCGAGCTGATTCTCGGCTCACTCGATCCCGGGACACGCGTCGCGTTCGACCTCGAACACGAGAGCTGGGACGGGATCGAGCCCCGCCTGGCCGTAGCCGGCGTCGTCCGCGTCAACGACCTCGAGCACGACGCGCCGTTCCGCTACGTCCGTTTTCGCGACCCGCCGTACTCGGACGAGCAGCTGCAGGAATGGGCGGCGCGCCTACGCTGGGTGGAGGAGCCGGTGTACGCGTACTTCCGGCACGAGGACGAGCCGACGGCGCCACGCTACGCAGAGCGTCTGCTCGAGCTACTCGCCTAATGAACGCGGCACTTCTTGTCGCCGAGCGAGTCCTGAAGCGCGTTCTGCTGTTGCTCGTAGGCGACGTCGGCGGCGTTGTTGCGGTCGAAGTTGTGCAGCCCAGGGATCACGATGCTGACGTCCGGCGTGACGCCCGGACCGACCGCGGTCAAGCGGTACTTCGCGCCGACTCCAGGGCCGCGTGACGTGAACGGATAGAAGCCGTAACAGAAGACTCCTGTCGGGCGGTGCGCCAGGAACGCATTTTCCCGGCGCCACCCCTTTCCGTAGCGCGAGTCGAAGGTGTCGACGAAGATGTTGCGCCCGTAGTCGTCGAGGGGCGAGCCGGCCTTCGTCGCCGAGAAGCCGTACACCGGCTGGCCGGCGTACGTCAGCCGGCCGAAGAGGTGGTGGTACCGGCCCGCATAGACCCAGTCTGTCCACACCTCGAGCTCCGCGGTCTCGCCCGTCCAGTGGGACAGGTGCAGCTCCCACGCGCCGAGGCGCGACGTCGGCGCGCCGCCGAAGTTCGGCAGCGTCCGACGCCAGGACTGCACCGCCCAGTACGAGCCGTCCGGCGCGGCGCACGCCGTTACGAGCAACGCGAGCATCGGCCCGTCGTACTTGCGGCAGCTCCCGGCAGCCGTCCAGCTGCGGCCGGAGTAGTCCTTGCGCAGCTGCACCTGCGGGACGGTTGGATTCGGCGTGCGCGCATTGATCGCGCCCCACGCCACGACGCGGTGCAAGCTGCCGCGGGCGCTGTACGTCACCAGTGCCTGACCGCGCGCGTTCACCTGCAGATGCACGTTGCGCGCATTGCGGTCGATCAGTTGCGAAGCCGAGGCCGGCGCCGCGGCGAGCAGCGCAAGCAAGAAGGCGAGCAGGACGAGAGCGGTGCGGCGGCCCACGCCGTTGGACAATCGGTTTTGAAATCGGTAGAACCGATCACCCAACGGAGTGATGGTGGTGCGCCGTCTCATCATCGTCGCGCTGACGGCAGCCGTCGCTGGAGGCAGCGCTGCGGCCCGCGCCTCTGAACGAGTTGACGTCA
>JBKPSO010000308.1:0-6342 GCA_046735055.1 Actinomycetota bacterium
CAGCCGAGCCGAGCGCGGCGCGCACGCCCTCCCCGCTGAAGCCGGCCGCGGACAGGGTCGCCCCGAGCTCCGCGATCGCGGCTGGATCGCCGACCTCGAGCGGGCCGCTCGTCACGGTTGCGCTCGGGCCCACCATCTCCCGAGACTCTATTGAACCTTCCGAAATCTCTCCCTATACTCTGCTCACTCTGGCACGGCCGCGCCGGGAGCGGTCGGCCAGGGGTCACTGCACAGAGAACCATAGGAGGTAGGCATGGAGGAGGCCCCACGGACCTCGTCGTCACGCCGAAGCCTGCTCGGACGAGGGTTCCTGCTCGCAGCAGGAGCGCTCGGGATCGGTGCCGCCGAACGTCCAGGAGGCGCTCGGGCGGCACGAAAGCTGGGGGCAACGCAACTTCGGCTGTACGGCCGCAACTTCCATCTGCACGCCCCGTCCCACCGGGCCGGTCAGGTTCCAGCCAGCGGGGATCGCCACAGCGCGTACGGCGAGCTGCTCGACCGCCGTGGTGGCACGGTGATCGGTCATTTCACCGCCGCGCACCTCACCCACGATTCCCCGTTCGCCGCGGCCGTCTCGAGCCTCGAGATCCACACCTTCACGCTGAGGGACGGAACGATCCACGGGCTCGGCTCGGCGGTGCGCGGAGCCGACGGACAGTTCCTCATCCTCGGTGGAACCGGCCGCTACGCAGGCATCCAGGGCAGCTACGTCGCCCGGCAGGCCACGCGCGAGCTCGGCGGCAACGGGACGGCCGAGTTTCGTCTGACATTGACCAGAAGGGAGGGGTCGCATGGCGTTTGATGCGTTCCTGAAGATCGAGGGAATCGAGGGCGACAGCACCGACAAGGATCACAAAGGAGAGATCGAGATCCTGTCGTTCAGCTGGGGTGAAACCAATGCCAGCCCCTCGAACAGAGGCGGCGGTGGTGGTGCCGGCAAGGTCTCGATGCAGGACTTCCATTTCACGATGCAGGTGAGCAAGGCCTCGCCGAACCTGATGCTCGCCTGCGCAACGGGCAGGCACTTCCAGGAGGCGACCCTGACGGCACGAAAGGCGGGCCAGCGGCAGCAAGAGTTCCTGAAGATCAAGCTCTCGGACGTCCTCGTCTCGTCGTACCAGACGGACGGAAACACAAACGACAAGGAGGCCCCCCTCCCGACGGACCAGATCTCCCTGAATTTCGTCAAGATCGACTTCCTCTTCTCGGGGGGAGGGTCGGCCGGCGAGGTCACGACCTCAGCCTCGCGCTGATCGAGAACGGCGGCGAGGCCGGGGTCGCGTGGGGGAGCTGCCCCGGCCTCTCCCCCGGTTGAGCGGTCGATCCGGGACGAGCTCGTCAGGCAGCCGCGCTGAGCGCCCGCCACTGTGCGGCGCTCGTGCTCGCGTAGTCATACAGGCTCGCGCCGGCCGCGCCCTCGTCTGCCGCCGTCGTCGCGAACGCCCGCACTTGCGCGACAGTCGCCGCGCCCGCGAGCCCGCCGACCGCGTGCACCACGAGCTCCTCGTCGCCGGCCCGCGCCCGCAGCAGCTCCAGGTTCGCCGCCGTATACGCGCGGGTGGCGGCACCGGTCTTGGTGCGGTAGGTGAAGTAGCCCATCGGCATGAAGACGTCGTAGCTCTTCGCGAGGCCCTCGTAGGGGAAGCCGGGCCAGTACTTCGGGTTCAGGTCCATGCCGCGCGGCGCGGGGATGATCGCACCGAGCGGGTAGTCGTTGCCGATCGCCTTGCGTAGCGCCGCCGAGAGCGCGAGCAGCCGCGCGCTCCGTTTCACAGCCGACGGGACGACCTTCGCCTCGATGTCGAGCGCGAACGAGTCGAACGATTCCCCCATCGCGGAGCGGAAGCGCACCGCCGCCAGCGAGCGCCGCAGGTCCCGAGCGGCGTTCCGGAACGACGGCAGGTACCACGCGACGATCCGGACCCCGTTCGCATGCGCAGCGTCGACGAAGCGGCTGAGCGCCCGCGGCCGCACGAGGTCGACCTTCTGCGAGTAGTTCGAGGTCTCGATGTAGAGCGTCGTCACGCCGAGATCGCGCATGCGGGCGACGGCCGCCTCCGGCTTCGCCCAGACCGTCCCGTCCCAGACGTCGACCCAGGTGCCGAGGCCCTGATAGGAAGAGGTGTCGCGGCCGATCTGCGCGCCGCCGGCGGGGACGGCGAGGCACAGCGCAACGAGGACGGCAACCCAGAGACGCACGCGAGCCACTCGCCCCATTCTGCCCGCGGCACGCCGGTCCTTCGCCACCTGGTTACCGGAAGGGTTCCTCGTCGACATGGACGCGGCCGCTACCTTCGAAGCATGAATCAGTATCTGATCCTGATCGAGCAGCTCGTGCGCGAGGGCAAGTCCGAGCGCGAGATCGAGGCCACGGTCGAGCGGCTCGTCGAGGAAGACGAGCAGGCGCTCGGCGCGCAGGTCGACGAGCTCCAGCGCGCGGCCTAGCGACGCCGGGACAGGCTAGAGCCTGTCCCTGAGCCGGCCGACCTCTTCTTCCAGCCGGGCGACCCGCTCTTCCAGGGAGAGGGACGCTGCTTCGGTCGGTTGCGCCTCGCCTTCGCCGAGCAGCTGCCGGAACCGCTCGCCCTTCTCCCCGGGGCGCCGCGCGATCCTCTCGACGAGCTCGCGCGAGATCAGCCGGTCGAGCGTCTCCTCGACCTCGCCCGGGCCCAACGCGTGGAGCCGCTCGGTGCGCTGCTTCAGCTCGCCCACGGTCTGCGGGCCGCGCAGCATCAGTACCCCGAGCACGGAGATCTCGGCGTCCTCGAGCGACAGCGCGTCGTCGAAGAGGTGCCGGTACTTCGCGGCCCGGCTCCCGGGCCCGCTCGTGAGCCGCACCCAGCCGCGCCGCGACAGACGCTCGAGCGCGTCGCGGATCTCGGCCTCCGAGTAGTCCACGACCGGGTCGCGGCTCGTCGACTGGTTGCACGCGAGCCTCAGCGAGTTCAGCGACAGGGGATAGGTGTCCGGAGTCGTCCGCTGCTTCTCGATCAGGCAGCCGAGGACACGGATCTCGACCGGGCCGGCGTCCATCGTGCGACAGCCTAGACTCCGCGTTGTGGCAACGCTGCTCGCGATGGCGCTCGCCTTCTCCTGTCCGCACGGCCTGCTGCCGCTCGAGACGAACTCGATCGGGCCGGCCGCGGCGGTCGCGCTGGCGCGCGAGGATCCGAAGGCGAGCCCGCTCGTCGTCTCGGCGACACTCGCCCCGGTCGACCGGGAGCGCGGCCCGATCGCGAAGCGGCAGTGCGGAGCGACCGTCTGGCAGCGCACGGTCGTCGTCTACATCCGGCTGCGCGCCTTCGGGCGGAGTCAGAGCCTCTCCTCGCGCGTCGACTTCGTCGGCCGGACGAGGGGCGGCTACCGCGTCTGGCAGGTCGTCCACTGATGCGCGCGGTTGTCGTCACCGAGCTCGGCGGGCCGGAGGTGCTGGAGCTCCGCAAGGAGCCGGCTCCCGAGGCCGGGCCGGGGCAGCTGGTCGTCGACGTCGGGGTCGGGGGCGTCAACTACCGGGACGTCTACGAGCGCACCGGCGTCTACCCGACGAAGCCGCCGGTGATCGCCGGGGTCGAAGGGGCGGGAACCGTTGCCGCCGTCGGCGAGGACGTAACCGAGTTCTCGCCCGGCGGCCGGGTCGCGTGGAAGAACGCGCAGGGAAGCTACGCCGAGCAGGTCGTCGTTCCGGCCGGCGAGGCGGTGCCGATTCCCGAGGGCATCTCCGACGAGCTCGCCTGCGCGGCGCTTCTCCAGGGGTTGACCGCCCACTACCTCGCGCACTCGACGTTCCCGGTACAGCCGGGCGACGAGGTGCTCGTCCACGCCGGGGCAGGCGGGGTCGGCTCGCTGCTGACGCAGATCGTGAAGATGCTCGGCGGCCGCGTGACGGCGACGACCTCCGGCGGCGAGAAGGTGGAGCTCGCGCGGGCGGCCGGCGCGGACGACGTGATCGGCTACGACGAGGTGCCGGAGGGCACGTTTGCGGTTGTCTACGACGGGGTCGGGAAGGACACGTTCGACCGCTCGCTCGCGGCGCTGCGACCGCGCGGGATGATGGCGCTCTACGGCGCTGCGAGCGGGCCGGTGCCGTCGGTCGAGCTTTCGCAGCTGAACGCGAAGTCGCTCTTCCTCACCCGGCCCACGCTCGCGCACTACGCGTCCGACCGCGCGGAGCTCCTCCGCCGTGCGCACGACCTCTTCGGCTGGATCGTCGACGGCAAGCTCGACGTGCGGATCGGCGGGCGCTACCCGCTCGAGGAGGCGCGGCAGGCGCAGGAGGATCTCGCCGCACGGCGCACGACCGGGAAGCTATTGCTCACGATCGACGAGAAAGGAGAGCGTTCGACGCGTCCGAACAGCAATTAGGCGCGGTATTCCTCACGCGTCACTTTCGTCTTCTTCATCGTTCTCCGGACGTAGCCTTTCAGGATCGCGAAGTCTCTCGAGTGTCCGTGATGGCGAAATGAAACGCGTCCGCTTCGCGCCGAGCCCGACCGGGACGCTGCACATCGGGAACGCGCTGTCGGCGGTCGCGAACCGCGGCTTCGGCGACTGGATGCTGCTCCGGATCGACGACACCGACCGTGCCCGGAACGTGCCGGGTGGGGAGGAGGCGATCGTCGAGGATCTCGAGTGGCTCGGCGTGACGTGGGACGAGGGGCCGGTGCGGCAGTCGGGCCGGGCGGCCCGGTACCGGGAGGCCGCGGAGCGGCTGGGGATGACGCGGTTCGACGGGGTGACGCTCGTGCGCGAGGACGGCTCCGCCACCTACCAGCTCGCGACCGTCGTCGACGACATCGACTTCGGAATCACGCACGTCGTCCGCGGGAACGACCACCGGCCGAACGAGTCGCTGCACCGGCGGCTGCACGAGGCGCTCGGAACGCAGCCGCCCGAGTATGTGCACCACGGGCTGATCCTCGGCGCCGACGGGAAGAAGCTCTCGAAGCGGGCGGAGGGGGCGACGGTCGCGTCGCTGCGCCAGGCGGGGATTCCCGCCGAGGCCGTGCGCGCATACCTCGAGGAGCTCGGCATTCCCCGCCACGACGTCCACCTCGACCTCGCGCGCGTCCGCCGGCTCGCAGTCGAGGCGATCGAGGCGCTCTCTGACGAGGAGCTCGCGGCGCGGGTCGGCGCGGATGTTCGCTACGTGCCGGTCATGCGCGGGGCGCGCGATTTGAACGAGGCTCGGGAGTATGTGCGGCAGCTGGAGACTCCCGGAATGGTCGAGACGACTGACACCGAGACACTGACCCGGTTCAAAGAGCTCGTCGACCTGCCTCCACGGGAGCTGCTTCGCGAGTTGAAGGCCGCCGGTGGAAATCTGCGCGCATTGCGGGTTGCTCTGACCGGGACGGTCACCGGCCCCGAGCTCGCGGCGATCTTGGCGGCGCTGCCGCGGGAGGAGGTGCTTCGCCGGGTCGAGGCTGCGCTCGGCGAGGCGTAGGCGTGCTGAGCGGCGGCGCGAGTAGTGGCGCGCCGCCACGGGACGGGGGCGAAGCGGCACAGAATCGACTCAGAGTCGATGCGGACGGGTCACACAATCGGCTGTATCGTCGGCCTCGAGGGTGGCGGGTCGGCTCCCCACCCTTGGGTGGGGGTGCTGCAAAGATTCGGGGGATGCGCCTCTACAGCACGCTGAGTCGGCAGCTCGAGGAGCTGCCGCCGCCTCCGGGCCCGATCCGGATGTACGTCTGCGGACCGACGGTCTACCAGCGCATCCACGTCGGGAACGCGCGGCCGTTCGCGATCTCGATGTGGCTGCGCCGGTGGCTCCGTGAGCGCGGCTACGACGTGACGCTCGTCGAGAACATCACCGACGTCAACGACAAGATCTATGAGGCGGCGCCGGGGGCGAGCGCCGCCCTCGCCGCGCGGGCGACCGAGTGGTACCTCGAGGACACCGACCTGCTCGGGCTCGGTCGCCCGGACGTCGAGCCGACGGCAACGGAGTCGATCCGGGCGATCGTCGCCGCGATCGAGGAGCTCGTCGCGCGTGGGTCCGCGTACGAGGTCGAGGGGGACGTCTACTTCCGCGTTGCGGAGGATCCTCGGTACGGCGAGCTCTCGCGCCAGCGCCCGGACCAGGTCGAGGAGCAGGAGCCGAACCCGCGCAAGGACGATCCGCGCGACTTCGCGCTGTGGAAGGCGAACAAGCCCGGAGAGGACACCGCATGGGACTCGCCGTGGGGGCTGGGTCGGCCGGGATGGCACATCGAGTGCTCGGTGATGGCGGAGCAGCACCTTGGGCCGGTGTTCGAGGTGCACGGGGGCGGGCTCGACCTCGTCTTCCCGCACCACGAGAACGAGCTCGCGCAGTCGCGCGCGCTCGGGCACGAGTTCGCG
>JBKPSO010000309.1:0-6456 GCA_046735055.1 Actinomycetota bacterium
TGGCTCCAGAAGCCCGGATCTCCGCCTTTCCTGAGGCGTACTTCCACTTGCCCGACGAACTCGCCGCCGAGGCGAGCGAGGCTGGACTGGTCGTGCTGGACGTGTATGGCATTGAAGGCCCAGCCTGGCTGCTTGCCGACATCGAGGCACGCATGGCTGAGCCTGTGATGCGAGAACGGATCATGTGGCTCGCGCGGATCAGCGAGCGTGACCCCCATCTACGCGCTGCTAGCGCCCATCTCCTTCTCGCCTCAACGGCTCCGTAGCTGTCGCATTCCTACCAGAAGGCGACACGCAGACCAAGGGACATTTCTGAACGCTTGCGTAAGGCGATTTTCTGCCCTTACTCCGCCTCGACGAGCGCGACGAGCTCCGCGTCGACGGCGTGGCGGACGAGCTCGGCTAGTACCGGCCGGCGGGCGGCGACGAGCTCGGCGACCGTTCGGCTCGCCGCCCCGCCCTCTTCTCGGTGGGCCCGGGCGGACGGGCGCCGGGCCGGCTCGACCCGGCGATCGTCGGCCTGCTCCTCCACGACCAGGTCGTCGGACCCTGGCCTCATACCGTTCACCTTCTGGCTAGAACGAGGTCGAGGTGCACTCAGGCCGTACCGCGTAGCATCGCTGTTGACGCTGCGGAGCGGGCCTGGAACGAGGAGCAGGCTGCGCAGTTTTCGAGATGGCCTGCGAGGAGCGCGAGCTCAGGGTCGGCAAGCTGGCCATCCAGGGAGAGCGAAACCCGCCGGCGAGCGCGCGCGCAGGCCGCCGCCAGCGCTTCGACAGCTCCTCCGGCGACCTCCGTCCGTCTGCCGAACGCAGGGACGAAGCGGGCGAAGAAGCGGAGTCCACCTCGTTTTTCGAGCTCGCCTCGTTCCAGCAACGCTTCATGAGGCTCCCGTGCCCGGAGCAGCATCTCGGCCTGCTCCGCGCGACGAGCAAAATCGGGGGCACCCCCGTAATGCGCAACCCTGTCGTGATACATCTTTACCTCCTCCCCCCAAATAGATTGCTCCTACCTCACCAGACTCCGGAGCGAGGTCGTCTCTTCCCTCGATCGAGGGATGCGGTCCCGCGAGCGGGCCTGACGGCCCGCTCGCTCCGTTCGCGGGGCCGAACCTTCAGGCCGGCTGCACCCCGTGTCGGTACTGCCGAGCTACCACGAGCCCGACGCCGAGCAGGAGAGCCAGCCCCATCCCGCTGCCGAGGCCGATCGCCCAGTCGCCCCAGGCGAAGCCGCCCGACTGGCTGACCGAGGAGCCGGAACCGCTCTGCACGGTGAAGGCGGCGTCCGTGACATCGGGCGGACGTGAGACGGACGTCGTGCTCGAGGACACACCCTGCATGGCAAGCGCCGCGTGCCGGCTCTGCTGGTAGGCCCTCAGAATTGCCAGGTCGGGCGGGCCGGGGGCGCGGAGCCACTGCGCGGTCGAATGGCTGGCGTCCATCTGCCGGCTCTGCTCGGCCTTCGCGATTGCCTGCCAACGCAGGCCGTCAGCCCTGAGACCTTGTGGCGTGGGGAAGCTCTCCCCCCGCTCGCGCAACTCGTCGAGCGCGTCCTCGTGCCGGAACCGGCGCGAGATCTGCGATGCCACGGCCGAGCCTTGCCGCCCGGCCACGCTCGGCGGCGCCGCTCCCGGTGAACTCATCGCCTGCGAAGCGGCTCCAACTGCGACCAGCGCCGCAGCGACGACAGCCAGAGCGCGCTTCCCGTTTCCTCTCAGTGCTTTCATGCTGTGCCTCCCTCTCCCGGTGCATGCCTGTCACTCGACCGTAGGCGCCGCGAGACCAAGGGACATCGGGAGAGCTCCCCATGTTGCGAGCGGCGGCTACCTATCTTGGGCGACGAGCCCGAGTCGCACTGGTGATCAGCGGCGAGGGCCTACCATCTAAGTAGGGCCGACCACTGCATAATCGCGCGCCGGGAGGCGGGGTCGAACTCTCGCCGTGGGCGAGTGCTTGCTACCTGGCTGCTCGCGGCTCGATCCTGTCTTGACCGTGGCCGTCGCCACCTCGCTCGCGACACGCGCGGCTCGGCACAGAAGTCAGCCGAATGCGAGTTGAGCGGCAGTTTCTCGCGAGCTAACCGCAGTAGGCCGTATTCACCACCCGGCTGAACGCCTGTTGGGCTCGTTTGCCGCCGACCTTGTCGGACGAGGTGACAGAGTTGACCCAGACGACGATTTGCCGTCGGCCGTCTTTGCTGTTGTAGGTGACGCTGTCGTAGCCGGGTACGGCTCCGTCGTGGCCCCAGACCGCGCCGCATGGTAGGCGACCGGTGGCGATTCCGAGTCCCCAGCGGACGCCGTAGCGGTCGGCCGTGGTCGTCTCCATCGTCCGCAGCAGGGCGCGGCTGAGCAACCGGCCGGCGAGCAGCGCGCGGTAGAAGCGGGCGACGTCGTCGGCGGTGGAGACGATGTTGCCCGCCGCCCAGTACCAGGACGGGCTGACCCCGGTCACGTCCTGCAGCGGCCGGTTGGAGACGACGAAGTACCCGTGGGCGTGGGCGCCAGCGATGTGCCCCGAGGTCGAGAAGGTAGTCGCGTGCAGGCCGAGCGGCTTGAAGAGGCGCCGGTTGAGCTCGGTTCCGATCGGGTTGCCGGTCGCAGCTCTGAGGATCAGCCCGAGCAGGACATAGCCCGTCGACGAGTACGAGACGGCAGTTCCGGGCGCGAACAGCGGCCTGTGCGAGACGGCAATCTGCACGAGCCGTCGCGGCGCCCAGTAGTAGGAGAGATTGCCGCTCAGGTAGGGCTTCAGTACCCTCGGGTCCTGCGAAAAGTCGAAGAGCCCGGTCTTGTGCGCGAGGAGCTCGCGCACAGTGATGTTCTCGCCGTTCGGGACCACGCCTGGCAGCCAGCGCTCGACCGTGTCCTCGAGTGAGAGCTTGCCCTCTTCGACGAGTTGAAGCACGACCGTGGCGACGAAGGACTTGGTCAGGCTGGCGATACGGAAGCGATCAGGTGGCCGGAGTGGCGCCTTCGTCGCGAGGTTGCCGTAGCCGCTCGAGAGACGGATCGTCCGGTCGCCCTCGCGAATGAGTACGACGACGCCCGGCACACCCGCCGCCACGAGCTCTTCCATCGCCTGCTGGAGCTTCGGCGCCGGGGACGCGGGGCGAGCGGCGGAAGCTGGGGCGGCCGCCGCGGCGAGGCCAACGAGAGCGAGGACGCCCCAGAGCCCGGCGCAGCGCGCTGCCTTACCGATCATCGTTCGCTTCTGGATAGCAACCGTTTCCATCGTGTGCTCCTCTGCTCCTTTGCTCATCCTTCTGAACGCTAGGACGATGTAGTGGGGGATCGCGAGGAGCCATTTGACGAGCCACAGCCAGCGGCTCACGCTCGCGTCGAGTTCGCCTTCGATGCGGAGCGGATATGTCTGCCTCGCCTCCACCGTACCCCTGTATTCGTCGGTGACGACGCCACGTGACCGCCCGCTTCTGCACCCGGGAAATGACTCCATACGCTTCCGGAAACCGCTCCTCCGGAGCAACTGAGGGATCTCCTAGCCCGCGAATAGCGACCTCTGTTTCGCTTGGAGCTTGGCCGTCGAGGCAGGAGTCGCGGTTATCAGGGAGATTGGGGTCGCCAGGCGACGAAAGGAACAGGCTGACCTTCGGCAGAGGGCCTGGTTGGAGGTTTGCGGCCAAAGCCCCGAGCGATGCCGAGCAGAAGCCGCAGAACGAGAACCCGTCGGGTTTCCTGCAGACGGGACAGGTCGTCGTCGCGGCGAGTCTACGCTCGGCTACTCGGCCCGTACCCTGGGCAGGACGTCGGCGGCGACCTGCTCCAGGACGCGGGACTGCTCGGGGCGGGGCTGGTCGATGACGAACTCGTCGATGCCGACCTCGCGGTAGCGGCCGACGACGTCCTCGAAGGCGCCGGTGCTCTCCCACGGGTCAGGGAGGCCCTGCTCGTCCATCTTGGCCGCCCAACCGTAGAAGGAGCGCCTGATCTCGCCCGGGTCGCGGCCGATCGCCGCACAGTGCTCGTCGAGGATCAGGTTCCGCTCGCGCATCTCCTCGACCGTCCCGAAGGAGTTCCAGCTGTCCGCGTACTCGGCGCAGACCCGCAGCATCCGCGTGCGGTGCGCGCCGAGGGTGAGCGGCGGCCGCGGCTGCTGGACGGGCGCCGGCCGGACATACGCCCCCGTGAGCCGGTAGTACGTGCCCTCGAACGTCGTCGTCTCATCGCGCAGGAGGCTGTCGACGATCGCGACCGCCTCGCGTAACTGGTCGACGCGCTCGCCGGGCGGCAGGAACTCGATTCCGAAGCGCTCGTGCTCCGGGACGAACCACCCGGCACCGAGGCCGAGCTCGAGGCGGCCGTTCGAGACGTGGTCAAGGGTGACCGCCTGCTGAGCGAGGAGCGCCGGATGCCGGAACGTGTTCGAGCTGACGAGCACCCCGACCCGGATGCGCTCCGTCCGCGCGGCGAGCGCCGCGAGCAGCGTCCAGCTTTCGAAGTACGGGCCGTCGGGACGGCTCGGCTGGTTGAAGTGGTCGCAGTCCCAGACGGTGTCGAAGCCGAGTCGCTCGAAGTGCCGCCAGCGCTCGGCGAGCGTCTCGAACGGCAGGTTCTGGTCGGTGCAGATCCCGAAGCGGAGCTCGCGGCCCACGGCCGCGGGGAGTATCTCAGACCTTCGTGTTTTGCACCGTGGCAACAAGGACCACGGTCCAATCCGCTGATGGCGCCCTTGGGCCAACGAGCAGCGCATGCCAGGTCGCCGAAGGTTCAACCTGTACCGGAAAAGATTCGAGGTGGGGGGTGTTGCGTCCGGTCTGGGGGGCCCTCCCATCCGGCGAGCGACGAGCGCGCGGGTCCCTCAGATCGACTCGATGAATTCCCGATCACGGCCGGCTTTCGTCTCCGGGGTCGGGACGCCGAGTCTCGACCTCTGGTGCTTCCAGGCTCTGTCAGGTGGCGCGTTGTTCCCGTCGATCGGCCGAAGTCAGACGGGTGCCGAAGGAGGAGAGCGTGGAGCGGCTGCGTAGGAGGTGGCTGCTGTGCTTCTGATTGCTCGCGTCGCCCAGTCCACTGCAGGTCTTCTGGCGGCGGCGGTGGTGCTCGCCGGGGCACCGTCACCGTCGTTTGCGGCCGAGCCGTCGAACGAGAACGATCCCTGCTCGCGCGGAGGCCGAGACACCTGTGGCACGCTGGGGGTCGGCTTCTACCACCGGAGCCGCTATGGCATCCGCTGGTTCGGTGACTATCGCGGCGCGGTTGCCGGCGGCGGGCCGACGTTCTGCATCGATTCCGGCTTCTGGTATGCGTCGGCCGCCTACAGGTACCGGGAGTCGCGGCTTCGGAGGTTACGCGACCGCGACCACGCGCCGGTGCCCGTCGAGCGGCAGCAGAAGATCGCCTACGCGATCTGGGCGTATGGTCGGAGCAAGGAACCGAACCAGCAGGCGGCCGTCGCGCTGTACGTTCATTCGCTGATCGGCGACACCCGCCCCGGCGGGGCCGATCGGGCGGCGCTCGGCGCGCGGGTCGTCGCGCTGTACGAGCGGGTCGCGGTCGAGTCCCAGCGCTACCACGGCCCCTACCGGATCGAGACGCGCTTCTCGGCGGTGCCGACGGTCGCAAAGCCGGCGTCGGTGACAGTCCGTGTGCTCTCCGCCGAGGGCTATGCGCTCCCGGACGTCCCGCTACGGGTTGCCGCCGGCGATGCGGTGACGCGCGCGCGAACGGGCGAGGATGGCGTCGCGCTCGTGCCGCTGGCACCGACAAGCGCCGGGTTGGTCAGGCTCCGGGTCGAGACGGGGCGACTGGCCGCGACGCTGCCGAGGATCTTCGCCGCCACCACCAAAGCGGCGGCGCCCAACGCACAGCGGCTCGCCGCGCCCGCATCCCAGCGCCTCATCGCCACGACCGGCGTGACGGTGCACGCCGCGCCGACGCTGCGGACGGCGGCCTCGGCCGAGGTCGCGCGCCGCGGCACGCGGGTCTTCGACCGCATTCGGGTCAGCGGTCTCGGGCAGACGGCGGCGACCATCGAGGTCGAGCTCTTCGGCCCATTCGCCGCCCGCTCCGCTATTCGCTGCGCCGGCCGGCCCTACTGGGAAGGCACCGTGATGGTCGGGGGCGACGTCGAGGTCCGCTCGCCGCCGGTCCAGCTCGGCAAGGCCGGCTTCTACGCCTACCGCGAGCGCCTGACGGGCTCAGCCTTCATCCGAACGTTCACGACTGCGTGTCCGCTCACGGTCGAGACCACGCTGGCGGCACCGGGCATCCTCGCGGGCGGCGCCGACGCCGCTGGTTATCTGCCGGCTCGGGACGCCCGAGCGTCGAGGCCGACGCGCGTCCATGTCAGGTCGGTCGGCATCGACGCGGCGGTGACGCCGGTCGGCATCGACGTGCGGCACGGCACCCTCGGCATCCCGAAGAACATCCACCGCGCCGGCTGGTGGAAGGACGGGAGCGCGCCTGGAGCGAGCTCCGGCACGATCCTCGTCACCGGC
>JBKPSO010000310.1:0-5465 GCA_046735055.1 Actinomycetota bacterium
TCGTTGACGAGGTACGCGGCGCTAGAGGCGGCGCAGTAGACGGCGAAGGCAACGAGCGCCTCCAGCCAGCGCGTTGCGTCGCCGAGCTTCGCCGCGAAGATCAGCCCTGCGAAGAGCAGCAGGTTCTTCGACCATTGCCGCGGCCGGAGCGCGGCGAGCGTTGCGCGCGCACGCGAGCGCGGCGAGTCGAGAACGGCGACGGCCACGGCGGGACGGTACTACGAGGGGGGTGTCGCGGGCAGCAGGAGGTCGAAGCGACTTCCCTCACCCGGCTCGCTCTCGAGCACGATCCGGCCGCCGAGGGCGACGGCGAGCTCGCGGGCGATCGCGAGGCCGAGGCCTGTGCCCCCACCGTCCCGCGACCAGAACGGCCGGAAGATCCGCTCCTGCTCGTTCGGCTTGATCCCGGGGCCGGTGTCGGCGACCGAGACCGAGATCGTCCCGTTGTCCGCGGCGAGCGCGAGCGAGACGCGACCGCCGTCCGGCGTCCAGCGAAAGGCATTCGCGACGAGATTCGAGACGATCTGGAAAACGCGGTCGCCGTCGGTGACGATCACCGGGATCGCGTCGGCGTCGCACTCGTAGTCGATCCCGCGTCGGCGCGCCTCCTCGCCGAACGCAGCGTAGACCTGGTCGACCAGGCGACCCATGTCGACCTCCTCCTTCAGCAGTGTAAACCGGTGTGCGTCGAGCTTCGCGAGGTCGAGCACGTCGCCGACGAGCCGCTCGAGCCTGTCCGCCTCCGCCGCGATCACGTCGAGCGACGCCGCCCGCGATTCCGGGTCGCCGACCACGCCCTCGCGCAGGGCGTCGGCGTGGCCGCGGATCGCGGTCAGCGGAGTGCGCAGCTCGTGCGAGACCGACATCAGGAAGTTCCGCTCCTGCTTCTCCGCCTCGGCGAGCCGCGCGGCCATCTGCTTGAAGCGCTCCGCCAGGTGGCCCACCTCGCCGCTCCTGGGCACCTCGGGAACGGCGATGTCGTACTTGCCCTCGGCGATCTGGTCGGCCGCCTTGGCGAGCGCGAGCACGGGCGTCGCGATCCGGCGCGACAGGTACCACGCGAGCACGGTCGAGACGACGAGCCCGATCCCGAGCGCGACGAACAACAGCTCGACGAGCGACAGCCAGCCCTGCGTCAGCTCGGTCTTGGGCTTTGCGACGATCAGCGCGCCGAAGGTCGGACTCTTCCCGCCCGCAAGCTTGAGCGGCTGGCCGACGGCCAGGAAGCTCTTGTCCTCGCCCGGCGGCGTGAAGTCGAACGTGATCACGCGACCCTCCTGGAGCGCGTCCCAGTCGACGGCGGACTGCGGCAGCTCGCGCAGGCCGGAGGCCTGACCCGGGAAGATCGGCACGCCGACGTAGAAGAGGCGGGCGCCGGTCGCCTTCTCCAGCTCGGCCGCCGCGAAGTCGGGCGCCGATCGGCCCTCGTCGCTCGAGCGGATCGCCTGCTGCGCGTACAGCTCGGTGAGCCCGCGCGCCTCGCGCTTGAGCTGGGAGAGGTTCTGCGAGCGGACGTGCTCCTGAAAGAGCCGGGTCGCGACCGCGATCGAGATCAGTCCCGCGATCACGACACCGGCGAGGAAGAACGCCGGCAACCGGAATCGCAGCGAACTGAACATGGTCGAGCCCTAGGCTGCGACGTCCTTCGCCGGCGTGACCTTGTACCCCACGCCCCACACGGTCACGATCGGAGAGGCGTCGCCCAGCTTGCGGCGGAGCTGGCGCACGTGCACGTCGACCGTGCGCGTGTCGCCGGCGAACGTGTAGCCCCAGACTCGTTCGAGCAGCTGGTCACGTGTGAGCACGAGCCCGCGATGGTCGAGCAGCTCCCAGAGGAGGTCGAACTCCTTCGGGGCGAGCTGGACCTCCTCGTCGCCGACATGTACCTCGCGACGGCCGGCGTCGACGAGAAGGTCGCCGTGGCGGAGTTGCTTGCTCTCGATCTGCCGCCGCTCGGGCGCCGCGCGGCGCAGGATCGACTTCACGCGGGCGACGAGCTCGCGGGGGTTGAAGGGCTTCGTCAGGTAGTCGTCGGCGCCGACTTCGAGCCCGATGATCTTGTCGACGTCCTCGTCCCGCGCGGTCAGCATCAGGATCGGCACGTCGGAGCTCTTGCGGATGCGCCGGCAGACCTCGATCCCGTCGATGTCGGGGAGCATCAGGTCGAGCACGATCAGTGCGGGCGTCTCCGCAGCGACGTCGGCGAGTGCCTCGTTGCCGGTCGCGGCGGTCTTCACGCCGTAGCCCGCGTTCTTCAGATAGAGCGCGACGAAGGACGCGATCGAGCTCTCGTCCTCGACGACGAGCACGGTCTGGGTACCGGCTGCGCTCACTGGTTACTCAGTATTACTGCCCGTGCGGAACGAACGGGCCCTGCGGCTTCTCCTGGCCGGACGAGCTCTGTTGTGAGCTCGCACCGAGCGTGTACCGCGTCGCGTCGTCCGGCATCGGCTGCCACAGCCCGCCGTTGATCTGGAAGCGTCCCGGCTGCTCCGCGAAGCCGCTGCCGTCGAGCATCGCGGTACCGCGGCCGACCGCGCTGATGTCCATTCCGTACGCGTTGACGGAGACACGGTAGAAGCCGCCGATCAGGCGAAAGCGGACGTCCTCGCCGATGTAGAGCGTGGTCCTCGGGCCCAGTTCCCGTATCCGATCTGCTCCGTAGACGATGGGCCCGCTGCCGTCACCCTCCTGCGGATCCTCGACGACGAGGCGTCCGGAGTCGAAGCGGCCGATGATGCCGCCGCGTGCACGCACCGTCACGAGACCCCGCGCATTGTCGACGACGAGGCTCCCGTCGCCCGGCAGCTCCTGCACCGCGGAGGCCCCGGCGGGCAGGCCAAGGCAGATTGCGAGCACGATGAATAGAAGGCGCCGCATGGGCAAGATCAGTATCGCCGTCCCATGAGTGAAGGGTCTAATCGTGATGTAAGGAGACTGTAAAAGGGCTGGATTCTCCTTTCAACAGTGCGGATCGACGAGCCGCGCCGGCGGTCCGAGGTGGACGCCGTAGCGACGGGCGAGCGCCGCGAGTCTCCGGCGGTACACATTCATATCCCCACGGGACCAATCCCCATGCGTCTGGCAGCGCCAGGCTGCGACCCGCTCGTGGTGGAACGGGCTCGTCAGGCTCTCGTTGTGCCCGATCACGTTGCGCAGCTGGATCCCGTACCGATGCATCAGCCACGCGGTGAGCGCGATCGACGCACCGAGCTGCTGCGGGTTGCCGAGGATCTGGGCGTCGCTCGTGCCAACGTGCTCGATCCCGATCGCGGTGTCGTTCAGCCCGACGGTGTGCCGGCACATCGTCGAGAGCGGGACGAGCTGGTAGATGGTTCCGTCCGTGTCGATCACGAAGTGGGCGCAGGTCCCGGGCAGCTCGTGGAGCTCGGAGTCCGGCGCGTCGGCCGCGAACGTCGAGTACGCCGCGGAAAAGCTGTTCGAGGCCGTGTAGTGCTCGACGATCACGTGTGGGTGGACCAGTCGCCACGTATTCAGGCCGTAGTGCCGCCTCGCGTAGGCCGCCATCTCGGCGCGCCGGGTCGCGCCGAACGGGATCGGCTTCGACACGATCGCCGGCTTCGGAGGCGGCGTCGCGCTCACAGTGCCCGGCACCGCGAAGACGAGCGCGAGCAGCAGACCCCGCACGGCTCGCACCGTAGCTACCCGAGTCGCCGTACGCGCTGGAGCGTCACGCGCGCGACCCGCGCTGCGAGCAGGTCCGAGGCGGCGCCGACGCCGCTCCCTGTCGTCATCACCGCGGCGACGAAGACTCCGCCCGGCCAGTAGACGAGGCCGGCGTCGTGCCTCGCGTACGAGATCCACCCAGCCTTGTGGATCAGGGCGTAGGGACCGCCGGCGAGGTAACGGCCGAGCTTGCCGCGGTCGGCGACGTGTGCCAGCAGGTAGAGCAGGTAGCGCGCGTCCGAAGGGGTGAAGGCCGAACCGTAGGAGGCGACCAGCGGCCCACGGCCGCCGGCCGCGAGGTGGACGTAGGCGAGGAGCCGCGCCAGGTCGTACGCGGTCGTGTACTTGCAGCAGGGAAACGACGGCTGGCTCTCGACCCGGACCGGGATCGGCGGCACGAACGCCGTCCCGCGCAGGTAGCCGCCTCCCATCCACGAGTCGCCGAGGCCGAGCCCGCGGAGCAGCTCGTCGACACGGCGGCCGCCTCCGAACAGCGACTCGACCTCGTTCGCCGCGCCGTTGTCCGACTCGATCAGCATCCGCCGCAGCAGCGAGTCGAGGTACGAGCCGGACTCGGGCTTCCCGCCGTGCGCGCGCAACCCCTCGACCGCGATCGCCAGCTTCAGCGTCGAGGCGGCAGGAAACCGTGCCCGGGCGTTCCACGCAGCCCCGCGGCCGCTGACGAGATCCTCGACGTAGACGCCGCTCGTCCCCCGGAAGGCGCGCGCCAGCATCCCCACCGTCCGCTGGAGCGCCCCGTCGCGCGAGCCTGCCACGGCCCGGGGCGCCGCGGACCGCGGCAGGCCGAACACGTGCCGGATCGTCTTCGTCACCTGCCGCCGCCCTCCGGGCCCGTAGAGGCTCACGCGCACGTCGGTGTCGCGCCGCGGCAGAGAGACCAGGAAGTCGAAGCTCCCGCCGGCCACGCGCTTGACGGCGACGAGCTTCTCGTCCGCCCGGACGACGATCGCCCAGTCTCCTCGCGGGATCCGCCCGGCGACCTGCCCGAAGGAGACCTCGCGCTCGGCCGGAGCCGTGACGACGAGCGGCGGAGACGCGGGCGGCGACAGCGTGGCGGCAATCATCGGGCAGCCCCGACGGAAGCGAGCGGGGGGCGAGCAATCACGAGTAGCCGTGCGCGCGTAGCGCGCGGTCGGCGGCATCGCGGCCGAGGGCGATCAGCTCTCGCTTCTGCTCCGCCGTCCACGGCTTCGGGTTCCGGAACCCGGGATCGAGGCTCGCGCCGTTCGCCTCGCCGACGACCGTGATCCGAGGGCTCACGCGGTCGTGGCGGAACGGAAACCGAGCCTCGCCGAAGCGGGCCTCGACCTTGCTCGCGAGCTCCGGCCTGTCGGCGACGAGGTCGAGCACGTCGTGCCGGAGCGCACGCAGCTCCAGTACCGACCGGTCGCGCCAGTCGGCGACGACCTCCTCGAGCTCCGCGACGAGTCGGGGTGCCGCCGGCAGCTTCGAGTAGCGGCGCATCCTCTCCGCGGCCGAGCGGAGCATGCCGGCGCCGAGCACCGGGTAGCGCGGGAGGTAGCGAAAGCCGACGATGAGCTCGACCTCGGGCCGGTCGTAGTGGCAGCCGCCAGAGTGTTTGCGCGCGGAAGGCGTCCTCTGGCCGGAGCTCGAGTAGAAACCGCTCGAGGTCGTCGAGTCGGTCGAGGACGGCCATGCACCCGGCAAGCGCGCCCGCGGGGGTGCCGAAGAAGACGCCGATGCGCTCCCAGAGCTCGCTCGCGCGCAGGCGCTGGAGGAAGCCCAGCTCCATCACG
>JBKPSO010000311.1:0-3908 GCA_046735055.1 Actinomycetota bacterium
GCCAAGGCCGCCACCGCCGCCAACGCTCCGACGACGAACCATCGGCGGGAGCGACCTCCACCGGTCCTATCCCTGTGAGCGCTCACCGCGGTCCTCCCCTCGAATCGCAGGAACGCAAGATCGAATGTCGCACAATGCCCCCTTCGTTGCCGATTCTCCCAGCGGGACCATAAGGGCGGCCGGGCCACGCTGACTACTGCCACCGCAGTAACCGCGTACTACTGCCAACGCCGTAAGCGAGTCTCGGGCACCTGCCTGGCTACGTGCGCGCCGAGCTCCCGGACGAAGTACGTACTTCGTCACCCGAGCACCACGGCGCGGTCTCGCTGGGCAATGCGTGGGCAATGCGCGGGACGTACACGGGCCATCCCGAGGCCGTATATCGCTTCGCGGCCGGCTCGGCGACGGAGCGCGGAAACGGCTTGCATACAGGGATTCCGGCCCGGTCGGTCGCGACGTCGTCAGGCGCGGTCGAGGCTTTCAAGACCGCCCCGTTCGACCGCTCCGGCACCCCGCCGGTGGAGTTGGTTAAGCGAATGCGTTCGCGTCTCGCCGTGGTCACACCGGACACGGTTTGGCCGATCGTTCCCTTCTTGACCCGGACGACTGCGGCGGCGATAATCGGCGGCTCGGCGGTCAGGGCTCTGGCGCCGATTCGGATCGGGGGCTGATTGGTGCAAGAGCTTCTTCCAATCGGCTGCGGCGTAGTGCTGGGGGCGCTCGCCCGGGGGCTCCGCCCATCATTGCGTTGGCCGATCGGTGCGGTGCTCACGATCGGGTTCGGGATGATGGCGTCGGTGGTGAGCGGCGAAGCAGCGATCAGCTGGGCGTTCGTACTGATCGACATTCCGATGGTCGCGGTCGCGGCCTCGGTTGGGTTTCTCGTTGCGCACCGACTCGAGCGGGTGGGGTGGAAGACGCGGAGAGGAGGAACATGAAGCGAAAGGACGATCAGAATCGTGAGCCGGGCGACAACGCCGAGCGACGCCGCCGCCAGTTCGAGGCTTCGCGCGGGCTATGGGATCGGCCTGAGCTGCCGTTGGACGAAGACGGTGAGGACGAACCCGACGCACCGCTCGACGGCGATGAGACAAAGGAGCGGGGCGACGGCGGCGGAGCGGGCGTGAAGTGAAGGCGCCGATGGACGTCGCCTCCGCCGGCAGGCGCGCGGAGCAAAAGAGTCGAACGGACAGCCCGCAGTGACCGGGAAGACGTTCTTGCGGCAGGCCGAGTTCCAGGAGGCGCGGGGCTGAGTCGCCGGTCGACGACGCTCGAGCCTGACGACGCGCGCGATGCGGTCGGCGCCCAGTCGTCTCGGTTGCTCTACCTCCGCGCTGCGCAGGCGCGCGCCGCGCTGCTCGAAGCAGCTCCGCCCAGCCCCGCGATCGCCTGGCAATCACTGGGCCCTCACGGGATTCCCAACGGCCAGACCTATGGAAGCGGGCCCGGTAGCAAGGTGACGGTGTCCGGCCGAGTGTCGGCGATCGCCGTCGACCCGACGAACTCGGATCACGTCTTGATCGGAAGCGCCGCCGGTGGGATCTGGGAGACGGTGAACGGCGGGACGAGCTGGACGGCTCGGACGGACGACCAGCCGACGCTCGCGATCGGTGCGCTCACGTTCGACCCGTCGGACGCCTCCACTGTGTACGCAGGTACCGGAGAAGGGGACTCGGAGTACTTCCATCTCGGCCAGGGGATCCTGGTCTCCAAGGATGGGGGGAGGACGTGGACGATCGTCGCCCAGAACGTCTTCGCCGGAATCGGTTTCTACCGGCTCGTCGTCGATCCGCGGGACGGGCAGAGGCTGATCGCCGCCACGACCGGCGGTGCGGCGGTTACGGCCGACGGCGCGGCCGGCTGGTCGATGTTGCACCGCGGTGTGACTTGGGACGTCTCACTCGCCTATCACGGCGACGAGGCCGAGATCCTGCTGGCAGCCCCCGACGGCCTGTTCAGCGCCCGCGGCCAGGGCGCGCCCGCCCGCGTCCAGCTCCCTGGTCTGGGGGCACTCGACCAGGACCGAGAGCGCATGGCGGTTGCGCACGTCCCCTCGGACCCGGCGCAAGCGTTCGTCTTCGCCGCATTCCAGGGCGAGGCGCTGCTCTGGCATCGGACGGTCGAGGACGGGCCGTACGAGCCGATCGAGCTCCCCTCGTTCCGCGTCGGCGAATACATCGACAACGTCCTCGATGTGCGACAAGCGGCCTACGACTGGTACGTCGCTGTCCCGCCTGCGGGTGACGACACGCTGTACCTGGGTGCGATCGAGCTCGTGAGAGGTGTCCGTGCCGGCGACCGGTGGGACTGGACCGACATCTCCAGCCGAATCGGCGACGGCGACTCGATCCACCCGGATCAGCACGCCATGGCATTCGACCCCCGCGATGTGAACGTCCTCTACGCCGGGAACGACGGCGGCGCCTTCCGCAGTCCCGACCGGGGGGAGTCGTGGCAGTCGCTCAATGCCGGCCTAGCGATCAGCGAAGTGGAATATCTGACCCAGCGGCCGGATGAGCCGATCTGGCTGCTGGCCGGTCTGCAGGACGACGGCACCGTCCGCCGGGAGGGAGTGAACGCCTGGACCCAGGTCGGGCCCGGGGACGGCGGCGACTGTGGAACGAACATGGCCCGTCCCGACACGTGCTTCCACTCGTACTACTACATGTACACGGAGCGCTCGGACCGCCGCGGCGACGCGGACAGCTGGCAGGACGTCACGCCTCCCGGCGACTCCCCCCAACTTCTGAAGCTCTTCTATCCGCCCCTCGAGGTGAACGGCGAAGTGGTCGCGAAGGCCGGGCAGATCGTGTACATCTCCCGCGACAGCGGGGCGAACTGGAGGCGCGTCGCGCTCGCCCAGCCGCAGTCCGGTCGGCCGCCGGTCGCCTCCGCGCTGGCCATCCCCACGCCGGACACGATTTTCGTCGGCACCATCAGCGGCGACGTCCTCAGGCTGCGCTGGGAGAACGGAACCTGGGGTGCACCGATCGCACTGACGAAGCCTCGAGATGGATGGATCAGCGACCTTTTGGTCGAACCTGCAGGTCCTGAGCGGCAGTGGGCGACGTTTTCGAATCCGGGCGTGGTCTTTCGGTCGGACGACGCCGGTGCGACATGGAGGGACGTCACCGCGAATCTGCCTTCCATCCCGGTGAACGCGATCGTCAGCGATCCCGCGAGCCCGGACCGGGTGTGGGTCGCCTGCGATGTCGGCGTGTTCGAGTCCGTGGATGCGGGTGGCAGGTGGTCGGTGTTCGGCACCGGCCTCCCGAACGCTCTCGCAGTCGACCTCCAGTTCTACGAGCCCGACCGTCTGCTCCGCGTCGCCACCCGAAGCCGCGGCGTCTGGGAAGCGACGGCCGCCTAGCCGCTCCCGCCCTACGCGGCGACTCCGACTCTGGCCGGCGCGCCGAACTCCTCGAGCACCGACGGCACGGCGATCGAGCCGTCCTCGTCCTGGAAGTTCTCCATGATCGCGATCAGGCTGCGCGCGGTGATCGCTGTGCCGTTCAGCGTGTGGACGAGCTCCGGTCCGCGCTCGCCCCGGTAGCGCACCTCGAGCCGCCGCGCCTGGAAGTCAGTCGTGTTCGAGGTCGAGGTGATCTCCCGGTAGCGCTGCTGGGCCGGCATCCACGCCTCGATGTCGTACTTCTTCGACGCGGAGGCGCCGAGATCGCCGGCGGCGACGTTCACGACCCGGTACGGGAACCCGAGCTCGGCGACGATCTCCTCCTCGATCGAGAGCAGCAGCTCGTGCTCCTCGGCCGAGTCCTCGGGCCGCGTGAACGAGAACATCTCGACCTTGTCGAACTGGTGGACGCGGAACATCCCGCGCGTATCCTTGCCCGCCGCGCCGGCCTCGCGCCGAAAGCAGGTCGAGTAGCCGGCGTAGCGGAGCGGCAGCG
>JBKPSO010000312.1:0-13839 GCA_046735055.1 Actinomycetota bacterium
ACTGGTCGCGCTCCCGCGCGAGCCACGGGGCAAGCCTCAGCTCGGAATCTCCGTAGGAGGCTGCGGTGTCGACGTGGTTCACGCCGTACCGAACGGCCGTCTCGAGCGCGCGATCCGCCTCGCGCTGCGAGACGGTCGACAACGAGGCAGCACCGAACAGCGTGCGGGTGCTCTCGTGTCCCGTCGTCCCGAACGGCGCCTTCGCGATCACAGCCGGAGCCTACCTCCCAGCCCCCGCCGGCAGCTCCTACGCATGACGTTCTCGGGCAGCTCGACGGCCGTCGGCGCGCCGCCGCGAGCAGTTCGCTCACCGACGATCACAGGACGACGAGGCGGTCGCGGTGGACTGCTTCGACGCCGCGCGTCGCGGCCTCTCGAGCCGGCACCGAGGCGATGCCCTTCGCGAACGCGACCCCGTCGGGGCCGACGAGCTCGACGGCGTCACCCGCCTGGAACGCGCCCTCGCAGGAGACGACACCGACACCGAGCAGGCTCGCGCCGTCCTCGACGAGAGCGCGGCGCGCCCCCGCGTCGACTGCGATCCGCCCTCGGACCGGCTTCCCGAAGCGCAGCCAGAGCTTGAACGCCGGCTCGCTCCGCTCGGCCGCGGCGAACCGGGTCCCGCGCGGCTCGCCGGCGAGGATCGGCTCCAGCACAGACTCGCCCCGCCCGCCCGCGATCACGGTCGGGATCCCCGCGGAGGCGGCGAGCTCGGCGGCAAGGACCTTGCTGCCCATCCCGCCGCGGCCGAGCGGACTGACGTCGCCGAGCGCCGCTTCCGTCGCGCGGGCTCCCTCCTCGATCAGCTCCGCGCCGGGGGTGCCCGGCGTCCGCGAGTAGACGCCCTCTACCTCCGACAGCAACACGAGCAGGCGGGCGCGCAGCAGGACGGCAACCTGCGCGGCGAGCGCGTCGTTGTCGCCGAACGTGATCTCGTCGGTGGCGGTCGCGTCGTTCTCGTTCACGACCGGGACCGCGCCGAGCCTGAACAGCGCGTCGAGCGCACTGCGGGCGTTGACGTACGTCCTGCGGTCGCCGATGTCCGCGGCGGTGAGGAGCACCTGTGCAGCCGGGAGCGGGGCGAGCGCCTCGTCCCACGCGGCCTGCAGCTGTGCCTGGCCGAGCGCGGAGGCAGCCTGCAGTCGTGCGACGCTGCGCGGGCGTCGGTCGAGGCCCAGGCGCGGCAGCCCGAGCGCGATCGCCCCGGAGGAAACGACGCAGACCGGTTCGCCGCCCTGGACGATCCGCCGGATCTCCCGCCCGCGCGCGCGGAGCAGCGAGCGCCGCACGCGTCCGCCGGGACCCGCGACCAGGCTCGACCCGAGCTTCACCACGACGGTCACGGGCGCTGCGTTCCGTCGCCGACGACCCGGTACTGGCGCAGCCAGAGGTCGCGGTAGGTGACAGGCCCACGCGGACCCGGAACGCCGTCGACGTTGATCCCCGTCTCCGGGGCGCCGGTCAGCTGGAACCCGTCGGTGAACCTGGTCGGCGCGTGCCAGAAGGCTGCGGTGCCGCGATACCCGTCGAGGAAGCGCTGCGCCGCCTCGGCGTCCTCTGTGACGATCCCCGCCGCGAGTCCGGAAGTCTCGTCGTTGGCGATCCGCAGCGCCTCCTCGAGGCCGTCGACGAGCGCGACGGTGACGGTCGCGACGCGCTCCGGGTCGCTCGCCCACTCGTGCCCGAGCGGGACGTCGAGAGGCTCGCCTCCTTCGCCACGGACCTCCAGTCCGTGTGCTTGGAACAGCTCGAGCAGCGGCTCGAGCAACCGCTGCGCGCCGCGGTCGACGAGCGCCAGGTTCAACCGGTTGCAGACGCCCAGCCGGTCGAGGCTCGCCTCAGCCAAAACGAGCGCCTTGTCGCGAGACGCAGCGCCGTGCACGTACAGCACTCCTCCGCCCTCGGCGTGCGCGAGCGTGCGCACACCATTCGTCGCCGCGAGACTGGAGAGCTCCGCAGTACTCGGTCCGCTGCCGCGCAGGATGACGAGCGGCACGAGCGTCGGCATCGAGACGAGGACGCGTGCCCCCTCGCGGTCCGCCGAGCGCACGAGCCCGACTGCGGCCGGCGGCAGCCCGGCACGCTCGAGCGCCGGGCGCAGCACGTCGTCGACCAGCGCCGTGACGGTCTGCAGCGCGGCGCCACCCGTGCGGAGCACCGCCGCGTTCAGGCTCTTCAGCAGCTGCCCGGCGACGTCGAGGGCGACGTTCGGCCGCGCCTCGAAGTTCGCCCCGACCGTCCCGATCGGGATCCGCCGCTCGTCCACCACCAGACCGTTGGCGAGCGTGCGCGTGCCGATCTCGCGCTCGAGCGGCTCGAGCGCGGCGGTGGCCTCGACCTGGGCAGCGAGCGCGGCCAGGCGCGCCTCGTCGAGGCGAAGCCGGTCGAGCGTGCCCTCGTCCAGCTGGCCGGCCACAGCCTCGACGTCGGCCGCGTTGGCCGCGAGCACCTCGGCTCGCCGCTCGCGCAGGATCGCGGCCGCCGCGGCGAGCGCATCCTCGACGCGCTCGTCGGTCAGTCGAGAGGCCGCCTCGCGCGCGGCGAGTGCCTCCCGCTCGATCTCCTGGCGCAGTGCCACTCTTGTCTGTGGGTGCCGTTCTCAGCGAGTTGACGTGGCGCGAGGGCCACTCTACTCTTGAAGCCGCTGATGCAGCGCGCGACCGTGAACGCGACCTCGACTTGCCGGCTCATCGGCCTCATCGCGTTCGCCTTTGTGCGCTAGCCGGCGCCCCGTTTCCTCCGTCTCCGCCGGCTAGCTCAGATCACCAGGCGGAGCCACCTGCATCGAGAGAGCGGAGGTAAGACCATGTACACGCCACAGACGATTCCGACTGACCCGTCGCTACCGCCGACGCCGGACATTGCAGCCCTCTATCCCGGCTACTACTGCGACTGCCTCCAGCCGGTCCCTGTCGAGGGTGCCGAGCGGAACGGCGCCCGGGTCACCTACTGCGCGCGCTGCGAGCGTGAGGTGGGAGCCTGAGGTGCCTACGCTGTTCGATCGGGTCTGGGAGGCGCACGTCGTCCGGGAGCAGCCCGGCGAACCGGCGCTCCTGTACGTCGACCTGCACCTGATCCACGAGGTCACCTCGCCGCAGGCGTTCGAGGGCCTGCGCCTCACCGGCCGGCGCGTGCGCCGCCCGGACCTCTCGCTCGCGACGATGGACCACAACGTCCCGACCGTCGACGGGCCCGTGAGCGACCCGCTCGCCCGCGCACAGCTCGAAGCGTTGCGGAGGAACTGCGCGGAGTTCGGCGTCCCGCTGTACGCCACCGGGAGCGGACGGGAGGGCATCGTGCACGTGATCGGCCCCGAGCTCGGCGTGACCCAGCCGGGGATGACGATCGTCTGCGGCGACAGCCATACCTCGACGCACGGCGCGTTCGGCGCACTCGCATTCGGAATCGGCACCTCCGAGGTCGAGCACGTCCTCGCCACGCAGACCCTGCCCCAGCGTCGGCCGCAGACAATGCGCGTCTCGTTCGAGGGGGAGCTGCCGCTCGGGGTGACGGCGAAGGACGCGATCCTCGGGGCGATCGGGCGGATCGGGGTCGGCGGCGGAGCGGGGCACGTGATCGAGTACGCGGGGCCGTTCGTCCGCGGGCTCTCGATGGAGGGCCGGATGACGATCTGCAACATGTCGATCGAGGCGGGCGCCCGGGCCGGGATGATCGCCCCCGACGACACCACCTTCGCCTACCTCGAAGGCCGGCCGGGAGCACCCGCCGGTGCGGCCTCGGAGCGGGCGCTCGACGCCTGGCGACAGCTCGCCTCGGACGAGGACGCCGTCTTCGACCGTGAGGTCGAGGTCGACGTCCGCGAGCTCGCCCCGCAGGTGACCTGGGGGACGAATCCGGGGATGGTCGCGCCCGTGGACGGCCGCGTCCCCGATCCGTCGGAGCTCGCCGATCCCGACGACCGCGCGGCCGCTGAGCGCGCGCTCGCCTACATGGCGCTCGAGCCGGGGACGCCGATCGCGGACATCGCCGTCGACCGGGTCTTCATCGGCTCCTGCACCAACGCCCGCATCGAAGACCTGCGGGTCGCGGCCTCGGTCGTCGGCGGCCGGCGCGTGCACCCCTCGGTGCGGGCGATGGTCGTCCCCGGATCGGCCGCCGTCCGGCGCCAGGCCGAGGACGAGGGACTCGACGCCGTCTTCCTGCGGGCCGGCTTCGAGTGGCGGCGCGCCGGCTGCTCGATGTGTCTGGGGATGAATCCGGACGTGCTCGGGCCGGGCGAGCGTTGCGCCTCGACCTCGAATCGCAACTTCGAGGGCCGCCAGGGCCGCGGCGGGAGGACACACCTCGTCAGTCCGGCGATGGCGGCCGCGGCCGCGCTCACGGGCCGCTTCGTGGACGTGCGCGAGCTTGCCGCCGACGGGGTGGAGGCGTGAGGGTCGTCGACCGGCTGACCGGGCGGGTCGCAGTGCTCGACCGCGCCGACGTCGACACGGACCAGATCATCCCCAAGCAGTTCCTGAAGCGCATCGAGCGCACCGGCTTCGGCGAGTTCCTCTTCCACGACTGGCGGCAGGATCCCGCCTTCGAGCTGAACCGCCCCGAGTACATGGGCGCCACGATCCTCCTCGCCGGCCGCAACTTCGGCTGCGGCTCCTCGCGCGAGCACGCCGCCTGGGCACTCCTGGACTACGGCTTCGAGGCGATCGTCGCTCCTTCCTTCGGCGACATCTTCGCGGGCAACGCGGCCCAGATCGGACTGCTGACGATCGCGCTCCCGTCAGAGCAGGTGCGCGGGCTCGCGCGCGAGACCGAGCTGAGCATCGATCTCGAAGATCAGACGATCGGCCCGCCGGGAGGGCCGTTGATCTCCTTCGAGTTCGACCAGTTCCTCCGCCACCGGCTGCTGAACGGGCTCGACGACATCGGGCTCACGCTCCAGCACGAGCCGGCGATCGCGGCGTTCGAGTCACGTCGCGCGGGAGGCGTCGACACCACGGCGCTCCCGGCCTAGAAGGACCTCGGACTGCCGACAACACATAGGGGAATTTCAGAACCGCAGCGAGAAGGTACGCCTTCGCGGGCTCGCGCACGGTGGGCCCGGCGACAGCGCGACGATGACCCCGATGCGACCGCTCTTCGGGCGGCGGAAGGGAAGCTCGAGCAGGCCGCTCGCGTGCGGAAGGACGTTCCGCGCGGTCGGATGCAGGCGCGCGAGCACGCGACCCGCGCGGCGGACCGTGACGGTGACGCACCGCCGGGCGATCGTCTCCGTGACGTTGCCGCGGTTCGCGACCAGCAGCTCGAGCCTGCGCGGACGAACGCGCAGGCGCAAGGCCTCCAGGCGACGGACGATACGTCCCGGGACCCGGACGACGACGATCACGCCGAGACGCATCCGCACGGAGAGTGCGGCCGTGCGGACCGGGCGCGTGGCCAGGAGCACGAGCTCCGAGTGGTCGCCCGGCTCGGCGCGCGCCGGCGGCGAGGAGGCGACGACCAGCGTGGCGCGCCCGCCGGGCGCGATCGTCAACCGCCGTGGTCGGACCTTGATCCACGACGAGCGCCGGCGCAGAACCTGCGGCCGGCCGCGGAGGTCGAGGCCGTAGCCGGCCCTGACGACCTCGACGCTGACCGGCTCGCTGCCCGAGCTCGTCACCGACACGACCCGGCGCGCCGCGCCGGTGAGCGCGACGTGCGCCGGCGAGGCGACGAGCGACACATGCGGCCGCGCGCCGCTCGCGCCTGCGAAGGCGGGCGCGAGGAGGCACGCAGCGGAGGCGAAGCAGAGGATCACCGGCCGATCAGCGTGTAGGTGAGCGTTCCCGAGTAGTGGCCGGCCGCGAGCGTCGGGATCGGCGAGGAGAACGCGAGGCTCGTCTGCCAGACGTCACCGGCTCCTCCGCTGGACGCGGACGTGGTGCCCACCGTCAGGTCGCCAGCGGGCGCGATCGGGATTCCGGCCAGCGCACCGCCGGCGAGGGAGGGGCCGATCTGCGCACCTATGGGTGCGGATCCTGAGATCGCGAGCGGCAGGTCGGCCGGCGTGAACACGGAGCGGTGCACGGTGAGCGCGTAGCCGGTCGCGTTGTTGCTGACGACGGTGACGCGCTCGGAGACGGCGGCGGGGACGTCGCCCGCGACGACCGTGCCGAAGCTGATCGTCGGTCGCTCGAGCGTGATCGAGAGGACCGGCTGGATGTCGACGTCGACGGCGGCATCCTGGGAGACGCTCGCGCTCGGAGACGGCGAGCTCGAGCAGGTCAGCGCCGCCGTCGCCGCGTTCCGCGGCGCGGCCGCGACGGCCGTGAAGTCGGCCGAATTGACGTTCGTGTCCGTGCAGCCGTCGCCCGCACGCACGGCGGCAGTGGTGCTCGAGAGCGCAGGCGCGGCACCCGAGCCCTCGTAGTCGGTCGCCGAGCCGTAGCCGACGAGGTCGGCGACCGAGGAAACGGCGGAACAGCTCCCGGCGGAGGCGCCGCAGGCGAGCGCGGTCGTGCCCTGGACGAGCGCGACCTTGCCGCCCGAGTTCGCGACGTTGGTCGTCCCGATCGCGTCCGAAGCGGGCAGCGCTGAACCGACCGCGCCGGAGGAGGCGAGCTGGACGAGGTAGTAGTGCCCGGGCTGGATCGACCCGCCGAGCGCGGTCACCGACCAGGACGTCGAGGCCGCGGAGGCGTACTGGATCGACCAGCCGGTCAGGTCGGCGACGGAGGAGCCGCCGTTGAACAGCTCGACGAAGTCGTTCGTGTAGCGCGCCCCGCTGTTGCCACCGCCGGCGTAGACCTGGCTGACGACGAGGCCTGATGACGAGGCGTGCGCGGCGGATGTGGCCGCGACGAGGGCCAGGGCAAGAAGCGGGACGAGCAGGCGAATCCGGTGCATGGGCGGGCTCCGATCGGGATGGGATTGGCGTTTCCCTCCGTGGTAGCCGTCGGCGCCGCCCGGCGCCATTGTCCGTCAGCGACTCGTCACGCTTTCGTCACGTCACCGCCACGGAATCTCGGGCGAGCGGTAGAAGTTGACCCCGAGCGCGCGCAGCAGCGGGCCCTGGGCCCCCAGCCGCGTCCGGTAGTCCGCCCAGCTCCGCCCGCGCATCGGCGACCAGCCGATCTCTGCGATCCCGATCAGCCGGGGAAAGGCGAGGTACTCCGCGTCGGCCATCGACTGCACCGTCTCCGACCAGAGCGCCGCCTCGACCCCGAGCAGCGACGAGGCACCGACGCCCGCCACCTGCCGCGCCGGCTCCCAGGAGTACGCGTTGCGGACGCTCGTGTAGCCCGCCCACTTCAGCCCGAGCTGCGTCGACGCGTCGTACTTCATGTCCAGGTAGGCGTGGTCGGCGGGAGACATGATCACCTTTGCCCCTTGCGCGGCCCCGCGGGCCGACAGCGCCGACCGGCCGGTGTCGAGGGTCCAGTGCTGGACGACGCTCGACGGGTGGAGCTTGACGCGCCCGATCTCCTCCCAGCCGATCATCCGCTTGCCGTGCGAGCGGACGATCTCCTGCACCCGGCGGACGAAGCGCACGTAGTCCGCGGGTTTCGTGGCCGCCGCCTCGTCGCCGCCGATGTGGATGAACGCCCCCGGCGTCAGCCGGGCGAGCTCGCCGATCACGTCCGAGACGAACTCGTACGTGAGCGGCTTGTCGACGCAGAGTGAGCTGAAGCCGACCTCGATCCCGGTGTGGAGCGGCGTCGACTTCCCGTCGCAGGAGAGCTTCGGGTAGGACGAGAGCGCGGCATGGACGTGGCCGGGCATCTCGATCTCGGGCACGACCTCCACGTACCGCGCTGCCGCGTAGCGAACGATGTCCGAGTACTGCTGCCCGGTGTAGTAACCGCCCTTCCCGCCGCCGACCTGGGTGCTCCCGCCGTGCGCGGCGAGACGCGGCCAGGACGAGATCGCGATCCGCCAGCCCTGGTCGTCGGTGAGGTGCAGGTGGAGACGGTTGAGCTTATAGAGCGCCATCAGGTCGACGAAGCGCTTGACGTCCCGCACGGGCCGGAAGTGCCTGGCCACGTCGAGCATCGCCCCGCGCCAGCCGAACCGTGGGCGGTCGCGGATGCGCACGGCCGGGATCCGTCGACCGCCGAGCAGCTGGCGGATCGTCTGGACGCCGTAGAAGAGGCCCGCCGGGGCGTGCGCCACGAGCCGCACGCCCGACCCGGCGACGGTCAACTCGTAGCCCTCGTCGCCGAGCTGCGGGGGGCCACCGAGCTCGAGCGCGATCGGCGCCGGCGCGCTGCCGACGTTCACGCCGAGAACGCCCGCGAGCGCCGTTGCGATCCGGCGGGTCTCCGGCGTCGACGGGTTGACGGAGACCGTCGTCGACGCGCGGACGACGAACGCACCGGTGCCGGGCGTGATCGACGCCGGCTTCGGGACGACCGCGAGCGGCACTATGCGACCGCTGCCGCGGCTGCCGCGTGCGGTGTCAGGCTCTCGCCGGTCTCCGGGTCGAAGAAGTAGAGGTGCGCCGGGTCGACCGCCAATCGCAGCGGCGCGCCGGCGCGGGCCTCGGTGCGGGACGCGACCCGCGCGTTCCACAACGACTGGTCGTCGGCGAGGAGCGCCTCGTCCTCGTGGTCGGCGGCTGCGCGCAGCTCCTCGGCCTCCACCCGCGGCGCGTCGATCGGGAAGATCACGTGCGTGTCCGAGCCGAGCTCCTCGAGCACGAGCACGTCCACGTCGATCGTCGGCAGGCTCGGATCGGCGAGCGCGGCGTCCTCGAAGGCCTCGGGGCGGATGCCGAGGATCATGCGTCCTTCGCGCCGCGGCCGCCGGGCCGGGTCGAGCGAAAACTCCCACCCGGCAAACGACGCCGTTCCGCCGGCGAGCGTCGCGTCGACGAGGTTCATCGCCGGCGAGCCGATGAAGGCGGCGACGAAGAGGTTGTCCGGGCGCGTGTAGAGCGCCTGCGGCGCGTCCACCTGCTGGATCACGCCGTCGCGCAGCACGGCCACCCGCTGCCCGAGCGTCATCGCCTCGACCTGGTCGTGGGTGACGTAGATCGTCGTCACCCCGAGCCGCTCGTGCAGCCGGGCGAGCTCGGCGCGCATCGTGACGCGCAGCTTCGCGTCCAGGTTCGAGAGCGGCTCGTCCATCAGGAAAGCCGTCGGCTCGCGGACGATCGCGCGCCCCATCGCGACCCGCTGGCGCTGGCCGCCGGAGAGCGCAGCCGGCTTGCGGTCGAGCAGCTGGTCCAGCCCGAGCAGCCGGGCGACCTCCGTCACGCGCCGCTCGACCTCGGCGGCCGGCGTCTTGCGGACCCGCAGGCCGTAGCCGAGATTCTTGCGCACGTCCATATGCGGGTAGAGCGCGTAATTCTGGAACACCATCGCGATGTCCCGGTGGCGCGGCGCCTGTTCGGTGACGTCACGGCCGCCGATCGAGATCGTCCCTGCGGTCACTTCTTCGAGCCCGGCGATCATCCGTAGCAGAGTCGACTTCCCGCATCCGGACGGGCCGACGAGCACCATGAACTCGCCGTCGCGCACGGTCAGCGAGACGTCGTCGATCGCAACGAAGCCGTTGGGGAACTCCTTCGTCACGCGGTCGAGGACGATGTCTCCCATTACGACCTCATCATGCCTTCACCGCGCCGGCCGTCAGGCCGAACGCGATCTTCCGCTGGACGATCACGAAGAAGATCAGCACGGGGATCGCGGCCAGGATCGAGCCGGCCATCAGCCCGCCCCAGTCGATCTGGCGGCTCGTGCCGTAGAAGTCGGAGAGCCAGACCGTGATCGTCTGCTTGGACTGGTCGTTGAGCAGCACGTAGGCGAAGATGAACTCGTTCCAGCTCGTGACGAAGACGAAGATCGCCGTGGCGACGAGGCCGGGCGCAACGAGCGGGAGCAGGATCTTCGTGAACGCCCCTACCCGGCTCGAGCCGTCGACCATCGCCGCCTCCTCGAGCTCCTTCGGGATATTGAGCAGGAAGCCGCGCAGCGTCCAGACCGCGAACGGGAGCGCGAAGGTCATGTACGTGATGATCACGCCGATCAGCACGTACTGGTTCGTCGTCAGCTGATAACGGCTGAGTACGACGTAGAGCGGGATGATCAGTCCGACCTGCGGGAGCATCTGGATCCCGATCAAAGCGACGATGAAGAGCTTGCGCCCGTTGAAGCGGAACTTGGCGAGCGCGACGGCCGCGAGGAAGGCGAGCGCGATCGAGATCAGCACGGTGAAGCCGACGATGATCAGGCTGTTCTTCATCGAGCTCCAGAAGTAGGGCCGGTCCATCGCGTCCCGGAAGTGCTGGAGCGTCGGGTGGACCGGGAACCAGCTCGGCTTCAGCTTGTTGAGGTCGTCGGTCGGCTGGAACGCGCTCGAGAACATCCAGTAGAACGGGAAGATCATCACGACGAAGACGAGCAGCCCGAGGATGTTCCACGGGAGTGTCGCCTTGCCCCTCGCGCGCGCGGCTCTCATCGGGCGGCCCCCGCCCGATGAGCGAGCCGAAGGCGAGTGATCACTCGACGTCACCTGCCCGCACCATCTGACGCACGTAGACGACGCTCAGCACGGCGACCATCAGCACCATCAGCAGCGAGATCGCGGCGCCGCGGCCGAAGTCGTGCTTGCCGTAGCCCTCGATGAACACGTAGACGCCCATCAGGTAGTTGGTCGCGTCGACGTGCGAGGAGCCGATCAGCAGGTACGGTTGGGCGAAGACGCCGAAGTCCCAGATGATCGAGAGGCTGGTGACGATCAGCAGGATCGGCTTCAGCACCGGGAACGTGACGTCTCGGAAGATGCGCAGCGGGCCGGCCCCGTCGATCTGCGCCGCCTCGATGAGCTCGTCCGGCACCTGCGCGAGCCCCGCGTAGACGGTGATCACGACGAAGGGCAGTGCGCCCCAGACGATCAGCAGCGTCACCATCGCGAGCTGCGAGACCGGCGTCCCGTACCAGTCGTGGGTCTCGCCGACGAGGTGGAGCTGCGAGAGCAGGTAGGTAAGCACCCCGTTCTCGAAGTTCGTCATCCAGTAGAAGACCTGGACGGCGACGACGACGGGCATAGCCCAGACCAGCACGAGCCCGCTCAGCAGCATGAGCCGGATCACCTTCGAGACCTTGACGAGCAGGAGCGCCATGAGGGTTCCGAGCACGATCGTCAACGTGACGTTGACCGCCGTGAAGACGACGGTCCGGACGACGGTGTCCCAGAAGACGCGGTCGTGGAGGATCGAGTCGTAGTTCTTCAGCCCGATGTTGACCCCGCGGTGCTGGATCAGCTCGAACAGGCCGTAACGCTGGAACGAGATGCTGACGAGCTTGACGATCGGGTAGCCGAGGACGAGGCCGATCGCCACCACCACCGGGAGGACGAGCGCGTACGGCGCCCACGAAATACGGCGGCGCCGCCGGAGCGGGAGGGACCTCGCTCCGGCGGCGACCGCCGCGTCAGACGGGACAACTACGTGAGCGTCCCGCTTCATCGAGCTCCTACGAAGCGTTCAGGGTGTAGGTGATGTTGTCGCTCGCCGTCGCGGCCGCCTGCTTGACAGAGAGCTTGCCGGTCAGGATCTGGGCGAGCATGGTGCGGAGGATATTCCCGTTCTCCACGTTGACCCAGTTCTTCGCAGCGGGGACGAACCAGCTGCGGAGGGCGGCGCGCTCGTTCACCTTCGCGGTGTTGAGAAGCGACGTCGTGTTCGGGATGTTGCCGGCCGCCTGCAGCCCCTTCTGAGCGGACGTGCTCGTGAACGCAGCGATCCAGTCGACGCCGAGCTGCTTGTTCCCGCTGACCGGGACGGCCAGGTCGGAACCGCCGAGGAAGCCGGGCATCGGCTTGCCGGCGACGTGGCTCGGCACGACGAACTGCGCGGTCGAGGCCTTGTACTTGTCGCCGACGCAGCAGGAGAACCAGCCCGGCCCGACCATCGAGCCGGCGAGCCCTTCGGCATAGACGCTGTAGGGCGTCGGGCGGTTCTCGTCACCCGTCTTGGAAGCACGCGAGGCGGCGTTGAAGAAGTTCTTGTACGCCGTCAGACCCGCGATCGAGGCCGGGGTGTCGAGCCTGCCCTTCCACTTGCCGCTCACCTGGGTTGCGATCTTGCCGCCGTAGTCGTAGACGAAGCTCATCGCGAAGTACCAGTCGGTGCCGGCGATGTAGACCGGCGAGAAGCCCTTCTTGCCGTACTTGGCGTTGAGCCTGCGCGCGTCCGAGGTGAACTGGGCGAGGCTCTTGGGCGTCGTGCGGATGCCCGCTCTGCGGAAGAGGTCCGTGCGGTAGGTGACGACGCGCGAGCCCGCGTAGTACGGGACGCCGAACAGCTTGCCGTTGTACCGGCCGGACGCGGCGAGGCCCTCGAGCCAGGTGGAGGAGTTGTCGAACGTCGACTTGCTCGCGGAGATGTCCTGGAAGGCCCCCGCGGCCATGTACTTCACCATCTCGGTGTTGCCCATCTCGATCACGTCGGGGGCGTTGCCGCCCGCGAGCGTGGCGTCGAACTTGCCGAGATGCGTGCCCCAGTTCTGGTACTGGACGTTCACGTCGACGCCGGGGTGCTTGGCCTTGAACACGGCGTTCGCCGCTGCGACGACGTTCGGCCAGCCCGTCTGTGCGTCGACCTGGAGCCAGACCGTAATGCTGGCGTCGGAATGCTTGGTGGCGCCGGTCGCGGTCGAGGCGGCAACCGCGAGGACCGCCACGAGCAGGACAGCGCCGATGATGCGTGCCTTCATCGTTGATCTCCCTCCTGCGACGAGCGCGCGAAGCGGCCGTCGGATTGGTTTAGACCACTTGGCCACGGCGCGAGACTTGCACACTTCGTGGTCACTTGTCAAGACCAATTTCTTCACCGTCGCGCAACCATACTGCCTACTTCGGGATCCGATGTGCCCCTGGTACTGACCAGTCAGCGCCGGCGCGGCTCCCGGCTCAGCTCCGTGACGAGCCGGTAGCGGTCACCGCGGTAGATCGAGCGGACGTACTCGACGATCTGGCCCTCGCGCGAGCGTGTCGTCCGCTCGAACAGGAACGCCGGTGAGTGCAGAGGCACACCCAGGGACTCCGACTCCTCCTCGTTCGTCACCGTCGGCTCGATCGTCTGCAAGCCGCTGACGATGTCGATCCCGTACCGGTCGCTGAGCAGCTCGTAGAAGGAGTGGCTCTCGAGGTCCTCCGCCGAGAGACCGGGGACGAGCGACGCGCGCACGTGCAGGGTCTCGATCGCCATCGTCTCGTGGTCGGCGAGCCGCAGACGCTTGACGACGACGAGCGACTCCGACGGCGAGACATGAAAGATCCGGCCCAACCATGCGCCCGCCGGGGCCGTACGCAGCTCGATCGTGCGGCTGCCGGGCACCATCCCCCGCCGCCGCATGTCCTCCGTGAAGGAGGTCATCGTCAGCTCCTGGGCGATCTTCGGCTCGGAGACGAACGTGCCGCTGCCGCGCCGGCGGACGAGCAGGCCCTCGCGGACGAGATCGCCGAGCGCCGCGCGGACTGTCAGCCGGGAGATGCCGAGCTCGGCGCTCAGCTGGCGCTCTGAGGGGATCGCGTCACCGACCGCGAGCTGCTCGATCAGGTCGAGCACCCGGGCTCGCGCCTCGGACTGTTTCGGCGCCGTGACGGCCATGGCAGCGCATCATGACCGCAACGGAGCATGTGGTCAAGACCAATCGCCACGCGCCGGGCAATATTTCGCCTCCTCGTTGGAAAGTGGTCTTGACCACTTGCGGTCAGCTGCCGTACACTCACGGAACGATGACCGCCTTCGACCAACTCGGTACCGAAGCACGGGACGCGGCAGGCGCCGATCTCGATCTCCGCTCCACCCGCGAGCTCGTCGAGCTGATGAACGCCGAGGACGCGACCGTTCCCGCGGCGGTCGCCGGTGCGTCGGCGGGGATCACGGCGCTGATC
>JBKPSO010000313.1:0-4227 GCA_046735055.1 Actinomycetota bacterium
CCGTAGTGGCGGTCGATCATGGCCAGCCTGGTTCCCATGTGGCGGGAGAGGTCGAAGGTCGAGATGCCGGCACGAAGTTTCGCTGTTGTAGTCGAACCTGTGGAGCGATGACGCCTGCAGCTGTGACCCGATATACGCCTCCGCGGTGGTGGCCACGCGCACGGCGAAAGCACGACCACGGGCATCGTCGAGGGTTCGGGGAGCAGTGACGTCGTCTCGGACGACCACGCTCAGCGCCATCTCCAGATACGGCCGACCGTAGTCGAACTCCTGCGCGCGCTCGGGCGTGTAGGTCGCGGCCGTGCAGACAGCGTCCAGCACACCGTTCGCCAATTGGTCCAGGATTTCGCTCCACGCGGCGCGGCGGTAGCGCAGCTCGAGGCCCAGGTGGCGGCTGACGCCCTTAAGAATGTCCACCTCGTATCCGTCGAAATCGGGCGAGGCAGGATCCCCGATCTCCATCGGCGGCGGCGGGGAGTCGTCGATTCCCACGGTGAGGACACCCAGGTCGCGGTTGGCAGGATCGTGGTCACCGAAACGGACATGACGTTGTCTTCTAACGGCTACAAACACAGCGTGCCTAGCCAAGGTCTAGTTGCTGAAGGGAAGCCCTGCAAATAGGCGATGCCTTGGAGCACCGAAGGCTGCGCTTATGCAGACCGCGCGGCTCGCGCCCTGACGGGCTGCTGCTGCCTGACGAACTCGCGGATCACGATCGATCCGCTCAGTCCCGCTGCTCCCGTTACGAGAATCATTCGTCCTTCTTTGCAGAGAGGCTTTGCAGCCCGGTGGCGGTGAGCAGGTAGTCGGGAGCGGTGGCGGCCGGGTCGGTGCGCACCAGATCGACGAGCGCGGCGCCGGCGATCTCCGGCGTCAGCAGGTCTCCCATCCGCTGGGCGAACTGCTCTTCGGTCTGGCCACTGCGAGCCGCGTAGGCGTGAACTCCTTCCTTTCCAACAGCTCCGAGCGGCGTCATCGTCGGGAGCACGGCCGTGAAGGTGATCTCAAGTTCCGCGCGACGCGCCTCCTCCTGCGCATACGCGGCGATGAAACGTTGGGTGGCCTTTGACCCGGCGTAGCCACCGCTCGCCGGGGACCCCTTGACGGCGGCGCCGCTGCTCACGACGATCACGCGCCTGCCCGGCCGCAGCGGTTTCTGTAGCGCCTCGCGCAGCCAAGTGAACGCGATCTTGACGTCGCTGTGCCAGTTGACCGAGAAGGTTTCCCAGGTCTGCTGGTGCAGCGGGGCGGTGATGGGGACGGCGCCGGCGACAAGGACGAGCACATCCGGGGCGTGTCGCCCGGGCACGCTCGACGGCACCGACGGGTCGGTCGCATCCGCGACCTCGGTGCGGATATTGGTGCTGGTCGCGGCGAGCTCGGCGAGCTCGGGAGTGGTCCGGGCGATGGCGACGACAGGAGCGCCGGCCGCGGCGAACGCGCGCGCGATCCCTCGTCCCAGGCCGCGGCTGGCGCCGACGACGACGGTGGTCCTCTGTGACAGGTCGTTGATAATCGTCCGCCTTTCGGTAGATCATTCGATGACCGCGAACGCGGCCGCAGTTGTGGGCTCGCGGTGGCGGACGGCGAGCAAGGCGATCGGGATCGCAGCCAGGCCGATTGCACCGCAGACCCAGAACGCCCACTGGAACCCTCCAGTTAGCGCCTCGGCTCTGTCGGCTCCCCCGGCGGTCAGGGCGTTGATGTGGCTGGCGGCGACGGTTGAGGCGACGGCGACGCCGATCGCTCCTCCCATCTGCTGGGAGGTGTTGAGGAGACCGGAGGCAAGTCCTGCGTCGTCTGCGCTCACCCCGGTGAGGGCCGCGATCGAGATCGGGATGAACGCGAATGCGGTGCCCGCTCCGGCGACGAAGAACGGGCCTGCGAGGTCGTTCCAGAACCTTCCATCGCCGGGTACCGCCGTCGCCCAGAGGATGCCGCCGCCGATCATCGCCATGCCCGCGGCCATGACGTACTTGGCGGAGATGCGGGTGACGAGCGCCTGCGAGAGGCCGGCCAACGCAACCGACGTCAGGGAGGCGGTGAGCCAGGCGAGCCCGGTCCTGATCGCCGAGTAGCCGAGCACCTGCTGCATGTAGAGCGTCCCGATGAAGATGAACGCGAAAAAGCTGCCGCCGAGCAGTAGACCCACCGCATTGGCGCCGGCGACGGTCCTCAACCGGAAGACGCGCGCCGGCAGGAGCGGCGCCTCGACCCGCGACTCGATGATCAGGAAGGCAACCAGGAGCGCACCGGCAACGCCCAGTAGCGCGATCGTCCGGCCGCTGCTCCAGCCATGCCTCGGCGCCTCCGCAAGGGCATAGACCAGGACGAGCAGCCCGGCGGTGACCGTCAGCGCTCCGAACGGGTCGTAGCGGCGACGACTCGTCTCGAGCCGGCTCTCGGGGACGATCCGTGCGGCGAAGAGCAGGGCGACCAGGCCGAGCGGGATGTTGAGATAGAAGATGTATTCCCAGCCGAGGTAGCGGGTCAGCAGCCCGCCCGCGATCAGGCCGACGGTCGCGCCGCTCGCGGCGATGCCGCCCCAGGCGCCCAGCGCCTTGTTGCGTTCCGCGCCCTCGGGGAACATGTTCATCACGATCGCGAGAGCCGCCGGCAGCACGGTCGCCGCACCGAGCCCCTGAACGCCGCGCATCGCGATCAGGAAGCTCTCGCTCGTCGCGAGCGCACAGGCGAGCGAGGCGCCGATGAAGACGCAGAGACCGACCATGAAGATGCGTCTGCGGCCGAGCAGATCGGCGGCGCGCCCGCCGAGCAGCAGGAATCCGCCGAAGGTGAGCCCATAAGCGGTCACCACCCACTGCAGGTTCGCCTCGCTGAAGTGGAGCTCGCGGCCGATCGTCGGCAGCGCAACGTTCACGATCGTCAGGTCGACGATCGTCATGAAGTACGCGACGGCGAGCACGGCGAACGCGCGCCAGCGATGGATCGTCACACCAAGACCTCCCGTTTGAAGTCAGTCCTCGTACGTATGACGGTGGGGAGCCGGGGAACTAACCGGCGCGCCGCGAGATCGCGAGCAGTCGCGGCGGTTCCGCGCCGCTGTTGCTGAGAAGAGCCCTTGGCAGGGCGTCCAGCTCCTGAATCGGTGGCGCCCTCGAGCTCGAACGCCGCCACCGCGCACATGGGCCTCACGCGGCAGGTCATGTTGCGCGGCATCGCAGTCGCGACTTGATGACGAGCCGGTTTCACGGCGAGGACGGCGAACCCCGCGCCAGGGATGAACGGTCGGGCCTGATCTGGGAGCGGCGGTCAGCGTGGTCACGGACGAGCCTCCTGCTCGGAATACGTCTTGTCCCTTGTGACGGCCAACTGCCGGAGAACTAACCGGCGCTCTCTGACGCGATCGGGCGCCGCCCGATCGCGAGCAGCCGTGCCGGCTCGATGCCGCTGTTGCGGACTGTGCGGTTCGGGAACAGGGCGAAGCTGAGAATGTCGCCGCAGCGGAAGCGCGCGCACGCTCCGCTGGAGCAGACGAGTTCGATCTCGCCCGCGGTGACGAAGACGATCGCCTGCTCCCAGTCCACTTCCTCGTCGTCGAGGACCGAATGCGGGGCGAGTTCGATCGTGCGGCGTGCGATATTCGGCGAGTCGCTGCGTGCGAGCCGCTCGACGTCCAGGTCGTCGTCGCTCATGCCGGTGTGGCGACGGCGAAGCGCTCGACCAGGCGCGGCTCGCGGAAGATCTCGATCTCGGCGATCAGACCGTCCTCGATCCGGATCACCTCGACGCCCAGAGGCCGGGTGCCGCGCTCGTCAACGGTGAAGACCGCAAACGCGGGCTGCCGGTTCGCGGCCGTCAACACGTGCAGATGCAGTGGCGCGCTCGGCGACAGCGGATAGCCGGCCAGGAAGGTGCGGATCGCCTCGCGCCCGTCGTACCAGGCGACCGTCGGCGGCATCCCCAGGCGCGCATCCTCGCGCAGCAGCGCCACCAGCGCATCGACGTCCGCCCGATGCCAAGCATCCACGTAGCGATCGAGCAGCTCCCGCTCCGCCGCGGCCGGCAGCCGGCGTTCCCAGTCGAGCCGCCGCTCCGGCAGGTGCTGCTTGAGCGTCTCGCGTGCACGCTGGAGCGCACTGTTGGCCCCCACTACCGTGAGCCCCAGCGTTTCCGCCGTCTCGCGCGCGCTCCAGCCGACCAGGTCGCGCAAGATCAGCACGGCGCGTTGCCGCGGCGGCAATCGCTGGATCGCGACGAGAAACG
>JBKPSO010000314.1:0-7995 GCA_046735055.1 Actinomycetota bacterium
AGGTCGTCTTCATCGCGACCGCGAACGTCGCGGAGACGATCCCCGGTCCGCTGCTCGACCGGATGGAGGTGATCCGCTTCGACGGGTACACGGTCGACGAGAAGGTCGCGATCGCGCGCGGCTACCTCTGGCCGCGCCAGCGGGAGCGGAACGGCCTGCGCGAGGACGAGGTCGAGATCGCCGACGAGCTGATCGAGCGGGTCGTGACCGAGTACACGCGTGAGGCCGGCGTGCGCCAGCTCGAGCGCGAGCTCGGGAAGCTGCTGCGCAAGACGGCGACCCGGATCGCGTCCGGCGAAGCCGTTGCGCCCGTCGTCGTCGACGAGGCCCTCGTGCGCGACGGGCTCGGGCGGCAGCGGTTCTGGCAGGAGTCGGCCGAGCGCACGGCGGTGCCGGGCGTCTCGACCGGGCTGGCGGTGACCGGCACCGGCGGCGACGTCCTCTTCGTCGAGGCGACGCGGATGGACGGCGAGGAGCGGTTGACGCTCACCGGCCAGCTGGGCGACGTGATGAAGGAGTCGGCGCAGATCGCGCTCTCCTGGGTGCGCGCGCACGCCGACGAGCTCGGGATCGCTCCCGAGGACATCCGCCGCCACTCGTTCCACCTGCACGTCCCGGCCGGGGCGATCCCGAAGGACGGGCCGAGCGCCGGCATCGCGATCACGACCGCGCTCGCGTCGCTCCTGACGGGCCGCCCGGTGAAGCACACCGTCGGCATGACCGGCGAGGTCACGCTCCAGGGCCGCGTCCTGCCGATCGGGGGCCTGAAGCAGAAGGTGCTCGCGGCGCACGCGGCGGGGCTGACCGACGTGGTCATCCCCGAGCGCAACCGCGGCGACCTGGACGACGTGCCCGAGGACGTGCGCGAGGCGATCGCGTTCCACCCGGTGCTCAGCGTCGACGAGGTGCTCGAGCTCGCGCTCGAGCCGACGCAGGCGCCCGGCCATGCGCTGCAGGCGGCTTGAGCCGGTTCCCGAGGAGGTCCGCCGTGCGGCGGACCTCCTCGAGCGACGCTGGACGCTCTCGATCCTCTACGCCTCGGTCGAGGGTGCCGCACGGTTCAACGAGTTCCGGAACGCGCTCGGGCGCGTGCCGCCCGCGACGCTGACCGCGCGGCTTTCCGGGCTGGTCGACGCGGGCCTGCTCGAGCGCTGCGTCCTCGACATGCGTCCCCCGGCGGTGGAGTACCGCCTGACGACGCTCGGCAAGCGGTTCGAGCCGCTCCTGCGCGAACTCGCGCGCTGCGCACGCCGCTAGCGCAATCCGCGGAGTCAGTGATTTGTCGCTCCGATGTCGTTCGAGAAGGCGATCACCGTGACGAGGAGGATCAGCGCCGTCCCGACCATCGAGAAGAGCTGGTAGGCGGCTCGCGGCACCGGACGCCGCCGCACGCCCTCGACCAGCGCGATGAGGATGTTGCCGCCGTCGAGCGGGAGCAGCGGCAGGAGGTTGAAGAGCGCGAGCGACATGCTGATCAGGCCCAGCAGTTCGAGGTAGAACGGAAGGCCGACCTGGAGCACCTGTGCCGACGTGCGCACGATGCCCACAGGCCCCGTGACCTCGGCGCCCTGGCGCCCGTGGAAGAGGTTGCCCAGGCTCGCCACCGTCCCGGTGACGACGCGCCAGCAGTCGCGGATCGCGAGCCCCGCGCTCTCGCCCACCGGACGGGAAACGAGCTGCGGCGCCGGAGCGAAGCCCCAGATCCACCGGCCCCGCTCCTCGATCGTCCGGCGCGGCCCCAGCGTGACCTCGTGTCCGTCGCGCTCGACCGTGAGCGTGATCGGGTGGCCGCGACTGCCGCCGATCCGGCTCGACACCCGCTCGAACGTGCGCGTCCGGTGGCCGTCGACCGCGAGGATGCGGTCACCGGGCCGGAGCCCGGCGGAGGCGGCGGGTGTGCCCGCCTGGACCTGGGCGACCTCGGTGCTCGGGCTCTGGGACGGCGCCCCCGTCGCGTAGACCGCCAAGAAAAGGACGAAGGCGACGAGCACGTTCATGCCTGGACCCGCCGCGATCGCGAGGACACGCTTCCAGGTCGGCTGGCGCCAGTACGCGTCCGCGCCAGTGCCCTCGTCGACGTTGCGCACCGCCTGCTCGGCGGAGCGACGCGCCGACGGGCTCAGCTGCGCCTGCCCGAGCGCAGTGCGGAGCGCGGGCAGCGCCGCCCGAACGGCGTCGAAGTCGCCGGCGGAGAGCGCGCGCTGCTCCGCGGCCGCCGCGGGGCCGAGAGCCGGGTCCTCGTCGAGCGCGGGCTTCATGACGGTGGCGAAGTCGCCCGCGGCCGGTCGCTGCATCCCGGGAATGCGCACGTAGCCCCCGAGCGGGATCGCCCCGATCCCGTACTCGATCCCGTTCCGGCGGACAGTGGCGAGCGCGGGCGGGAAGCCGACGTAGAAGGCACGCGGCTTCATCCCGACGAGCCGCGCGACCGTGAAGTGCCCCAGCTCGTGCAGGAAGACGAGTGTCGCGAAGCCCAGGACGACGACGAGCCAGGTCATCACCTACCGCCGCGAGAATAGGTTCAGCACGACGGTGAGGACGACGCTGAGCACGATCGACAATCCGAGCGGGAAGTAGAAGGTCACGTTCTTTCCGTGGATGACGATGTCGCCGGGCAGCCGGCTCACCCCCAGCCGCGAGAGCAGGAGCGCGGCGCCGCCGACGATCGCGAGCACGACCGCGAACACGAGGAGCCACTTGCCGACCGTCTCCACGGCCGGATCGTCAGCTTCCGGGATACGCGCCGAGCGTCACCTGCAAGATCGTCTTCGCACCGTTCTCGTGCTTGACGGCGACAGGAACCTTCCGGCCGGGCGGCAACTCTGCGAGCACGGCTGCGAGAGCAACGGTCGTCGGGGTCGGGCTGTGGTTCACCGACTCGATCGTGTCGCCGGCCCGAATCCCCGCCTTCGCGGCAGCCCTACCCGGCGTGACCGCGCCGACGAGGACGCCGTTCCCGTTCGTATCTCCCACGCGGATGCCGAGGAAGGCGCGATGCGAATCGACGACCTTGCCGTGAGCGACGATCTGTCCGGCGATGTCGGCGACCAGATCGCTCGGGATCGCGAAGCCGATTCCCGGCGCGCTGCCGCCCAGCTCGGGGTCGGTCGCGGCGAGCGTGGGTATCCCGATCACGCGACCCGTGATGTCGACCAGAGCGCCACCTGAGTTGCCGGGGTTGATCTCGGCGCTCGTCTGGATCACGGACGGCAAGATCACCTTGCCGCCCTCTTCGACCATCCCCTGGCGGAATGCGCTGACGATGCCCTCGGTCACGCTCGACCGCAACCCGAGCGGGTTGCCGATCGCGATCGCGAGATCGCCGACCCGGAGCCTGGACGAGTCGGCGAAGGACGCCGGCTCGAGGTCGGCACCCGAGACCTTGATCACCGCCAGGTCATCGGGCGGGAACGAGCCGACGAGCCTCGCGCGGTAGCGCTTGCCGTCCAGCGTCGTCACGGTGAACGCTTTCGCGCCGGTTACGACGTGGTTGTTGGTGACGATGTGGCCGGCCTTGTCGATGACGATCCCCGAGCCCAGCCCGCGCCGATCCTCGATCTGCACGACCGAAGGAGAGATCGACGACACGACCTTCACGAACGCGCTCTGCAGCGCGAGACCCTGCCGGCCCGCTGGGCCGACCGGCGGTTGCGACCGTGTCGAGTCGGTTGCGCGCGAGACCGCCACGACGCCACCGCCGGCGGCGACGATCCCCGCAACAACGGGTGCGAGCAGGCGCACGTACCGCGGCAACCCGAGCCCGGAACCAAACATTCGAGCCTCCTCCGAGTCCTTGACTGACCCGGTCATGGTCACCGCCGGGAGCGCGCCGGCGCATCCGCGAGTTACCCAGACTCTTGCGCCGAACTACCTTCTCAGCGGAGGGGAGAGGGTGCCTCTCCGGGGCTAGTTTCCCTCGCCGGCGTGCCCACCCGCGGCGGGTTCAAGTCCCCCTCCCCCGACCCTGCCGAAGACGGCGAGAGACCGCCTCGGTGCAGGGCTTTCCTTCACTCCCCGGGTTGGACTCGAACCAACAACCCTCCGGTTAACAGCCGGATGCTCTGCCAATTGAGCTACCGGGGACCGCCAAACGGCCGACCCATGGTAGCGATCAGTCGGGAAGGGCCGCGAGCAGCGAAGCGGCCGCGCGCTCCGGGTCCCGCGCCTCGCTGATCGCCCTGACGACGGCGATTCGCTCTGCCCCGGCCGCGACGACGTCTCGCACGTTCGCCTCGTCGATCCCGCCGATCGCGAACCACGGAAGCCGAGCGCGCGCCGCCGCATACCGGACGTAGTCGAGACCGACCGCCGGACGGCCCTCCTTGGTCGGCGTCTCGTAGACCGGCCCGACGCCGAGGTAGTCACCCGTCGCAGCGTCGAGCTCGAGGGGCGCGTGCGTCGACTCGCCTACGAGCACACCGAAGCGGCGGGCGGCCTCGACCGGTAGGTCGTCCTGGCCGACGTGGACGTAGTCGGCCTCGGCGAGGACGGCGAGATCCGGGCGGTCGTTGACGACGAACGGGACCTCGAGCCGCCGCGTCAGCGCGCGCGTCTCCTGCAGCACCTGGAGCAGCTCGCCGTCGGGCAACTCCTTCTCCCGGATCTGGACGATGTCGACGCCCCCGCGCACCGCCGCCTCGATCAGCTCGACGAGATCGGGCCGTGCGCCGGTGATCAGGTAGAGGCGGCTATCCACCCGCGACGGGACGCGCGACGACGAGCGTGTCGCCGTCGACGAGAGGCGTGTCGCCGTACTGAGCGCGCTCGACCGGCTCGCCGTTGCGCTCGACAAGCGCGTACTGCGCCGCCAGGCCGAGACGCTCGAGCAGCGACTCCACCGTCTCGCCGGGCGGGGCCGCCTGACGGCGCCCGTTCACCGTGACGGTCACGAGCGGGCGGCGAGGCCGCCAAGCGGGCTCGACGGCTCGGCCGTCTCGCGCTCCTCGATCAGCCCGGCGAGGCGCGCGACGCGACCGGCCTCGACCGCGAGACGGAAGGCGTGCGCCATTGCGGCCGGGTCGTCGGCGCGCGCAATAGCGGTGTTGACGAGCACGGCGTCCGCGCCGAGCTCGAGGCACTCCGCCGCATGCGACGGCGCCCCCAGGCCGGCGTCGACGACCACCGGTACCTCCGCCTGCTCGACCATGATCTCGATCGCGTGCCGCAGCTTCAGCCCGCGCCCGCTGCCGATCGGCGCGGCGAGCGGCATTACCGCGGCGCAGCCGACCGACTCGAGCCGCTTCTGCAGCACCGGGTCCGGCAGAACGTACGGGAGCACGGTGAAACCTTCGTCGACGAGCTGCTCGGCCGCCTGCAGGGTGCCCACCGGATCAGGCAGCAGGTAGCGGGGGTCGGGAATCACCTCGAGCTTGATCCAGTCCGGGAGGCCGCCGGCGCGGGCGAGGCGCGCGACGCGCACGGCCTCTTCGGGGGTGGCGGAGCCGGCGGTGTTCGGGAGCAACGTGACCCCCTCGGGCAGGTAGTCGGTTATCGCCTCGTCGACGCTGTCGAGGTCGATCCGGCCGACGGCGACGGTGACGAGTTCGCAGCCGGAGGCGACGACGGCGTCGCGCATCGCCTCGGGCGAGGTGTACTTGCCGGTGCCGGTGATCAGGCGCGAGCGGAGCTCGCGGCCGGCGATGACGAGCGGATCGTCCATCTCAGCCGCAGGGTAGCTCAGGAAAAGCTGGCGACCGCATCGCGGATCTTCGCGAGGGCGGCCTGGAGCTCACGGGTGCGCTCGAGGTCCTCGGAGCGGGCGAGCTCGCGCTTGATCCCGCGCTCGCGCAGCCGGAGCAAGAGCTCCTTTGCCGTCGCCTCGTCGATCGACTCCTCCGCCGCGCGGGCATCGAGCTCGGCGAGCACGCCGACGAGCTCGCGGTCGGCGTCGCCGGGGTCGAGCAGGTGTTCTCGAACCCGCCGGTGCAGCTCCAGGTCGAAGTGCTCCGGGGTGAGCTCGGCGAGGAGTGGCGTCAGCGTCGGATGGGCGACGACCCCGGCGAGGGCGTCGCGCTCCTGACGCACGCCCGCCTCGAGCACTTTCGGCGACACTGCACCCATGCCTGACCGGGCGGCCGGCGCCAGCCCCGCCTGGAGGCTCGCCGGCAGTCCGAGCCGGTCGGCTGCGAGGCGAACGGCGTCCTGACGCTCGGGCGAGTCGCGGAAGGGCGCGAGCACCTCCCGGACGCGCTCGAACGCCCGGTTCTTGTCCGGAGCGCGCTCGATCTCGATCCGCACCCGGTACGGCAGGTAGTCCTCGGCGGTCACGAGCCGGGCCTCGAACGCGGCCGGGTCGTCCGCAGGGTCGGTACCTGGGGGGAGCGAGACGACGTGGATGTCGAAGCCCTGCGCGGCGGCGAGTTCCATCCCCCGCACGGTCGCCTCCTGCCCCGCAGCGTCGGCGTCGAAGCAGAGCGCGAGGTTCTTCGTCAGCCGGTGGAGTTCCCGGAGGTGCTGCTCGGTGAGGGCGGTTCCCATTGCGGCGACGACCGCCTCGAAGGCGGCCTGCCGCAGCGCGATTGCGTCGGGGTTGCCCTCGACGATCACCGCGAGGTCCTGCTTGGCGATCGCCGCGCGCGCGAGGTCGAGCCCGTAGAGCAGATCGCCCTTTCGGAAGAGATCACCCTCGGGCGAGTTGACGTACTTGGCCCGCAGCGGGTCGTCCTCGTAGAGCTGCCGCGCCTGGAAGCCGCGCACACGCCCGCGCGCGTCGGCGAGCGGGAACATCAGGCGCCGCGAGAAGTAGTCGCTGCCGCGCCGGTTGACCAGCCCCGCTCCCGCGAGCTCGTCCCCGGTGAAGCCCTGGGCGGCCGCCGCGCGGGCGAGCGCCGCACCGCCCGGCGCGAGGCCGAGCCGGAACTCGCGGCAGACCTCCTCGCCGAGCCCGCGGGAGGCGAGGTAGTCGCGCGCGAAGGCGCCGCTCTCGGACTCCCAGAGATGCCGCTCGTAGAAAGTCGCGGCGCGGTCGAGCAGCTGGAAGAGCCGCTCGCGCCGCCTGCGGACGCAATCCTGCTCCGGTGATGTCTGCTCGTACTCGAGCTGGACGCCGAACCGGTCGGCGAGCCACTCGATCGCGCCGACGAAATCGAGGTTCTCGTGCTTCTCGACGAAGGTGATCGCGTCACCGCCCTCGCCACAACCGAAGCACTTGAACGTCCCGCGGTCCGGCGAGACGCCGAAGCTCGGGGTCTTCTCCTGGTGGAAGGGGCAGAGGCCGACGTAGCGGCTGCCCGATTTCCGAAGCCGCGTGTAGCCCTCGACGAGCGCGACGATGTCGGTCGCAGCCTTGACCGCCTCGACCGATGCGTCCTTGATCCGCGCCATCAGAGACGCTCAGCGTACGCGAGTGCAAACCGATCGGTCATCCCGGCGACGTACTCGACGATCTGGTCGGGCGGGTCACCTCGGGCGACGAGGTGGTCGACGATCTTGCGGACGGTCTCGTGCGCGCGCCGGTGCTCGCCGCGGGCGTGCTCGGCGAGGTAGACGCGCTCGAACATGAACTCGCGCAGGCCGTGCATTGCGGCGCCGATCTCTTCGCTCTGGCGGATGTCCCCCACCGCGGCCGAGGTCTCGACGAGGTCGTGGACGAGCCGGTCGATGCGCGCAGAGCCGGTCGGCCCGAGCAGCTCGATCTCCTCCTGGGGGAGGTCTGCGTCGGTCAGCAGCCCGTACCGGACCGCGTCGTCGATGTCGTGGTTGATGTAGGCGACCCGGTCGACGAGGCGGACGATGCGGCCTTCGAGCGTCTCGGGCTCTGTCGGACCGGTGTGCGTCAAAATGCCCTCGCAGACCTCGTGGGTGAGATTGAGCCTGCGGGCGATCCGGTAGGACTGATCGTGGTGGCGGAAGCCGAGGTCGAAGTGGTCGCGGAGCGCCTGGTCGAGCGCGTCCTCGCCGGCGTGGCCGAACGGCGTATGGCCCATGTCGTGGCCGAGGCCGATCGCCTCGGTCAGATCCTCGTTCAGGCGGAGCGCCCGGGCGACGACCCGCGAG
>JBKPSO010000315.1:0-2936 GCA_046735055.1 Actinomycetota bacterium
CGTAGTGAAGTAAGGGTAGTCAAAACTCCTTCACTTGGCTACTTGACAAATTCGGACATGGCTCCTATAGTCGTGGCACTTCGCAACCACCGCCGCAGGAAGACAAGGTCGGGAGTGGGGGGCGCGCCGCCGGCGCGCGAGGCGTTCGGAGCCGGTCTGGCCGCAGGGCCGGCTTCGAGAATCGCGAAGGCGGTGAGTCGAAGCTGATCAAGTGAGAGCCCCGGGAGCCGCAGCCGGGGCTCTCGGCTTTTTACGCGGTTCTACGCCGCGAGCCAGCGCCGCCGGGTGGCGCGAATCCGCTCGAGATCTTCGGGGATCAGGCAGCCAAGGCGGCCGGCGATCGTCGCGAGCAGCCCGAGGGCGATGAAGATCCACGCCTCCGCGTGGGCATCGCGGTCGCGCGCGATCGCGTCGGCCGCCTGCCCGCGCTCGATCACGCCCGCGACGAACTCGTGGACGTCGCGCACGTGGCGGCGAAGGTGCCGCCGGAGCTCGGGCTCGTCGCCGGCCTCCGCGAGCGCCTGCGCCCACAGGTTCGCGAGTGCCGCCTGGTTCTCCTTGAAGGCGGCGAACGCGCGGCCCATCTCCGGGAGCCACTCGCGTGGATCGTCCTCGTTCGCGAGCGCCTCCTCCCACGCGGTGCGAACGCGTTCCCAGGTCTCGTCCACACAGGCGAGGTAGAGGGCCCGCTTCGAGTCGAAGTGCCGGTACAGGATCGGCTCGGTGACGCCCGCCTCGCGGGCGATCTCGGCGGTCGTCGCGTTGCGGTAGCTGCAACGGCCGAAGACGCGACAGGCGGTGTCCAGAACCGCCTCCCGTCGCTCCTCGGCGCGAAGCCGTGGCCGCACGGAGTTCATCCTGCTCGAGAGAAGGCCACGTCGCGCTCGCGCTCCGGCTGCGGGCTCTTCGGCAGCGTCAGCGCGGCGATCAGGGCGCCGAGCAGTGCGATGCCCGCTGCTGTTTCCAGCGCGTGGTGAAAGCCGTGCAGGAAGGCGACCGGGTCGCGTCTGCCAGGGCTCGTCGAAGCGGCCACGATCGCGCCCATGATCGCGATGCCGAGCGAGCCGCCGACCTGGCGCATGCTGTTCAGCACCGCAGAGCCCACGCCTGCCTTGTCGGGCCGCACCGACTGCATCGCGGCGGCGGTTACCGGCGCCATCGCAGACCCCATGCCGACACCGCCGAGAAGCATCGCCGGCAGCAGTGCCCAGAAGCTCTCGTGCAGCCCCAGCCGCGAGAAGACGAGGAGCGAGCCCGTCAGCAGGATCAGTCCGCCGGCGACGAAGGGGCGCGGTCCAAAGCGGTCGGAGAGCCGCCCCGCCTGAGGCGCGAGCACGATGATCAGGATCGTCCAGGGCAGAAACGACGCCCCGGCCTGAATCGCCGAGTAGCCGAGCACCTGCTGGACGTAGAGCGACACGTAGAAGAAGACGCCGAACATCGCGAGTCCCAAGAGCAACATCACGGCGTTCGCGCCCGCGAAGCTGCGGTTGCGGAAGAGGTCGAGCTCGAGCATCGGCAGCCGCTGGTGGCGCTCGAGCAGGACGAAGGCGACAAGCGACACTGCCGCCAGCGCGAACGCTACGAGAATCCGCCCGGACGTCCAGCCGTACTCGTTCGCCTCGATCAGCCCGTAGCTGAGCGCGAACAGGCCGACTGTCGACGTCACGAGGCCCGGGACGTCAGGCCGCTGCTCCTCGGATGTGTCGCGCGACTCGTCGATGAAGAGGTACGCGGCGGCGACGCCGAGCACGCCGACGGGAACGTTGATGAAGAAGATCCAGCTCCAGCTGATCCGCTCCGTGATGATGCCGCCGACGAGCGGACCGATCGCGAGCGCGAGCGCCGAGACGCCGGCCCACACACCGATCGCCGTACCGCGCTGCCTGGGCGGGAAGGTCGCGACGATGATCGAGAGGGTCGCCGGGTTCATCAGCGCGGCGCCGACCCCCTGGACGACACGCGCGGCGATCAGCATGGTTGCACCGTCGGCGAGGCCGCAGGCAAGCGAGGAGCCCGTGAAGACGACGAGACCGACCACGAAGATGCGGCGCCGGCCGTATAGGTCGGCCAGCTTGCCGCCCGTCAGCATGAGGGCGCCGAACGTGAGCGCGTAGCCGGTCACCACCCACTCCAGCTCCGAGATCTTCAGATCCAACGAGCTCTGGATCGTCGGCAGCGCCACGTTCACGATCGTGTTGTCGAGCATGATCATGAACAGGCCGAAGGAGACGGCCGCGAGCGTCCACCACTTGCGGTGCTCTTCGTCGAGGAAGCTGGCGAGGATCCTGGCGCGCACGGTTAGTGGAGACTAACAGCGGTAGGGTAGGGCGCGTGGCAGAGGTGGTCTGGCGCCCCGACCAGGAGACGCTCGAGCGGGCGAACGTCGTCCGCCTGATGCGTCGGCACGGGCTCGAGACGTACCGCGAGCTGGTGGGGCGGTCCATTGCCGACCCGGAGTGGTTCTGGCCGGCGGTGGTCGAGGATCTGGAGCTCGAGTTCTCGGAGCCGTGGCAGCAGGTCGTCGACCGGTCGCGCGGGCCAGAGTGGGCGACGTGGTTCGTCGGCGGCAAGCTGAACATCGCCTGGAACTGCGTCCACCGGCACCGCGGCCAGCGTGTGGCGGCCGTCTTTCGCGGCGAGGACGGGGCGCGTCGCGAGCTCACGTACGCGGAGCTCTCCGAGGCGGTGACGCGGCTGGCGGAGCGGCTCGTCGAGCTCGGCGTCGAGCCCGGCGACCGCGTCGCGATCTACCTGCCGATGTCTCCCGAGGCGGCGATCGCCTCGCACGCCTGCGCACACGTCGGAGCCGTCCAGGTGCCGGTGTTCTCCGGCTTCGCGGCCCCCGCGGTCGCGCAGCGGCTCGTCGATTCCGACGCGAAGGTCGCGATCACGGCCGAGACGTCGTCGAGACGTGGACAACCGGTACCGATGCT
>JBKPSO010000316.1:0-4533 GCA_046735055.1 Actinomycetota bacterium
GGGCCCGTGCGCCAGCGGACGGTCGCCGCTGTCGCGCTCGCCGCTCTCGCAGCCGGCGGTCTGCTCCATCTCGCCGGGAAGGCCTCCGCGGGCGACGTCGTGCTCGCCGCCGGGACCGCGCTCGTGCTGGTTCCGCTCTCGTGGAGCGTCTTGCGCTCGCTGATCCGCCGGGACGTGGGCGTCGACGCAATCGCGCTCGTCGCGATCGCCGGGGCGTTGGCGCTGCAGGAGTGGGCCGCAGGGGCCGTGATCGCGCTGATGCTGGCCGGCGGCAACGCCCTCGAGGAACGGGCAAGCGGGCGTGCACGTCGCGAGCTCACCCGCCTCGTCGAACGCGCGCCGCGCATCGCGCACGTGCGCTCGGGCGAGGGTGCGCTCGAGGAGCGCGCGGTCGACGACGTCGCCGTCGGGGACGTCGTCGTCGTCCGGGCGGGGGAGGTCGTACCCGTGGACGGGATCGTCGTCAGCCCGGAAGCGGTCGTGGACGAGTCGTCCCTCACCGGCGAGCCCCTGCCCGTGGGGATCGCCCGGGGCCGATCCGTCCGCAGTGGCACCGCCAACGCGGGCGACGTGTTCGAGCTGCGCGCGATCAGGCCCGCGGCCGAGAGCGCCTACGCGGCCGTCGTCCGCCTCGTCACGGAGGCCGAGTCCCAGCAGGCGCCCTTCGTCCGGCTCGCCGACCGCTACGCGATCTTCTTCCTGCCGCTGACGGCCGCCGTTGCCGCGTTCGCCTGGGCATACTCGGGAGACCCGGTTCGCGCGCTCGCGGTCTTCGTCGTCGCCACGCCGTGCCCGCTGATCCTGGCCGCGCCGATCGCGCTCATGTCCGGGATCTCGCGCGCAGCGAGAGCGGGCGTGATCGTCAAGGGCGGTGCGGTGATCGAGCGGCTCGGGCGTGCGCGGACTGTCCTGCTCGACAAGACCGGGACGCTGACGCTCGGCGTGCCGCAGATCGAGCAGGTGATCGCCCCCGACGGCGTGGGCCCTGACGAGCTCGTTCGCCTCGCCGCCTCGCTCGACCAGCTCTCGGCGCACCCGTTCGCGGAGGCGCTCGTCTCCGAAGCCCGGGGACGCGGGCTGGCGCTCGCGTTTCCGCGCGACGTGACGGAGGCGCCGGGAAGCGGCATCTCGGGCCTGGTCGAGGAGCGCGCCGTCGCGGTCGGCAGCGAGAACTGGCTTCGCACCCGAGGGCTCCAGGGGGACGGGCCTACATGGGCGGAGCGGGCCGATCCGGGTCGGGCGGTGATCGCGGTCGCGGTCGACGGCCGCGCCGCGGGTGCGATCGTGCTGACGGATCGGCTGCGCGAGGACGCCGAAGGCCTCGTTCCGGAGCTGCAGGCGGCCGGGATCGGGCACGTGGTGATGGTCACCGGCGACAGCGAGGAGGTCGGCGAGGACATCGCGCGCAGGATCGGGATCGACCGCGTCTACTCGGAGCTCACGCCCGCGGAGAAGCTCGACGTCGTCCGCGAGCTCCAGAGCCGCTCCGGGCTGTCCCCGGTCGTGATGGTGGGCGACGGCATCAACGACGCGCCGGCGCTCGCGCTCGCCGACGTCGGCATCGCACTTGGGGCGGGAAGTGCGACCGTCTCCTCCGAGACTGCCGACGTCGTCATCGTCGTCGACCGGGTCGACCGGGTCGCGGAGGCGATCAGGATCGGCCGGCGCTCGCTCGCGATCGCGACGCAGAGCGTCCTCGCCGGTCTCGGCCTCAGCGTCGCCGCGATGGGCTTCGCGGCTGCGGGATTCGTCGTGCCCGTCGTCGGCGCGCTCCTCCAGGAGGCGATCGACGTCGCCGTGATCCTGAACGCGCTGAGAGCCTTGCGCTAGACCGCTGCGAAACGGGGGGCACCGCCCGGACGCGGCGCCCCCTGCGCGGCATCCTCCCGAGGGCCTCGTGTCCTGCCATCCGAGGGGGCACCGAGGCGCCTGCGGCATTCCCGCAGGGGGTTCAGCGGCCCCCCTGATGTACCCCCTCGTGCGGAAGGCGACAGTGAACGCGTGGACACGCTCATCGAGAAGGTCGCGTGGAGCCGGCGCGGAGTGCACAACGACTTCGTCGGCTCGCTGCGCGCGGGGTACGACGGCATCCGTCTGACCGGGCGTGACCCACACAGCGGGCTCGACGTCGCACTCTCGATTCCTCCGGGCGAGGTCGAGGAGGTGCATGTCGCCCCGGCCGACCAGGAGCTTGCCGGCGATCTGTACGTCGTTGTCGAACTGACCGGCTCGGAGCCGATCTTCCTGCGCCGGGTCGGGGCCGGCCCGGTCCAGGCCGAGGTGCTCGCGCGGAAGCTCGGCGCCCTGCTCCGGCCGCCGCGACTGCTCGTTCAGGGAGGTTGAGATGAGAGTCACTGACGTGATGACGACGGATGTGCTGACTGTCCGGGCAGACGTCTCGCTGAAGGAGGCCGCTGGGCTGATGGCCGAGCAAGGCATCTCGGGCGTGCCGGTCGTCGACCTCGGCGGCCAGGTCGCCGGTGTCCTGTCGGAAGGGGACATCCTGTTCAAGGAGACCGGGCACTCGCCCAGGCGAGGGTTCGTCGACCGGTTGCTGTCACTGGCGCCGCACGAGCTCGACGCGAAGCTCACAGCGCGAACGGCCGGCGAGGCGATGACCGCACCGGCGCTGACGATCGGGCCGCGCCGCCCGCTCGCCGAGGCGGCGAACACGATGATCGAGCGCGGCGTGAAGCGCCTGCCCGTCGTCGACGACGCCGGCAATCTCGTCGGCATCGTCACGCGAGCCGACCTCGTCCGCGCATTCGTGCGCTCGGATGAGACGATCGCGCAGGAGATTCGCGACGATGTGATCCGGCGCTCGCTCTGGATCGAGCCCGACCAGGTCGAGGTGGTCGTCGAGGCCGGCGAGGTGCGCCTCGCGGGAGAGGTCGAGACGAAGGCCGAGGCCGAGCTCGTCCCGGAGTTCGTCCAGCGCGTCCCCGGTGTTGTCTCGGTGCTCTCGAAGCTGAGCTGGAGGGAGAACGGCCGCAGGCCCGCTCAGTCCGCCGGACGCTAGTCCTCGAGCAGCCCCTGGTCGATCGCGTGCCGCACGAGCTCCGCTCGGGTGGAGAGGCGGAGCTTCTGCATGATGTGCGCCCGGTGGGTCTCGGCCGTGCGGACGGAGATGTAGAGCATCTTCGCGATCTCCTGGTTCGTGTGCCCGAGCGCGAGCAGGCGCATCACCTCGCGCTCGCGGTCCGAGAGCGGGTCGGCCTCCACGCGGGCCTTCGCCTCCGCCTCGGCCGCGACGAGGCGCGCTCCCAGCGCCGGGTGCACGTAGCGCCCGCCGGCGGCGACGTCGTGGACGGCGTCGACCACCTCCGTGTCGACGGCCTCCTTGAGGATGTATCCGGCTGCCCCGGCGGCGAACGCCTCGTGCACGTAGTGGGGGTCGTCCTGCATCGAGAGTACGAGCACCTTCGCCTCGGGCGCCTCCTTGAGGACGAGCGGGACGCCTTCGATCCCGCTCTGGCCCGGCATGACGACGTCCATCAGGACGACGTCCGGCTTCTTGGCGCGGGCCTCGAAGACCGCGTCCTTCACGTTGCCCGCCTCGCCCACGACCTCGATGTCCTGCTCGGCGTCGAGTAGCAGGTGCAGTCCCGAGCGGATGACCGCATGGTCGTCCACGATCAGGACACGGATCTTCTGGTTCTTCGTCATGGGCTGACCGGTACTTCGGCGACGACCGTCGTCCCCGCTCCCTCCGTCGACTCGATCGCGAGCCTACCGCCGAGCAGCCCGACCCGTTCCCTCATGCCGACGAGGCCCAGCCCCTCGCCGGACCCGCCGCCTGCACCGAACCCGTGGCCGTCGTCCTCGATCACTGCCGTCACACCGTTGCCCCTTCTCGTCACGACGACGCTCACGCGCGTCGCCTCGGCATGCTTCGCCACGTTCGTCAGCGCTTCCTGCACGATCCGGTACAGCGCCGTCTCGACCTCCCCGGGCAGGCGTGTCGCGTCCAGGTTCGCCTGGATGTCGACCTCGATCCCGGACTTCTCGGCGAATGCCTCCCCGAGCCGCTCGAGCGCCGGGGCGAGGCCGAAGTCGTCGAGCGCGCTCGGGCGAAGCTCGACGGCGAGGCGCCTGACGTTCTGGAGCGTCTCGACGATCTGCTCGCGCAGCCCGGCAGCCGCCTTGCGGGCCTCCTCTTCGCTCTCGGCCTCCTCGACGTGCTTCAGCCCGAGCAGGATCGAGGTCAGCGCCTGACCGGTCTCGTCGTGCAGCTCGCGCGCGAGTCGGCGGCGCTCGAGCTCTTGCCCCTCGACGACCCGGCGAAGCGCGTCGCGGGCGACGCGGTCGGCGAGGTCGACCGCGACGGCGGCGCGCCCCGCGAACGTCTCGGTGAGGCGCAGGTCCTCGTCCGTGAAGCGTGGATCGGAACCGAGCTTGTTGTGCGCGGCGATCACGCCGATCGGGCGATCGGCGACGATCATCGGCACGTACAGTCCCGAGCGAAGACCCACGCGTCGGGCGACCTCCTGGTCGACCTCCACGTCCTCGAGCGTCGAGTCGACCCGCTCGCTG
>JBKPSO010000317.1:0-11948 GCA_046735055.1 Actinomycetota bacterium
GTTCCTGATCGCCGGGCTGCTCGCCGGGTTCGCCGGCGTGCTCTATGCCCTCTTCGTCACGAACGTCCAGTACGACACCGGCTTCCGGCTCGGCCTGTTCGCGTTCACGGCGGCGGTCCTCGGCGGGATCGGCAACCTGCCGGGCGCCGTGCTCGGCGCGCTCTGCATCGGCCTGATCGAGCAGTTCAACAACGGCCTGACCTGGCACACGCCCGGGACCGACTGGACGAACTCGCTGATCTTCGCGATCCTGATCCTGATCCTCGTCTTCCGCCCCGAGGGCCTCCTCGGCGAGCGGACACCGGAGGGCGGGTAGTGACGAGCGTCGCCGACGTCTGGAGGCGCCGCAGCGAGGTCGGCACCCTCTGGTGGCGGGTCCTCGGCAAGACCGGCCTCACGCGGGAGCGCTTCCACGAGCTGCCGACCTGGCAGCAGCGGCTCGGCATGATCGCGCTCGGTGGGGCGATCGCGTTTCTGTTCGTGGTCTTCGTCAACGTGCTCGAGCGCTTCGTCGGCACGTCCGGGCTGAACGTCAGGGTCGTCAGCTTCGACCCCGCCGCCTGGCTGGCGTTCGGGATCCTCGTGCTGCTGCTCGTGCCTTCCTGGCGGGCGCTGCCCTGGGTCGGCAAGTACGTGATCCCGCTCGGGGTCCTCGCGCTCGCGTTCACGTTCCCCTACTACACGGGCCGCATGTTCACGATCCCCGTCTTCGGCGAGTTCCCCTCGACCGAGACGGCCGTCTACATGATCGTGTTCATCATGATGGCCGTCGGCCTGAACATGGTCGTCGGCTACGCCGGTCTGCTCGACCTCGGGTACGTCGCGTTCTACGCGGTGGGCGCATACACGGCCGCGTGGTTCGCCTCGCTGCAGTTCCCGACCGTGAAGTTCCACTTCGGCGCCGTCGGGATCGACAAGAACCTGGATGGAATCCACGTCTCGATCTGGTTGATCCTCGCCGTCGCCGGCATCCTCACCGCGCTGATCGGCGTGCTGATCGGCCTGCCGACGCTCCGCCTGCGCGGCGACTACCTCGCGATCGTGACGCTCGGGTTCGGCGAGATCATGCCCCAGATCGCTCGGAACGGGAACAACCTCTTCAACACCGGCTTCAACCTGACCGGCGGGCCGCAGGGCGTCACCCCGATCGATTCGCCCGGCTTCGGCAACACGCTCTCGCGCTGGACGGGCGGTTTCCTGCCCGCGAACTACCTGACGGACGCGCACAGCGCGAGCGTCTTCTACTGGACGGCCTTGCTGCTGCTCCTCTTCACGGTCTTCTGCTCCCTGCGGCTGCGCGATTCCCGGCTCGGCCGGGCGTGGATCGCGATTCGCGAGGACGAGATCGCCGCCTCGGCGATGGGCGTCCCGCTGATGCGGACGAAGACCTGGGCCTACGCCTGCGGCGCGTTCTTCGGCGGGCTCGCCGGGGCGTACTTCGCGGCGTTCAAGAGCTCGACGTTCCCGCAGGACTTCTACTTCAACATCTCCGTCTTCATCCTCTGCATGGTCATCCTGGGCGGGATGGGGAACGTCTGGGGCGTCATCCTCGGCGCCGCGTTCCTCTCGTACCTGAATCAGGAGGGCCTGGCGAACACCGGCGCCTGGCTCAACCTCCACTTCGGCACGCAGATCGACGTGCCGCAGTACTCCAGCGGGATCTACGGTGTGATCATCGTCATCGTCATGCTGCTGCGACCCCAGGGCCTGCTCCCGAGCGCGCGCCGCAAGCGCGAGCTCGAGCTCGGCACGCACGACGAGCCGGCCTACGACGTCACTCACTGATGGCGGATCTCCTCGTCGCCGAGAAGATGCGCAAGGAGTTCGGCGGACTCGTCGCGGTCTCGGACATCGGCTTCACGATCCCCGAGGGCGCGATCGTCAGCCTGATCGGGCCGAACGGCGCCGGCAAGACCACCTTCTTCAACATGATCACGGGCGTCTACAAGCCCACGTTCGGGCGCGTCACCTTCGACGGGAACGACATCACCGGCGAGCCGCCGCACGCGGACACCGAGCGCGGCATCGGCCGGACCTTCCAGAACATCCGGCTGTTCCAGGACATGACCTCGCTCGAGAACGTGCTCGTCGGCATGCACTCCCGCATGCACGGCGGCATCGTCGGGAGCATCGTCGGCACGCGTAAGGTCAGGCGCGAGGAGGCCGAGGCGGATCGGAATGCCCGCGAGCTGCTGGCGTACTGCTCGCTCGGGGGCCGCGAAGAGGATTACGCGCGCAACCTCCCGTACGGCGACCAGCGGCGGCTGGAGGTGGCGCGCGCGCTCGCGACCAGGCCGACGCTCCTGCTCCTCGACGAGCCGACCGCCGGGATGAACCCCCAGGAGTCGGACGAGTTCACCGAGTTCGTCCAGGAGCTGCGGGCGAAGCGCGGCCTGACCGTGCTGCTGATCGAGCACGACATGCGCGTCGTGATGGGCCTCTCCGACCGCATCACCGTGCTCGACTACGGAGAGAAGATCGCGGAGGGATCCCCCAAGGACGTCCAGAAGAATCCGCGGGTGATCGAGGCCTACCTCGGAAAGGCGGCAGCTGCGACATGACGGATCAGAAGCCGAACGGCACAGTCCTCGAGCTCGAGAACGTCCACACCTACTACGGTGCGATCCATGCAATCAAGGGCGTCTCGCTCGACGTTCGCGAGGGCGAGATCGTCACGCTGCTCGGTGCGAACGGCGCCGGCAAGTCGACGACGCTGCGCTCGATCAACGGGCTGAACCACCCGCGCCGCGGGCACATCCGCTTCCGCGGCGAGGACATCACCTACGACAAGCCGCACGACATCGTCGCGCGCGGCGTTGCGCAGTCGCCCGAAGGCCGCAAGCTCTTCCCGCGCATGACCGTGCTCGAGAACCTCGAGATGGGCGCCTTCCAGCGCAAGGACAAGAGCGACCTGAAGGAAGACCTCGACCGTGTCTTCTCGCTGTTCCCCCGCCTTGCCGAGCGCAAGTCGCAGAAGGCCGGGACGATGTCCGGCGGCGAGCAGCAGATGTGTGCGATCGGCCGGGCTCTGATGGCGCATCCGAACCTGCTCCTGCTCGACGAGCCGTCGATGGGGCTCGCGCCGATCTTCGTCGAGAAGATCTTCGAGATCATCGTCGAGATCAACAAGCAGGGGACGCCGATCCTCCTCGTCGAGCAGAACGCCCTGATGGCCCTGGACGTCGCCCAGCGCGGCTACGTGCTCGAGACAGGAAAGATCGCACTCTCGGACAGCGCGCGGGCGTTGCGCGAGAACGAGGACGTGCGAAAGACCTACCTGGGTGAAGAGTAGGCAAACTCCCGCTAAGCGATTCCGGAACGAAAGGGGGCTTGGATGCGAAAGTACGTCGTCACACTGCTCGCTGTGGCATCCCTCGCGGCGGTGATCGTGGCCGTGGCGGGGGCCGGCTCGGCGAAGATCACGCCGCCGGCCAAGATCGCGAAGGCCGGCAAGATCGTCTGGTGCTCGGACATCGAATATCCGCCCTTGGAGCTCTTCCAGGGCTCGAAGGCCGTGGGGGCCGACATCGACATCGCCACCGGAATCGCGACGGCGATGGGGGTGAAGGCCGAGTTCAAGAACGTCGTGTTCGACTCGATCATCGCCGCCCTTCTCACCAAGAAGTGCGACGCGATCATCAGCTCCATGAACGACACCGCGGAGCGGCGCAAGGTCGTCGACTTCGTCGACTACCTGAAGGTCGGCCAGTCGCTGATGGTCAAGAAGGGCAACCCGAAGCACATCTCGACACTCGAGAGTCTTGGCGAGAAGACCGTCTCGGTGCAGTCCGGCACCACGATGCGCCAGTTCCTGGCAGCGACCTCCGCGAGGCTGGTCAAGCAGGGCAAGAAGGGGTTCTCGATCAAGACGTTCCCGAAGGACACGGACGCGATTTCGGCGCTCAAGGCGGGCCGAGTCGACGCCTACTTCGCCGACTCGCCGGTCGTCGCGTACTACGCGCTCAAGGACCCGTCGCTCGCGATTGCCGGGGCGCCGATCAGCCCGCTCCCGTACGGGATTGCGATCCGGAAGCACGATCCGCTGCGGGCCGCGGTGCAGAAGGCGGTACGCCAGCTCTACGCGACCGGCGCGATGCGCCGGATCGTGGGGAAGTGGGGGATGTTGCGGGCGGTGGCATTCCTGAAGTAGCGGGCGACGAGCGAAGAGAGGGGGACCCCGATGCTGGCGGCAGTCGAGTGGCACATCATCTGGGAACGGATCTTCCACCCGGACCACGTGTTCTTCCGGGCGCTGTACACGACCGTCTACATCGCGGTGATCGCGCAGGTGATCGGGGTCCTCCTCGGGCTCGTCGCCGCGCTGATGCGGCAGTCGAAGCTCCTGCCGCTGCGGCTGCTCTCCGGGCTCTACGTCCTGCTGTTTCGCGGCACGCCCCTGCTCGTGCAGATCTTCTTCATCTACTTCGGCGCCAACCTCCTGCTCGGGTTCACGTTGATCCCGAACAGCCTCGGTCTCGGCGTCTTCCGGCTCGACGGAGCGGTGGTGGCCGGGATCCTCGCGCTCGGGATCAATGAGGGGGCGTACATGCGCGAGATCATCCGGGCGGGGATCGACGCGGTCGACCGGGGCCAGATGGAGGCGGCGCGTTCCCTGGGGATGACCTACCGCCTGGCGATGCGTCGCATCGTCCTGCCGCAGGCCGCCCGGGTGATCGTCCCGCCGCTCGGCAACGAGTTCAACAACATGCTGAAGACGACGTCGCTCGTCTTCACGATCGGCGTGTACGAGATGTTCGCCGACGCCGAGATCCACTACTCGCAGACCTTCAAGCCGGTCGAGTTCTTCGCTGCGGTCGCCTTCTGGTACCTGGTGCTGACCGGGGTCTGGAGCGTGATCCAGGCGTACATCGAACGGCGGCTGGCGGCCAGCGAGCGCGGCGACGAGGTCTCGTTCTTCGAGCGGCTGGCGGAGGCATGGACACCGGTCCAGGCCTGGGCTCGCGGGGCTCGCTGATCACGGCGGCCGCCGAGCAGGCGGCCGAGACCGTCGTCCGCGCCGTCGGTGTGCACAAGTGGTACGGCCGGCTGCACGTGCTCGACGACGTAAACCTCGAGGTGAGGCGGAGGGAGACGGCCTGTATCATCGGGCCGTCGGGGTCCGGGAAATCGACGCTCCTCCGCTGCATCAACCACCTCGAGAAGATCGACTCCGGCCGGATCGAGGTGAACGGCCACCTGATCGGCTACCGGGAGCGGAACGGAACGCTCGTCGAGGACTCGGAGGCGTCGACCGCCAAGCAGCGCCGGGAGATCGGCATGGTCTTCCAGCGCCTCAATCTCTTCCCACACATGACGGCGCTCGGGAACGTGATCGAGGCGCCGACCCGAGTCCTCGGGATCCCGAAGGAACGAGCGATCGCAACTGCGGAGAAGCTGCTCGAACGCGTCGGGCTCGCCGAGAAGCGGGACGTCTATCCGGGCAAGCTCTCGGGCGGCCAGCAGCAGCGAGTCGCGATCGCCAGGGCGCTGGCGATGAATCCTGCGCTGATGCTCTTCGACGAGCCGACGAGCGCGCTCGACCCAGAGGTGATCGGGGAGGTGCTCGAGGTGATGGAGGAACTCGCCAACGAGGGCATGACGATGATCGTGGTCACCCACGAGATGGGGTTCGCCAGGCGCGTCGCCGACCGGGTGGTGATGATGGACGAGGGCACGATGATCGAGGAGGCGCCGCCGGATCGGTTCTTCGACGCGCCGGCGATGGAGCGAACCAAGCAGTTCCTCTCGAAGATCCTCTAGCCGACGCGGACCGGGAAGTACGGCGGCGACAGGAGGAAGCCAATCCGGGGCGAGGCGCCCGCGAGCCCGCGTGCCATCTCGAGCGCCGCGGCCACACCGTGCGTCGGGACGAAGCCGAGCTGGCGGGCGGCGACCGAGTCGCGGCACCCGGCGACGAGGACGGCGCCGACGCGGTCGAGGGCCGGCCTGCAGGCGTCCCAGTCGGCGAACGGAAGTCGGGGGTGGCAGGTTCGCCCCTCGCGGTAGGCCTGGATCGCCCGCGGGTCGGCCGCGGCCGTGCGCTCCGCCTCGGCGAGCAGCTCATCGTCCGGACCGGAGCGCGTCGCCTGGAAAAATGTCCGGTAGGGCTGCTGGGTCGGGTGCTGGAAGCGGCGGCGGAGCGGGCTGACGAGGACGACGGTGCCGCCGTCGCGCACGGGAAAGGTGTTGCGCCAGAGCCGCAGGGCGTGGCCGAGCCCGAGCGTCGCGGCGATCAGCGCGTTCGGCCGTTCCCGCGGGAGGAAGGGAGTCGTGCTGGGGATCCCGAGGCAGATCGCGTCGAGCGGCTGCTCGAGCAGCGCCGACTCGGTCTCGACGCTCCGGACGAGCGCCTCGGCATGCGCAGCCGATGGAGTTCCGGCGAAGGCGGCGGACGCGGTCACCTCGAGCGGGAGCGCAGAGAGCACGCGGGCCCGCAACCCGCCGGGAACGAAGCGGAAGACCCGCGCGAGCCGCGAGCGCCCGACCCGCTCGACGGCCTCGCGCTCATAGGGGTAGCCGCGGAGCGCGCCTCCGAGGCGCGGCAGGTCGAACACGAGCGACGCGCCGATCAGGCGCGTCCGCGCCTCGACCGCGCGCTCGAGCGCGAGCGCGAGGTCCCAGCCGGGGGCGAGGTGGGTCTCGAGCAGCGATTCCGCCGTGGCCGCGCGGATCGCCTCGGCCCCCGCCGCGGCGAGCAGGGCGGCGGGACCGCCGTGCAGGACGGTCTCGGCCGCGGTCACCGAGACGACCAGGTCGGTCTCGACGAGCGCGCGGTGGATACGTAGAGGCGTGCCCGCATGAGAGCCCACCTCGACGAGGTCCGGATCCTCGGCGTCGTGGACGGCAACCTCGCCGTGGAAACGGAGCGCGAACCCGGGCGTGACGAGGCTCTCGACCGAGCGTCGGCCGGGGCGGCGGCCGAGGCCGGCGGCGACGAGGATGGTCTGGCGGTCGGTCGGCACGCCGAGCCGCTCGACCTCCTCGGCGGCTGCGACGACGGCGGCCTGCCTGGGGTCACGAGCCGCCGCCGGGATCGGCAGCGCAGGCGACTCGACGAGGATCGTCACCCTCGCACCGCGGCGTACGAGCGACTCGAGCGGTGCGCCGGCGAGCGGGAACCGCAGCGCATCGCGGACGGCCGCGCCGACGTCGGCGATCGGCCGGTCGGGCGGGGGCGGCGGTGCGAGCACGACCGCGTCGTCCGCGGCGGAGGCGACGACCATCCGCGAGCCGTACAGGAGCGGGATGCGGCGCACGCCTACGGAATCGAGCGGTAGAGGCGCAGGAACGAGGTGCGGAACCCGCGCTTCGGCCAGAAGCGAGAGGCGAGCAGGTTCGTCATGCGCCAGTCCGTGACCATCGTCGGATAGCCGTGCTCATGGGCCCAGCGGATCACGTGGTGGGTGAGCCCGACGCCGACGCCCGATCCGCGCTCGGCCGGTTCGGTCGAGGCCTGGGCGAGGTCGATCGAGTCGGCCGGGACCCGCAGGTCGGGCGGCCGGCGGTAGAGCAGGATGTGCCCGACGACCCTCCGCTCGCGCTCCGCGATGAAGTGCCGGTAGGTCTCCGTCTTCTCCCAGGTGTCCACCCACTCCTCGACGAGCGTCGCCTCGTCCTCGGGCTCGCTCCAGGAGAAGCTGGGCGAGGAGATCATCGACTCCCCCATCAGGCGCTCGAGCTTCGCCGCTGCTCGAATGTCGTCGGGCGTGCTCTCGCGAATGGCGACGTCTGCGTCGACCCTCGGCTCCGGCGCTGTCTCGCGCGCCGCGAGCGCCGCCGACGCGCCGAACGAAAGCCGGAACCACGGGTCGACGAGGTCGGGGAGGGCCGGCACGTAGACGAAGTGCCGCGTCAGCCCGGCGTCGACCCACGCGCCGGCTGCCGTCGCATAGAGGTCGCGCGTGAGCTCCGGCTCGACCACGGCGTGACCGGCGATGTAGCTCCAGACGTGCGGTCCGACCTGGTCTTCTCGTCGCCTGCCGAGGAGGTAGCCGACCACCTCGTCGCCGCTGACCGCGACGACGCCGGGGAGCTCGTCGCGCTCTCGCTCGATCTGTTCACGGAAGTCGACGTCTACCGGCAGCAGCAGCTCGGCCTCGCGGTGGCGCGCATGGCGGGCAGCCAACAAGGCTGCCGCGCCGTCCAGATGGTCGTCGGCGAAGGGCAGGATCTCGGGCCGGGTCACGGGACGTACACTCGCAGAGATGTCTCCGAAGACGCTGAGCGGAGAGGAGCTCCAGCTCGACGACGCCCCTGCGCGTGATGCGGAGCTCTTCCTCGTCGACGGCAACAACCTGGCCTACCGCGCCTTCTTCGCGCTGCCCGAGGAGCTCGCGACGAGCGAGGGCTTTGCCACGAACGCCCTGCTCGGCTTCACGAACATGCTCTTCAAGCTCCTCACCGACTACCGGCCGAAGGGGGTCGCGGTCGCATGGGACACCCGCCCCGTGCACCGGGCCGAGCTCTCGGAGACGTACAAGTCGGAGCGGCGGCCGATGCCGGACCTCCTGCGCGAGCAGTTCCCATATTTCCGCCCGATCGTCGAGGCGTTCGGCTATCGCAACCTCGAGTTCGAGGGCTGGGAGGCCGACGACGTGATCGCGACGCTCGCGGCGCGAGCGGACGCGGCAGGGATCCACACCTGCATCGTCTCGACCGACCGTGACGCCTTCCAGCTCGTGAGCGAGAACGTCACCCTGATGATGACGCCGCGCGGTGTCGCGGACGTGAACGTCTACACGCCCGAGCGCGTCGAGGCGCGGCTCGGGATCACCGCCGACAAGGTGCCTGACTTCATCGGCCTGAAGGGCGACCCGTCCGACAACATCGAGGGTGTCCCCGGAATCGGCGACAAGACCGCCTCGCAGCTCGTCGCCAAGTACGGCTCGCTCGAGGGCGTGCTCGAGCACGTCGACGAGCTGACCCCGGCCCGCGCGAAGGCGATTCGCGAGCACGCCGAGCAGGCGCAGCGCTCCAAGCAGCTCGCGACCATGCGCCGCGACCTCGACATCGACTGCGACCCGTCGCAGCTCGTCCTCGCGCCGCCGGACCGCTCGCAGCTGACAGAGATGTTCCGCCGCTTCGAGTTCCGCGGCCTGCTGCAGCGGGTTGACCTCCTGGACGAGGCCCTCCCGTCCGCCGCGCCACGCGAGGTCGAGGGCGAAGAGCTCCCGTGGCGCGAGGAACCGAAGCCAAGTAACAGCCTGTTACAAGGCGCGGAGGGATACGCGGCGAAGGGCGAAAGGGCTGCCCTCGCCCAAAACGGCGAGGTTGCCGTTGTCCCCAAGCCAAGTAACAGTCTGTTACAAGGCGCCGAGCTCGTCGTGCACGACGCGAAGGCGCTGCGGGTCGCGGCTCGGGACGACACGCTGCTGGCCGCCTACCTGATCGAGCCCGGGCGGGCGTCCTACGAGCTCGACGACCTTGCCGCCGAGTACGGAGTCGGGGTCAGACCCGCGCCGGAGCCCGACGAGGAGACGGGCGCGCTCGTCCGACGCGCCGCGCTGCCCCCGCGGCTCATCGCCCAGATGCGGGCGCGACTGCTCGAGCGGGGGAACCTCGAGCTCTACGAGACGATCGAGCTCCCGCTGACCGGCGTGCTCGCGGAGATGGAGGACGCGGGCGTGCGGATCGACACCTACCGCATGGGCGAGATCACGGCTCGCCTGCAGGACCGGGTCGAGGAGCTCGAGTCGAAGGCCTACGAGCTCGCGGACGAGGAGTTCATGCTCGGCTCGACCCAGCAGGTCGCGGGGATCCTGTTCGAGAAGCTCCAGCTGACGCCGGGCCGCAAGGGGAAGACGGGATACTCGACCGACACACGCGTCCTGCGCACGATCCGCGGCGAGCACGAGATCATCGGCGTGATCGAGGAATGGCGGGAGCTGACGAAGCTGATCAACACCTACCTCGGCCCGCTGCCGGCGCTGATCGGCGCCGACGGCCGCCTGCACACGACCTTCAACCAGGCCGTCGCCGCCACCGGCCGGCTCTCGACCTCGAATCCGAACCTGCAGGCGATCCCGATCCGCACCGACCTCGGCCGCGAGATCCGCTCCGCCTTCGTCGCCGAGCCGGGCCACAAGCTCGTCTCGGCCGACTACTCGCAGATCGAGCTACGCATCCTCGCCCACGTCTCCGGCGAGCCGAAGCTCCGGGACGCCTTCGAGCGCGGCGAGGACATCCACACCGCGACCGCGGCCGAGGTGCTAGGCGTCGAGCCGGCGAGGCTGACGAAGGGCGAGCGCTCGATCGCCAAGATGATCAACTTCGGGATCGTCTACGGGATCTCGGCGTTCGGGCTCTCCGAGAACCTGGAGATTCCGCGCGAGCAGGCGCAGGAGTACATCGACGCATACCTCGCCCGCTTCCCGCACGTGCAGGACTTCATCGCGCGGACGATCGAGGATGCGACGCGCGACGGCTACGTGACGAGCCTGCTCGGCCGCCGCCGCCCGGTGCCCGAGATCCGCGCGTCGAACCGCCAGACGCGCTCGCTCGGCGAGCGGCTCGCGGTCAACTTCGTCATGCAGGGCTCCAACGCCGACATCATCAAGGTAGCGATGATCCGCATCCACAAGCGGCTCCGCGGCGAGGGCCGGGGCGCGCGCCTCGTCCTCCAGGTGCACGACGAGCTGCTGCTCGAAGTGCCGGACGCAGAGGTCGGGGCCGTCAAGGACCTCGTCCGCGAGGAGATGTGCGGCGCCTACGACCTCGACCCGCCGCTCGCGGTCGACGTCGGCGCCGGCGCCGACTGGCACGAAGCAAAGAGCTAAAAGCCGCGGCAGTCCCCGGTGGTCGCCGTGTGCCCATTCGTGAGGTTGATTTCTCAACGACAGTGACTGCAGCAGCGAGCATCTCTCGTTACGGAGGAGGCCGGAGCACCCGCTCCGGCTCCTCGCTTCTAACCGAAAGCCGGCGAGAGCGTCTAACGAAGGCGCGGTTATACTGACCGGCTTCCGATGGCTAACGACACAATCGATACGAGCGAGCCCGGCGTCTGGACCACCGGTCCGGACGGCGAGCCCGTCCCCGACTACGACGCCAGCTTCCCGACGATCAACGAGGGGGAGGTCGTGCACGGCAAGGTCGTCCGGGTCGACAAGGACGAGGTCCTGGTCGACATCGGCTACAAGTCGGAGGGCGTGATCCCCGTCGCGGAGCTCTCGATCCGCCGCTCGATCAACCCGGCGGACGAGGTCAACCTCGGCGACGAGGTCGACGCGCTCGTGCTCACCAAGGAGGACGCCGAGGGTCGCCTGATCCTGTCGAAGAAGCGGGCGCGCTTCGAGATGGCGTGGAAGGCGATCGAGCAGTCCGCCGAGAGCGGCCAGCCCGTCACGGGCAGGGTGATCGAGGTGGTCAAGGGCGGCCTGATCCTCGACCTCGGCGTGCGCGGGTTCCTGCCGGCTTCGCTCGTCGACATCCGCCGCGTCCAGGACCTCGACGAGTTCCTCGGCAAGGAGCTCCGCTCCAAGGTGATCGAGCTCAACCGCTCGCGGAACAACGTCGTCCTCTCGCGCCGCGCCGTCCTCGAGGACGAGCGCAAGGAGATGCGCCAGGCGATCCTCGACCGGCTCGCCCCGGGCGACATCGTCGAGGGGCAGATCTCGAACATCGTCGACTTCGGCGCCTTCGTCGACCTCGACGGCATGGACGGCCTGATCCACATCTCCGAGCTCTCCTGGTCACACGTCAACCACCCGTCCGAGGTGCTCGAGATCGGGCAGACGGTCAAGGTGAAGGTGCTCGACATCGACCGCGAGCGCCAGCGGATCTCGCTCGGCCTCAAGCAGACGCAGTCCGATCCGTGGCAGCAGGTGCTCGAGCACTACCACGAGGAGGACGTCGTCGAGGGCCGCGTCACCAAGGTCGTCACGTTCGGCGCCTTCGTCGAGATCCTGCCCGGCGTCGAGGGCCTCGTCCACATCTCGGAGCTTGCGCAGCAC
>JBKPSO010000318.1:0-18977 GCA_046735055.1 Actinomycetota bacterium
GTCTACACACTGCTCGACGGGACCCCGCTCGAGATCGACCACCACGGACAGAAGATCGGCATCTCTAGCAACGAGCCGGTGGAGCTTGCAATCCCGCCGGCCCCCGACGGGCCGACGCCAATTCAGCCACGAGGCCGCGCGCCCAGGCGCCGGGCAGACGCGCTCGTGACCTGATACGCAGGCCGTCTGTAAACCAGCGGCAGGCCGAAGCCCGCCGCTACGCACGCGGTAGGGTTACGCGGCCGTGGACATACGACGCTTCCTGCCGATCCTGCTGATCGCCTTCGCGGCACTCTTCATCCTGCCCCAGCTCTTCAAGGGCTCAGGCTCGAAGACGCTCTCGTCGAAGGACCGCGGCCGGCTGACCCTGGACGCGATCGAGCGCATTGACCGCGCGGAGCGGCAGGCGCTCTCATCGACCGGCAGGTACACGACCGACCTCGCCGAGCTCGTGGCGCGCGACAGGGTGCTCGCTTCGGAGCTGACGATCCCGCTGACCGTCGACCTGGACGTCGGCGGCAACGGCAAGAACTATCTGTCGCGCGTGTCCAGCGACATCGTCAGCGCGGCCTGGAGCCGGACCGGATCGACGGTGGTTCGCAGCTGCCGGGTGCTGAAGTCGGGGACCGGGGTGGATTGCCCGGTTGGAACAACCGCGCCGACGACGACGACCGTCACGGCAACCACCGGCACGACGACCAAAACCACGACTACCGGGACGATCACGACCGAAACGAAGTGACGGCCGAGCCGCGCTGGTGGAAGCTCCGGCGCGCGCAGAACCTCAAGCCCGCGACGTACACCTGCCCGCTCTGCGGCCGGCGGCTCGCGTCGATGAGCGACCACATCCTGCTCTTCCCGGAGGGCGATCACTCGGCGCGGCGTCACGCGCACACGGAGTGCGTGCAGCGCGCCCGGGAATCGGGCCGGCTGCCCTCGCACGACGAGTGGCGGAAGACGCAGCCGCGCCGGCGCTGGTTCCGGCGCGGCTAGGTCACCAGGAGACCTTTCGCCGGCCGCGGACTCGCCGGCGGATCTCCTTGCGCGCCTCCGACCGCAACCGCGCGTCCTGCTTGACCGCGAGATGCCGAAGCTCCGCCTGGAGCCTCTTCCAGCTCTCGTAGCGCTCGAGCGCGAGCGTGCCGTCGACGAGCGCCGACTGGACGCCGCAGTCCGGCTCGCGCTCGTGCGAGCAGTCGGCGAAGCGGCACTGCGCAGCCGCGGCGGCGACGTCGTCGAACGTCTGCGCAAGGCCGTCCTCGGACTCCCAGAGCCGGAGCTCCCGCATCCCCGGCGTGTCCAGGAAGAGACCGCCGCCCGGGAGGACGAGCAGCTGGCGGCTGGTCGTTGTGTGCCGGCCGCGGCCGTCCGCCCGCACCTCGCCCGTCGCCATCAGCTCCTCGCCGGCGAGCCGGTTGACAAGCGAGGACTTGCCGACGCCCGAGGAGCCGAGCGCGGCAACCGTGCGGCCGTCGGCGAAGTAGGCGCCGAGCGCCTCGACGCCCTCGCCGGTCACGTTGCTGACCGCGTGTACGGGGACGCCGATCGCGACCGACTCGACCTCGTAGAGCACAGACTCGACGTCCGCGCAGAGGTCGGCCTTCGTCAGGACGACGACCGGTTCGGCGCCGCTCTCCCAGCCGAGCGCCAGGTAGCGCTCGAGCCGGCGCAGGTTGAGGTCGCCGTCGAGACCGGCAACGAGGAAGACGACGTCGACGTTGGCGGCGACCACCTGCTCGATCGTTTGGCCGTGGTCGGTCGCAGCGAGGCGCGAGAACTTCGTCCGCCGCGGCAGCACGGCCTGGACCAGCGCCGGCTCCGACGCCGACGCAGCGACCCAGTCGCCGACCGCGGGCAGCTCGACGCGCGCGGTCGCGGCATGGCGGAGCCGACCGGCGAGCTCCGCCGGCCGCTCTCCCCGCGCGGTGTAGAGGAGATACCGGCCCCGGTGCTCGACGGCAACCCGCGCCGGCTCGAGGCCGTCGGCGTCATGCGGGGCGAACTGATCTTCGAGGGCCGGCGTCCAGCCGAGTGAGTCGAGCAAGCTGTGCTCCTTTCGCGCATGCGGAAATGGGGGCCGAAGCCCGGAACACGCCTGACGCAGCGCCTGGAAGAAGCTAGGTGAGCGCCCTGCGCCGGAGGCGGTCGGCAAGTGTCTTCGTCATCTGTGCCACCTCCTTTGTCGCAGGGAACGGGCGAAATGCTACCGGAACAGGCGGCGAGGAAAGGCCTCCTCACCGAGCAGCCGGTAGCCCTCGACGGACGGGTGGGCGCCGTCGGAGGTCCACTCCTCCTTCATCCGCCCCGGGTTCGACGGGTCCTGGAGCGTCTCGTAGAAGGGCAACACGGAGACATGCTCCTCGCGAGCGAGCGCGCGGATCAGCTCGTTCAGCCGGCGGATCTCCGGGTCGGCCTGCGGGTAGCCGTTGTTCCACGGGAGGAGCTCGGCGATCGCGACCCGGAGGCCGAGCCTCTTGCCCCGCTCGACCATCCCGCGGAGGTTGTCCGCGGCGCGCTCGACCGGCCTGCCCTGCGCGATGTCGTTGATCCCACCCTGGACGACCAGGATCCGTGCGCCCCGCGCGCACTCCTCGAGGCGCGCGGCGATCTCGTCCGTGCGCTCGCCGTAGACGCCGCAGTTCCGGAACCGGACCTCGGGGTGCTTCCGCTGGGCCCAGTACTCCCACTGGCTCTTCTCGTCGCCGCCGAAGCCGAGGTTGTCACGTTGCCGCGGGTCCGGGTCGTAGCCGGGCGACCCGGCGGTGATCGAGTCTCCGAGCGCCGCGACGAGCGCGGCCCGCTCCACCGACCTCGAGCTTCCGCAGCCCGCGAGGAGGAGAACTGCCGCCAGGCCGACCACCCTCATTCGAGGTCGATGTGCTCGTTTGCGTCGCTTACTGCGAGGCCGGGGCTCGGGCCTCCCGCGATCGCGTACACGCGCGTCCCGACCGCGACGACGCCGAGCCCGTGGCGAGGCGTCGGCAGGTCGGGTAGGCGCCCCCAGCGTCTCGTCGCGAGGCTGTAGGCGTAGACGGAGCGGATCGTCCCGGAGGGCGCTTCGCCGCCGACCGAGACGATTGATCCCGCCGCAGCGGCTGCACCGGTTCCACCGCGTGCACCCGGCACGGGCGCGAGCCGCGTCCACCGCCTTGCTCCCGGGCTCCAGACCTCGAACGTCGCGACGTTCGTGTCGTAGCCGCGGGTTCGTCCGCCCACGGCGTAGATCCTCCCACCCGCGGCCGTCACGGCGAGATGCTCACGCGGGGTCGGAGCGGGGGTCCGCTGCCAGCGGCGGGTCGCGAGATCGAGCCCGAAGCCCTGCCGCGCGAGCCCCGAGGGGCCGACACCGCCGACGACGTAGAGCTTGCCCCCGAGCACTGCCGCGCCGCCGGCGGCGCGCGGCTCGGGCAACCCCGGGAGCGCGTGCCACGCGCCACCGTCGAAGACGAACGCAGAGCGCGTCGCGCCCCCACCGCCGATCGGGTTGCCGTAGCCGCCGACGACGTACAGGCGTTGCCCGTCGGAGGCGGCAAGCGCGTGGTGAACCGGGGCCGGGAGGTCCGGCAGACGGTGCCACCGGTCGGCAGCCGGCGAGTACACGTCCACGCGCGGGGAGGGTGCGCCGCCCGCGGTCAGGCCGCCGACGATCGCGACCTGGCCGCGCACGACGGCGGCGGCCACCTCGGTCCGGGGCTCGGGCATCGGAGCCGCGGCGACCCAAGCGAGCGCGGCGACGACGAAGGGGAACGTCATGCCGCGGCGATTTCTCCGACCGTCTCGCCGCGACTGTTCTCGACGGGAACCATGCCGAACTCCTCGCCGAGCTCGAGGAACGCCGCGAGCGCGGGGCGCAGCGCACGCATCGCGCCGTCCTCGGCCTTCAGCGCGATGCCGAGGCCTTCGGGGGAGGCGGCGCAGATCAGGCCTTCGGCCCCGCCCTTCGCGATCCAACCCTGGCGCAGGCGCATCAACTCGGTGTCGTTCGCGCCCTGCTCGTAGCCGATCAGCTCGGGGTGGGCCGCCATCGTGGCCGCGACCGGCGCACCTCCGTCGAGTTGCGCGAGGCGCGAGAACGAGTGCGCCATGCGCTCGAGCGTGAGGGCGAAGGTGAGTACGCCGCACCCGTCGATCGCAGCGGGGATCTCCTCGCGCGGGATCTCGGCGGCGGCGGAGACCTCTCCATGGAGGAGCTGCTGCATCGGATGGTCCGCGAGCCGATAGCCCGCTGTCGGCCAACCGCGCACGCGGCAGACGGCGAGGAACCCGGCATGCTTCCCCGAGCAGTTGTGGGCGAGCGGGCTCGGTCCGCGCCCCTCCTGACGGCCGCACTCGAGGTCGTCCTCGGTCGCCGGGGCCTTCGCGAGCAGGCTCGCGGCGGCGGCGAGCTGCGCCTCGCCGGCGCGGTGCGACGCGCACGCGATCGCGAGCTCGACGTCTGTGATGTCGTCGCGCTCGCGCGCGAGCGGCAGCGCCTGGATCGGTTTCGAGGACGAGCGGAAGAAGGCGACGAGCTCCGGGTTGCCGGCGCTTTGAACGACGCGGCCGCCCTCGACGGCGACCGCGTGCACACGGTGGACCGCCTCGACCACCGACCCGCGGCGCACGGTTACCCTGAACGGGTCCATGCGCAGGAGCGTACGTGCCTGAGCTACCCGAGGTGGAGGCGCTGCGGCGGGCCCTCGACGACCCGGTGCGCGCGTTCCCGATCGCGCGCGCGGGCCCGGCGCACATCGCGACGCTGAAGACGTTCGATCCCCCTTTGTCGGCGCTCGAGGGTCGGCGGCTGGCCGGCACGGAGCGGCGCGGAAAGCGGCTCCTCTTCCCGACCGACGACGGGAAGCTCGTGCTGCTCGTCCACCTGATGTCGGCCGGGCGCCTGCGGTACCTGCGAGCGGGCGAGGCGGGCCCGAAGACGCCGGCGTTCCGGTTGCGTTTCGAGGGCGGCGGCGAGCTCGTGCTCACCGAGGCCGGGGCGAAGAAGCGCGCCGGCGTCTGGCTGCTGGCGCCCGAGGCCGCCGAGGAGGAGCTCGCCCACCTGGGCCCGGAGGCGCTCGGGGTCGGCGCCGATCGGCTGGCCGAGATCCTGGCGTCGGATTCGCGGCGGCTGCACTCGCTGCTTCGCGACCAGCGGGCGCTCGCCGGGATCGGCCGTGCCTGGGCGAACGAGGTCCTGCACCGGGCGCGGCTCTCGCCGTTCGCGCTCTCGACCGAGCTCTTGCCGGAGGAGGTCGGGCGGCTGGCCGCGGCAATCGACGAGGAGCTCGCGCGCGGGCTCGGGCTGCGCGAGCGCGGCGCGAAGGACGCGACCGTCTATCGGATCCACAATCGTCTCGGGGAGCTGTGCCCCGACTGCGGCACGCCGATCGCGCAGGTCGACTACGAGGAGCACACGATCTATTACTGCCCGCAGTGCCAGACCGGCGGGCGCGTGCTGAAGGACCGGCGGCTCTCGAGGCTGCTGCGGTGAAGCTCGGCTCGTCGGAAGGCTCCTTCGTCGTCGAGGAGTGCGTCGACGAGGGCGAGACGAGCGCCGGGCGCCCGGTAGCGCCGCTCCACCTCCACCGCAACGAGGACGAGGCCTGGTACGTCCTCGAGGGCGCGCTCGGCTTCCGCGTCGGCGACGAGAGCAGGGAAGTCGGGGCCGGGTCGGGGATTGTCGTGCCGCGAGGCACACCGCATACGTTCTGGAACGCGGGCGGCGGGCGGACGCGCTACCTGATCGTGATGGCACCCGACACGGCGCGGCTCGTCGAGGCGATCCACTCGGGTAAGACGACCGATGTGCGCGCGCTCTTCGAGGAGCACGGCTCGGAGCTGCTCGCATAAGCTAGGTCGCGCGCAGCCCGTAGCGGCTGTACGACCACGGCCACTCCTCAGCGCGCTCGCAGAGCCGCGCCTTCACGGGGTTGAGGAGGACATACCCGCAGATGTCGTAGACACGGGCCTCGTCCAACAGCGCGCGCGTCTTGAAGCGCTCGGCGAAGACGTGGCCGAAGCTCTCGTAGCGCTCGTTGAAGTAGAGCGCGTAGCGCCAGTTGAGCTGGTGCATTCCATCCGAGAGCGCCTTGACGGGCGCGTTCACGACCAGGTGGTAGTGCGTCGAAAGGGCGCAGGCGGCATATAACTCCCAGCCGTAGCGGCGGACGGTCACACCCAGAAGCCGGAACAACTCCGTGCGGTCCTCGCCTTGCGGCAAGGCGACCGTGGTCGCAACGCCGCGGGTCCAGACGTGGAAGAAGCCATCGGGAAGGGCGGATCGAGGAAGGCGCGGCATGCCTCGAGGGTAGGGCACCAGAACCACGGACGCCTGTCTGTGGCGAAGTTGTCACCAAATCGTCACACCTCCAGTGCCAGGCACTGGTTGTGGAAAAGCTAGGCGGGGAGGGCGATCGTCAGGGTGTCCCCGTCGACCGTGACCGAGCCGCCCAGGCGCTCGACGTGCATCACCGCGACGGCAGCGCCGAGATCGCGCAGCTCCTGGCCGAGGACGACCGGCGCCGACGACGGCGTGATCGGAGACACCCGCAGTTCGGGCCCGTCGACGACCACCTCGACCTGCTCCAGCCCGCCGTGGCGCAGGGCGCACTGGACAAGGGCCGAGACCGACCGCTTTGCCGTCTCGACGTCGACGGTAACAGCCGCACCGTCGCCGGAGACCGAGACACGGTCGTCGCCCAGACGGTCGGCCGCGGCCGCGGCCAGCTCGCCCGTCGAGACGCGCTCGAGCTTCGGGTCGTAGCGGTCGCCGCTGATCCGGGCGGCGAGCGAGAGCTCGTCGATCAGCTCGCCCAGCTGGCCGGACGCGGCCTCGATCATCTCCGAGTAACCGACGAACGTGGGATCGAGCCCCCCGCTGCGGGACAGGGTCCGAGCGAACCCGAAGATGGTCGCGAGCGGCGTGCGCAGGTCGTGGCACGCGAGGCTGACGAGCTTCGGAAAGCCGGTTTCTTCCACCACAATCCCCCTGGTACGTTTGCAGCATAAATGGAGCGCACCGAGTTCCTCGCCCCCGATCTCCAGTCCTCCGAGCCCGCGGTGCGGATCGGGCTGTCGCGGGCCGGCGTCCGCGGGGTCAGCAAGGCGATCCGCCTCCGGCGCGGCCCGCACGAGAAGCTCGTCTCCGCCGAGATCTCGTGCTTCGTCGATCTCGACCCTGCCCAGCGCGGCGTCCACATGTCGCGCTTCCCGGAGCTCTTCGAGCAGGCGATCGACGAGCTCGTGATCGGCGAGGCGCTCCTCGTCGAGGAGCTGGCCGAGCACATTGCGCGCACCGTTGTCGGTCGACAGCGCGCGCTCCGCGCGGAGGTCGAGGTGACTGCTCGCTACCCGATCCAGCGGGAGACGCCGATCACGCGCATGCGCACGCAGGAGATGGTCTCGCTGATCGGCGTCGCCGCCGCGTCGACTACCGGCACCCGCCGTGTCGTCGGCGTCGAGGCGACGGGGATCAACGCGTGCCCGTGCGCGCAGGGGCTCGTGCGCGGGAAGGCCGCCGAGCGCCTCCTCGAGGCCGGCTTCGGCGAGGGTGATGTCGACCGGATCCTCGAGCTCGTCCCGCTGGCGACGCACAACCAGCGCGGGCGCGGGACGCTGTACGTCGGCACCGACCGCGCCGTCAACGCCGAAGACCTCGTCGAGATCGTCGAGCGCTCGATGAGCTCGCCGGTCTACGAGCTGCTCAAGCGTCCCGACGAGCTCTTCGTCGTCGAGCACGCGCACCTCCAGCCACGCTTCGTCGAGGATTCCGTGCGCGTCGCGCTGAAGGAGTCGCTCGAGTCGTACCCCGAGCTCGAGGACGCGGACTTCCTCTGGTCGCGGCAGGTGAACCTGGAGACGATCCACACCCACGACGTCGTCGCCGAGCGCTACGGCACCGTCGGCGAGCTGCGCGGAGAGCTCGAGCACGGCGAGCGCCCCGGCCGGCACACGAACCTCCAGGAGTGGCTCGCCTCGTGACCCGGACGAAGGAGCGCGTCGACCGCGGCCGCGGCACCGGCCTCGGCGAGCCGTGGCTCGTGATCGTCCTCAACGACAACCACAACACCTTCGACGGCGTCGCGGCGGCGCTCTCGACCGTGATCGGGATCTCCTTCGCCGAGGGCATGGGCTTCGCGAACCGGATTCACACCACCGGGCAGGCCGTGGTCTGGTCGGGCCACCGAGAGGTCGCCGAGCACTACTGGAACGGCCTCAGGCAGCGCGGGCTGACGATGGCCCCGCTCGAGCGCTAGCCGGCTCAGGGTTTCGCGGGAGCCGCCCGGCGTAGGGTCGCGCGGTTCTCCGTGCCGGCGAGCAGCCGCTGGATGTTCGCCCGGTGCAGGACGACGATCGCTACCGCCGCCGCGCCGGCGAACGCGATCACCGGCCACGGGTACCCGAGCAGGACCGCGATCGCCGGCAGCGACAGCCCGGCGACGATCGAGGCCAGCGACGCGTACCGGAAGAGCAAAAAGGTGATGATCCAGACGGCCGCGCCGATCCCGCCGACGATCGGCGCAACGCCGAGGAAGGCGCCGCCCGTCGTCGCGACGATCTTGCCCCCGCGCCGGAAGCCCATGAAGATCGGCCGCCAGTGGCCGAGCATCGCCGCCCCGCCCGCCAGCACGCCGGCGAGGTGGCCGTCGACCTGGGTCGCGACCAGCGCCGGGGCAAGGCCCTTTGCCGTGTCGAGCACGACGACCGGCAGGCCGTACCAGCGCCCGTATACCCGCCAGACGTTGGTCCCGCCGATGTTGCCGCTCCCGAGCGTGCGGATGTCCGCGCGCTTGAACACAAGGACGATCCAGTACCCCGAGGGGATGCTGCCGACCAGATAGCCGGCGACCACAAGGATTGCGAGCGTCAGCGCCCTGGCTTCATCGGACCGGGATGCCGTACGACTCGACCCAGCCGTTGACGACGCCCCAGTCGAGGTTGTTCAGGAAGGCCTCGATGTAGGACGCGCGGTCGGTCTGGTAGTCGAGGAAGTACGCGTGCTCGTAGACATCGAGCGCGACGAGCGGCGTGGCGTTCCAGACCGGGAAGGTGTTCTGCGCGTCGCCGAGGTAGTTGAAGAGGCGCCGCTCGTCCCAGTCGTATGCGGTCCAGGCCCAGCCGCGTGCGCCCATGCCGGTGGCCTTCAGGTCGGCGCGCCAGGCCTCGGCCGAGCCGAAATCACGCCGGATGAGGTCGCCGACCGGCCCGTCAGGGTGGCCGCCGTGGCCGCCGAGATGTTCGAAGTAGAACTCGTGGTTCTTGATCCCGCCGACCGCGAAGCTGAGGTCGACCTTGAGCGCCCGGACCTCGGAGTAGACCTGGTTGGCGGCCGAGAGGTCGACCTCGGCGAGCTTGCCGAGGATCTCGTTCCGCTTGTTCACGTAGCCCTGGTAGAGCTTGTAGTGCGCGTCGATCGTCTCGCGCGAGATCCCGTCGAGCTCGTACAGGCCCGGCCGCAGCTCGCGGGGGGCGAGTTCCTGGAAGATGTATGCGAGGGTCGTCATGACGTCTGAGCATATTCGACACCAGAAACCGGACGAGCGCTGCAACCCGTAACACGAGAGATGGAGCTGGCTCTCGACATCCACACCTGTTTGCCGAGCGCGCCGAAAGCGGCGACGATGTCGTCGGTGGCCGTGCTCGAACCGACGGACGAGGACCTGCTCGCGCGCGTCGCGGACGGCGACCGCGATGCCTTCGGCGACCTCTACAGGCGCTATGCCCGCGCCGTCCTCGGCCTCGCGTTGCGGCGGCTCGGCGACCGCGGCCGCGCCGAGGACGCCGCCCAGGAGGCATTCGCTTCTGTCTGGCGCGCTGCGGGCACGTATCGCCGAGACCGCGGGCCTGTTGCGCCGTGGCTCTACGCCGTCGCGCGCAACACGATCGCGGACCGCGGCCGCGCCCGCGGGGAGCCACCGGCCGAGCCGGTCGACACGCCCTCGGACGCGCCGGGCCCCGAGGACCAGGCGGAGCAGTCCTGGCTCGCCTGGCGCGTGCACCGCGCCCTGGAGACTCTGCCGGAGTCGGAGCGGACCGTGCTCGAGCTTGCGTACTGGCGCGGCCTCTCGCAGAGCGAGGTGGCCACCGAGCTCGGCATCCCGCTCGGCACGGTGAAGACACGCACCCGCGCCGGCCTCGCTCGGCTGGCCGACGAGCTCGAGGGGGAGCTGAGCTGAGTCCCGCCGGAAAGCCTCCCGACTTCCGCGACCTCGTCGGAGACGAGGGGACGCCGGAGGAGCTGGCGAAGCTCCAGCGGGCGCACGACGTGCTGATCGAGGCCGGCCCGCCGCCGCAGCTCTCGCCACGACTCGCCGAGCCGCCGAAGGCGCCTGTGCGCGCGCGCCGCATCCGCCACTGGCGCCCGCGGGCGGCGTTCGGGCTCGCGGCCGTAGTCGCGGCGGCGGCGTTCGGAATCGGCTTCCTCGTCGGCGACCGCGGCTCGGGGTACGACGCGGCCGGCCCGCCGATCCCGATGCACGGGGTCGCAAGCGCGAGCAGCGCGAAGGCCTCGATCGTGATCGGCGAGCGCGACGACGTCGGCAACTGGCCGCTGCTCGTTCGCGTCAGGGGTCTCGATCCGCTCCCGAAGGGGGAGTGGTACGAGCTCTACCTGACGCGGAAGGGCAAGCTCGCCGCGTACTGCGGCTCGTTCTCGATGAACGAGACAGGGCAGACGACCGTTCAGTTCAGCATCCCGTACCACCTGAAGGGCTTCGACGGCTGGGTCGTGACGACGAGCAAGAAGGCCGTTCGGCGGCCCGTGCTGCTGACGACCTAGACCACGCTTCAGGGCGCGACCCGATCGTTCGCCACGAAGGCGGCGTGCGTGATCGGCATGTGCTCGGCGAAGAAGAGCTCGACCGCCTCGGCATAGCGACGGATCTCGCGCTGGGCGGTCTCCGCGGCGCGCAGCGAGACGAAGTTCATCAGCGAACGCGCGTTGATCGTCCAGTAGAACTCTGTGTAGGCGCCGACCGGCATCACGCAGCGCGCGAGCTCACGCGCGACGCCGAGGTCGACGAGCCGCTCGTACGCGGCGAACGCCGCGTCATAGACGGCGCGCAGCTCCTCCCGGGTCTGCTCGGCGACCCCGGGCTCGACCGGCTCGAAGCTGTAGGCGCCCGGCTTGCCGACCTGCGTGCGCACGTCGTCCGGCTCGGGGACGTAGAAGTCGTCGGTCGCCTTCGCATATCTCATGCTGAACTCGTTGAAGGAGCCCACGCGGTGTCGCATCCACTCGCGCGCGACGAAGATCGGGCAGCGGATGTGGAAGCGGAACGAGTTATGCTCGAATGGAGTTCCGTGGCGATCGCGCATCAGGAAGCGGATCAGCCCCTCGTCGGATTCGTCCATCTCCTCCTTGTGGCGCGCGAAGGAGACTCGGGCGCCGTTCACGACCGAGAGGTCGCTGGCCATCACCCCGTCGAGCCGCACGAATCCGTGATCGAGGACGCGGATCGTGTTCTCGGGTATCACGTCGGTCATGGCGGCCACCGGGACGCCGAGTCTAGCGGGGGCATCTGTCGGAGCCTCGGGCGCGTCCCGCAGCCACCGGGTGCGCCGAGCCGCCACCGCGGGAACAGCAGCGGCTCCCGGCCTTCCTCGTCCGGTCAGGCTGCCGGGGGGATCGCGGCTTACCGAAGCTCGGTCGCCCCTCGCCTGGAGCGGTCAGCGAACGCAGCCCACGCGGTCGAGCGCGCCGACGCGAGCACGCGAAGCGCACGTGCGGCGACAGTCGGGTGACGTGGAGCCTGCTTCACGCGATCGCCGGCATGCCGGTCGCGAGCGGGTTCGGTGCCGAATTGCTTCTGCACATGCCTCTGAGCGAGGTCCTGGTTGACGATCAACTCGAACATATTTCGTTCCTCTCTGAATCGGTTCAGAACACAGATTACCTGAACCGGTTCATCCACCGCAAGGGTTAAGCTCACGGCATGCCTCCCCGCGCGAGAAAGCGAGTGCGCCTCCGTGATGTCGCCGCTCAGGCCGGCGTATCGCTCGGGAGTGCCTCACAGGCGTTCGGCCGCCCGGAGCTCGTCTCCGACGAGGTCCGGGAGCGTGTGCTCGCTGCGGCGAAGGCTCTCGGCTACGCCGGACCCGATCCGGCTGCGCGGCGCCTACGACTGGGCCAGGCAGGGGCGCTCGGGCTGATCTTCTCCGAACGGCTGCGCTACCAGTTCACGGACCCGACCGCCCCCGTCTTCCTGGCCGGTCTCGCGCAGGGCATGGAGGGCTCGGGGCTCGGCTTGTTGCTCGTGCCCGACTCTCGCTTTCGCGACGCAACCGCCACCATGGTACGGACAGCCGCAGTCGACGGTTTCGTCATCTACTCGGCCGTGCGGAACGACCCGCGTGTCGAGGCAGCGCTCGACCGCCACCTACCGGCGGTCACCGTCGACCAGCCTCGCGACCTCCCGACGCCGTTCGTTGGGATCGACGACCGGGCGGCGGCGCGCAAGGCCGCGAAATTTCTACGCGAGCTCGGGCACCGGCGCGTCGGCGTGCTCTCCTTCGTGACCGCGCTCGATGCCGAAGGCAGGCTCGGACTCTCCCTGAGCACGGAGCGACTTGCCGGTTACGAGGAGGGACTCGCCGAGGTGTGGGACGACGACTCCGTTCGCGTGTGTCGCCCGAACGCACCCGAGCCGGCACGCCGCGCAGCGCTGGAGCTGCTCGAGAGCGAAAATCCGCCGACGGCAATCCTCGCGATGAGCGACGTTCTCGCGCTCGGCGCCCTCCAGGCGGCCGCCGAGCTCGGCATCGCCGTCCCAGCCGAGCTCTCGCTCGTCGGCTTCGACGACAGCCCCGCCGCCACGCTGGCGACGCCCGCTCTGACGACGGTGGCCCAGCCTCATGAGGAAAAGGGTCGCGTCGCCGCCGAGTGGCTTGTCGATGCGATCGAGCGCGGGCAGCCGCTCTCGGACGATCGACGCATGATCCTCCCGACCGAGCTCGTCGTGCGAGACAGCACCGCGCCGCCGAAGCGTCGGCCGACGAAGTAACCCACGCGTCACCAACGGATGACGACGCAGTTCGACCTCCGCTCCGGAGACTCCGTCACGCGCCACGCTATGGGCACCCGTCGCTAAGGGAGTAAACTAACCCGGCCCGTGGCGGACATCGAGTTCAGCGACGTCCAGAAGGTCTACGACGACGGCACGCAGGCCGTCTTCGACTTCAACCTGGTCATCAACGACGGCGAGCTGATGGTTCTCGTCGGCCCCTCCGGGTGCGGCAAGACGACGGCGCTACGCATGGTCGCGGGGCTCGAGGAGATCACCGACGGCGACCTCAGGATCGGCGACCGCATCGTGAACGACCTCACGCCGAAGGAGCGCAACATCGCGATGGTCTTCCAGAGCTACGCGCTCTACCCGCACATGACGGTCGAGGACAACCTCGCGTTCAGCCTCAAGCTCCACCACATGCCGAAGCACGAGGTCCAGGAACGAGTGCAGAGGGCTGCGAAGATCCTGCAGATCGAGCAGTTCCTGAAGCGGAAGCCGCGCGCGCTCTCGGGCGGGCAGCGCCAGCGCGTCGCCATGGGTCGCGCCATCGTGCGCGAGCCGGAGGCCTTCCTGATGGACGAGCCGCTCTCGAACCTCGACGCGAAGCTGCGCGTGCAGATGCGCGGCGAGATCCACCAGCTGCAACGGAGGCTCGACGTGACGACGATCTACGTCACGCACGACCAGGTCGAGGCCATGACGATGGGCGACCGCGTCGCGGTCATGAACGCCGGCCGCCTGCTGCAGGTCGACACGCCGCAGGTGCTCTACGACCAGCCGATCAACGAGTTCGTCGCCGGCTTCATCGGCTCGCCCGCGATCAACCTCGTCGAGGCGCAGCTCGTGCAGACGAACGGGAATCTCGCGGTCAACTTCGGAGAGCACCGCCTCACCGTCGACGATCGCGTTGCGCGAAACCGCTCGGGGCTGAAGAACTACGTCGGCAAGGAGATCATCCTGGGCATCCGGCCGGAGGACTTCGAGGACGCGAGCATCGAGTCGGACGTCCCGAGCGACCGGCGGCTGAAGGTGAACGTCGCTCTGACGGAGCCGCTCGGAGCAGAGGTGCTCGTCTGGTTCGGCACGGAGGCAGAGGGTGTGGTCTCGAGCGCGGCCGAGGCCGACGTCGGGGAGGACGCGGAGATCCGACTCGGCGGCGACGGCGACGCCGCAGACAAGACGAGGCTGTGCGCACGCGTCAGCCCTCGCACGCGCCTCGCCATCGGTCAGCCTGCCGAGCTCGCCGTCGACACGAGCCGCCTCTACTTCTTCGACCCGCAGACGCGGAACACGGTCTAGCGCCCTATCCGGCGCTACCCCTTGACCGCGCCTGCGGTCAGGCCCGTGATGATCCGCTTCTGGAAAATCAGGACGAGGGCGAGCAGCGGCACCGTGACGATCACCGTCGCGGCCATCACCTGGCCCCATGGGACCGCGAACGCACTCCCGGTCTTGCTCACGAAGGACGTGATCGCGAGCGGCACGGTGTATTTGTCCGGCGACTGGATGAACGACAGCGCGTAGAGGTACTCGTTCCACGCGGAGATGAAGGCGAGCAGCCCCGTCGTGACGAGGCCCGGGGCGATCAGGGGCAGCAGAACCTTCCAGAACACCTGAAGTGGCGTCGCCCCGTCCACGTATGCCGCCTCCTCGAGCTCGCCGGGCAGCGATCGCATGAAGCTCGTGAGCACCCAGATCGTGAAGGGCAGCGTGAAGATCAGGTAGCTGAAGATCAGGGCGCCGAGCTTGTCGTAGAGGCCCAACGTGTTGATCGACGTGTAGAGCGCGCCCAGGATGGCGATCTGCGGGAAGATCGTCATCGAGAGAATCAGGTACATGACGAACTGGCGGCCGTGGAAGCGGAAGCGGCCGAGCGCGTAGGCGGCGAACGCACCGATCGACAGCGAGAGCAGGGTGACGCACCCAGCGACGATCGTGGAGTTGAGCAGGGCCTGGGTGAAGAAGGACGCGTTGAGCGCTTCGCGGTAGTTGTCCAGCGTCGGATTCGACGGGAAGTACTGGATCGGCGTTTGGAAGAGGTTCACCTCCGGCGTGAACGAAGAGCGGAGCACCCAGTAGAAGGGGAACAAGGCGTAGACGGCGATGGCCGCGAGCAGGATGTAGAACGGAGTCCTGGAAGCGAACCGCCCGACGCGGCTCTTCTGCAGCCGGCGCCGCCTGCTGACCGGCCGCGCAACCGGGCGTGCTGCTTCTGCGGCGGTAGTCATCTTTCCGCGGCCACCCTGTTCACGGTCACGTAGATGACGACGAAGATCGCGATGATCAGGAAGATGGCGACGCTGATCGCCGCCCCGTAGCCGACGTGTCCGTCACCGACGATCGTGCTCTGGTCGTAGATGGCCATTGTCTGCGTGTCGGGACGGTTCCCGAAGAAGACGTAGAACACGTCGAAGACGCGTAGCGCGTCCAGCGTTCGGAAGATCAGCGTCACGAATATCGCCGGCATGAGCAGCGGCAGCGTGATCTTCCAGAACTGCTGCAGCGCGCCCGCGCCGTCGACCTCCGCTGCCTCGTAGAGATCGCCCGGGATCACCTGCAGGCCGGCGAGCAGAAGCAGTGCGACGAACGGCGACGTCTTCCAGACGTCCACCGCGATGACCGCGCCGAGTGCCGTGCTCGGGTCGGAGATCCACGCCTGCGAGTGCGACAGGACGTGGAGACGAACGCCGAGGTCGTTGACGACGCCGAACGTGTCGTCGAGCATCCACTTCCACATCTGCGCCGCGACGACGGTCGGGATCGCCCAGGGAACGAGCATGACGGCGCGCATGACGCCGCGGCCCTTGAACTTCGAGTGGACGACGAGGGCGATCGTCAGGCCGAGAGCGAACTCGAGCACGACCGTGATCAGCGTGAACTTGATCGTCGTCCAGACCGCGTCGCGGAAGAGCGTGTCGTGAAACAGGTCCTTGTAGTTGTCCAGGCCCACCCACTCGGTCGGCGTGAGCGCGAGGAACTCCTCGTTCGTGAAGCTCTGGTAGATGGTCTTGGCGAGCGGGTACAGCGCGACGAGCGCGACGACCGCGAGCGACGGTAGGAGCAGTACCCATGCGAGCCGCGTCTGCCGGCGCTGGAGCCCCGTCCGGCGGCGGCGGCGGCGACCTGTCGGAACCGGTGTGACTACTGATGACATTGGAGCGGGAGAGGGAGGATGACAGAAGCCATCCTCCCTCGTTTCGATTCAGCGTGCTGGCACTAGCGTAGGAGCCCCTGGAGCTGCGACTGGAGGCCCGGCAGGACGCTCTCCGCCGACGCTCCGTTGAGGATGCGACTGACCGCCTGGTAGATGTCCTTCGAGCCCTCGTTGTACCTGGCTCCGAGAATGGCCGACGGCCGGAAGGCGCGCGGCACGGCCGCCGTTGCCGGGCTCAGGTACGGCGCCACCTTCTTGATCTGGGGGTCGTTGGCCAACGACGGAATCGCCGGCACGTTCGAGTTGGTGATCGTGTCGAACTTATTCACCGGCTTGCTCGTCATGTAGCGGACGAACTCGATCGCCGCGTCCGGGTGCTTCGAGTACTTCGAGACGGCGAGCTGCCAGCCGCCGAGCGTCGTCACCGAGTTGCCGCCCGGACCGTGCGGCAGCGGCGCGACGGCGAACTTCCCCGCGACCTTGGAGCCCTGCGCCTGCGCGAGGGAGTACGCGTACGGCCAGTTGCGCATGAACGCCGCGGCTCCGTCGATGAAGGCCGTGTGCGTCTCGCCTTCCTGGTAGGAGGTCACGCCGCGCGGCGTCGTCACGCCGATGTTGGCTCGAACCAGGTTCAGGATGCTCGCGGCCTTCGGGTTGTTGATCGTCGCCTTGCCGCCGTCGATGAAGTGGCCGCCGCCCGACGAAGCGATCCACTCGAGCGCGTCGCAGGTCAGCCCCTCGTAGGCGTTGCCCTGGAAGACGAACCCGCTGAAGTTCTGGTTGGACTGCCGCTCGCCCTCCTGGATCTTCTTCGCCATCGCGAACAGCTGCGCCCAGGTCGTCGGTGGGCTCGAGTAGCCGTACTTCTTCAGCAGGTCCGTCCGGTAGTAGAGGATCCCGAAGTCGCCGAACCACGGCAGCGCGACGAGCTTCCCGCCGACCGTGTTGTTCTGGATGGCTCCCGGCGAGTACATCTTCGCTTGCGCGCCGAGTTTCGGCTTCAGGTCGACGAGGAACGGCGCGAATGCGCCCGGCCAGATGGCGTCGATCATCGCCACGTCGATCGACGACGACTTCGACCTGAACGCCCTCGCGAGCTGCGAGTACGACGCGTCGGAGGCCGTCGGGTGCGGCACCACCTTCACCTTGATTCCGGTCTGCTGGGAGAACTTGCTCGCCAGCGCCAGGTCGCGCTGGTGACCGCCGCCGACGGAGTCGCCGACGAACGTGATCGACTGCCCGCCGTACTTCGTCTTGATCGCGCTCGCGTTTGGAACCGGCGGTGCCGGCATGGCGGCCGTGGAGCTCACGTTCGCCGTTCCGCCTGCGGTCTTCGTCGCCGCGGCGGCGATGCTCATCGAGACAAGCAAGGCCAGTGCGGCCAGGCCTGCCACGACAATAAGTGGACGGTGTCTCACCATTTCACGTCCTTTCTGTGGTCTCGACGGCTGAAGCGGTGACGCTGGTCGGCGCGGAAACGCAGATGTCCTTGCGCGCGCATCTCAACCCCCTAACGCCACCGCGGCCATGAACCTCCTGCGCAATCCTCCCGATTCTCGCCGGTCGGCGCAAGTGTCATTCGGCTGATCGTATTCTACTCGCCGATCTTGCCCGCCGAGGAGCTTCCCAGGCCCGAATACCCGCGGCCCCAGCTGCGCCGCGACAGGGGGATCAACCTCAACGGCCGGTGGCGCTTCGCGTTCGACGACGCCGACATCGGCAGAGCTGCCCGCTGGCAGGACGCCTCGGCAGGGACGCTCGACAGGGGCGACGGGCCGTTCACGGAAACGATCGTCGTCCCTTTCTGCGTCCAGTCGCCGCTCTCGGGCATAGGCGACCCGACCTTCCACGACATCGTCTGGTACGCGCGCACGTTCGAGAGCCCGCCGCGAGCAGCCGGCGAGCGGACAGTTCTCCACTTCGGCGCAGTCGACTATCGCGCCGACGTCTGGATCAACAGCCGGCTCGTCGCGCGCCACGAGGGCGGCCACACCCCGTTCAGCGCCGACGCGACCGCCGCCCTCGGACCTGACTCGAACGCGATCATTGTTCGGGCCGAGGACCCCGGTGCGGACCCCACGATCCCGCGCGGCAAGCAGGATTGGAAGGAGCAGCCGTCACACATCTTCTACAGTCGAACGACCGGCATCTGGCAGACGGTCTGGCTGGAGACGGTCGACCAGCTCCATATCGACGGGCTCCGCCTCACCCCGGACGTCGACCGTGCAGCACTCGAAATCGCGGTCCAGCTCCGCGGCTGGGAGCCCGACACTCGACTCCGCGTCGTCGCCGACATCAACGACCGCCAGGCGGGGGCCACGAGCTTCGTCGCATCGAGACCGGAGTCGTCGATCGAGCTCGAGCTCGCCGAGACCCCGCTCGCCCTGTGGTCGCCGCAGCAGCCGGCGCTGTACGACCTCACCGTGGAGGTGCTCGACGCCGAGGGTCGGAGGCGGGATCTCGTCACCAGCTACTTCGGCATGCGGAAGATCGAGGCCGTCGGTGACGAGCTCTGCCTCAACGGGCGACCGATCTTCCTCAGGCTCGTCCTCGATCAGGGCTACTGGCCAGACGGCCTGCTCACCGCACCGACCGACGCTGCGCTGCGTCGCGACATCGAGCTGGCGATGGAGATGGGTTTCAACGGCGCACGCAAGCACCAGAAGATCGAAGATCCGCGCTGGTTGTACTGGGCCGACCGACTCGGCTTCCTCGTCTGGGGTGAGATGCCGAACGCACACAAGCTTTCGGCCGGGTCGATCATGCGCACCACGCAGGAGTGGACCGAGGCGATCACCCGCGACTACAACCACCCCTGCGTCATCGCGTGGGTTCCGATC
>JBKPSO010000319.1:0-8128 GCA_046735055.1 Actinomycetota bacterium
GTCTGCGCCGACGTCGGCGGCCTTCGTGTAGATGCCGCCGCCGAGTCGCGCGAAGACGGAGATCAGAGAGCCGCCGAACGCGAGCCCGACGAGGTCCTTGATCGCCGAGTCCGCAGTGTGGTTGAACCAGTCCGTCAGGACTCCGTAGTAGCCGGCGACGCCGAACAGGCCGAGTCCGACGACGAGCAGACCCGTGACCGATCCCGCTCGGAACGCGACGTTCAGCGCCGGGTTCAGGCCCTGCTTCGCCGCCTCCGCGGTGCGCACGTTCGCCCGCACGGCGACGTTCATCCCGATGAAGCCGGCCGCGGCCGAGAGCAGCGCGCCGATCAGGAACCCGACCGCGGTGCCCCAGCCGAGCTTGTCGTAGAAGCCGAGCAGGAGAAAGGGGACGATCGCGACCAGCGCGATCGTCGTGTACTGGCGGCGCAGGTACGCGGCCGCGCCCTCCTGGACGGCGCGGGCGATCTCGCGCATCCGTTCGCTGCCTGCCGGGCGTCGGAGGACCCAGACCGTCAGGCCGATGCCGTAGGCGATGCCGATGCCCGCACAGACGAGCGCGAACAGCACGGCATGGTCCTTGAAGAAGTCCACTTCGTTCCCTTTCCCCGTTACAAACACGGCGCCGAACGGCTCGGCGCAGCGGAATTGTGGATCACAAGCCTGCGGGAGCCTAACCGATCAGAACGTCGCACCGCGCAAGGCCGTCGAGCATGCGTCCTCGGGCTGTGGGCCGATCTTCGGGACCACGGCGACCAGCAATTCGCGCAGGCGCGCGTTGTTCTCCTCGAAAACGCGGACGACCTCGGAAGCGGTCACCGCCGGCCGCCCTTCCACCCCGACGTCGTAGTCGGTGACCATCGCGATCGTCGCGTAGCAGAGCTCGAGCTCGCGCGCGAGCTGGCACTCGGGAAAGGCCGTCATGTTGATGACGTCCCAGCCCATCGACTGGAACCAGCGCGACTCCGCACGGGTCGAGAACCGGGGGCCCTGGACGACGACGACCGTGCCGCCGTCGCGCGCAGGGATCCCGAGCTCGGCCGCGGTGTCGACCACCAGTCGCCTGAGGTCGGGGCAGTAGGGGTCTGCCGCCGAGACGTGCGTCGTCTGAGGGCCGTCGTAGAAGGTATCGCTGCGGCCCCACGTCCGGTCGACGTACTGGTCGCAGACGACGAACTCACCGAGCGCGAGGTCCGGGCGGAGCGCGCCGGAGGCGCACGGCCCGACGATCCTTCGGACGCCGAGCTCGCGCAGCGCCCAGAGGTTCGCGCGGTAGGGGATCCGGTGCGGCGGCAGCTCGTGCTCCTTCCCGTGTCGCGGGATGAACGCAACCCTCTTCCCGCCGATCTCGCCGATCGCAACAGGTGCTGAGGGCACGCCGTAGGGCGTTTCGACCGGTCGCTCTTCGGCGGAGTCGAAGAGCGAGTAGAACCCGCTTCCCCCGAAGATGCCGACGTCAGCTCTCGGCAACGGCCTTGGCGTAGGCGAGCTGCATGTTCGCGACCATCTGATCGAAGTCGCGCGTGACCTGGTCCGAGACCGTGTCCTTGAGGACCGGGACGAGCGCGCGCAGCGCCTCGATCGCGAGCCGGGCCTGGTCGAGGTCGCGGTCCTCCTCCCCGAGCCGCCGGTAGCCGAGGGAGGAAACGGTGAAGATGGTCTGGACGAGGACGTCCCCGACCTTCAGCTTCTTCAGCTGGACTTCGAGCTGCTCCATCAGCTCGGCCTCGCTCGGCTGCACGTCCTCGTCAGCCACGGACGACCTCGGCTGCACGGACTTGCTCCGCGTAGATGTCCTCGAGCGTCCACCCCTCTTCCGCGCGTGCGATCTGGCGCTCGGCGGCATTCGCGGGCGGGATCGCGAGCTGGAGGCCGAGCTCGTCCGCGACCGGGCGGATCCACTCGGCGAGCCGCTCGAGCTCGGAGCGCGCGGGGCGCACCTCGAGGCTGCCGGGGTCGAGGAGACCGCCCGAGAGCCCGTAGCGGATCGCGCGCCACAGGTTCTCCTCGATCAGCCGCGGCGGGGGGTCGGGCAGCGACTCGCCCTCGTCGACGGCGCGGGCCAGCCGCGCGGTGAGCCCGTAGCTGAAGGCGGCGAGCGCCCGCGCCTCGCCGAGATCGGGCTGCGCGTCGCAGATCCGGATCTCGACGGTCGGATAGACGAGGTGTGGCCGGACGCTCCACCAGATTTGCGTGTGCTCGTCGATCGAGCCTGTTTCGTAGAGCAGCCGCACGTACTCGTCGAACTCGGCCCAGCTGCCGTAGGCGTCGGGGATCCCGCAGCGCGGGAACATGCGCGTGAAGATCTCCGTGCGGGCCGAGTGGAGCCCGCTGTTCACCCCCTCGACGAGCGGCGAGCTCGTCGACAGGGCGAGGAGGTGCGGCAGGAACGGGCGCAACGCGTCGTGGACGGCGATCGCACGGTCCGCGCCGCTGATTCCGACGTGGACGTGGAGCCCGAACGTGTTGTTCCGCCAGACCACGTAGCGGAGTAGTTCGTCGTTCCGGCGGTAGTGCGGGGTGTCGATGATCCGCTGGTCCTGCCAGCGGCTCCAGGGGTGGGTTCCCGTCGCGCCCAGTGCGAGGCCGAGGCCGCCGGTCAGCTCCGCGAGCTGGGCGCGGCGAATGCCCATCAGCTCCGCCGCCTCGGCGAAGCTCCTACAGCGGCCCGTGCGCACCTCGACCTCGGAGGCGATCAGCTCGCCGACGAGGCACTCGTCGACCGCCGAGCCGGCCGCGGCCGCCTTCACCTCCTCGAAGCGGTTGACCAGCGAGAGCGTCTCGGGGTCGAGGAGCGCGAACTCCTCCTCGACCGCGACGGTCAGGTCGGTGCCGCTGTCGAAGGCTGCCCGCGCCTCCTCGAGTAGCTGCCAGTACGGCACTTTCTGCGCTTCACCCATTGAAGCGCCAAGCCTATTTCACGGGCTGGAGCAGGCGTTCTGCGACGCCGGCCCACGACCACTTCTCGACCACGACGCCGCGGGCAGCCGTGCCGAGTGTCTCCCGGCGCGTCGGGGAGAGCGCCAGCAGGTCGTGGAGCTTCCCGGCAAGGTCGACGGAGTCGCCCGGCTCGAAGCTCGCCAGACGACGGAGGTCGGGCGGGTAGGCCTCCTCGAGGCCGGCTGCGATCTCCTCGAGGCCGGAGTGCCTGGCGACGAGCGGCGGACAGCCCGCGGCGGCGGCCTCGGCGGCGACCATCCCGAACGCCTCGGGGAAGATCGAGGGCACGACGACGGCGTCGGCCAGTGGGATCAGGTAGACGAGGTGGCGGTGCTCGAGCGGCCCCGTGAAAAGCGTCCGCGGCGGTGCGATGCGCTCGAGCTCCCGGCGGTAGTCTCCGAAGCCGACGACGATCGCCCGGGCGTCGACGCGGTGCAGCGCCTCGAGCAGCACGTGGACGCCCTTGTTGTAGAGAAGCTTCCCGAAATACAGGACGACCGGCCCGTCGCCGGCGAGGAACTCGGCGAGCCGGCGCGCGTTCCCCTCGTCCGGCAGCCGCTCCTGACGGTTGCCCGGGTTCGGCGGGTCGGCGCGGCACTCCTCGAGCAGCGCAGCAAGAGCCTCGTCGCGAGGCCGGGGCCGGAACGCGTCGACGTCGACCCCGGGCGGAACCTCGTGGACGCGGTCGACCGGACCGACCACCTCCTCGAGCGCTTTCCGGATGTGGGCGGAGCCGACGAAGACCGCGTCGGCGCGCGCTAGCACGCGGGCGCCCCAGTCGGCGAGCTCCGGGTCGCCCCGAATCGAATACTCGAGCTCGGAGCCGTGGGCCTTGACCGCATAACGCGCACCGCTGCCCGCGGCGACCGCACCCCCCATCAACACGTGATTCGCGAAGACGAGATCGGCGGGGAGGTGGGCGGTCAGCGCGCCGACATTGCGCGCGACGTAGCTCTCGCGGTCGGCGAGTGCCATGTCCTGGAGCAGAATCGGCTCGAGCCCCTCGTACCGGTCGAGCACGAACACCGGCAGGAGCCGTCCGATCTCGGGCCGAACGACCGCCGCCCCGGCGAGATCGAAACGCTCCGGCTCGGGGTCCTGGCAGAAGACGACGACCTCGTGCCCGGCCCTACTCCACTCGCGCGCGAGCGCCTGCGTGTACTGGTTCGACCCCGTGCCCGAGAGCAGGTACCCGTGCCAGAGCAGGATGCGCACGGCCGGAAGCGTATGCTGCCGCGCCGCTACTTGAGCGTCTTCAGGTAGGCGACGAGCGCCTGCAGGTTGCGGTTGGGAATGATCCCGCCCCAGTGCGGCATGCTCGCGATCGGCTGCTTGCCGATCACGCTGCCCGTACGGATGATCGAGGTGATCTTGGCGTCGGTGTTGAACTCCTTCCGGAAGTCCTGGCCGGCCAGCGGCGGGATCGCCTTGTCCGGCGACTGCGGGTTCGGTACGCCGCCGAGGCCGTTCGGCCCGTGGCAGTTGATGCACCCGTAGCGGACGTAGAGCGCCGCACCTGCGACGGCGAGCCCCTGGTCGCGCGGGACCGGAACCGGGTCGGCGTACTGGACCTTCGGAAGCCCGGCGCGGATGTAGGCGACGAGATCCCCGACCTGGCTCTTCGAGATCACCGGCCCCCAGACCGGCATGTACGGCCGCGTCGGGTTCGCCGACTCGCCGAGCCCGTGCGTGATGATCTGTGTGAGCTGCGCGACCGTCAGCTGCTTGTGGATCGGCCGGAGCGCGGGAACGTACTTGGAGACCCCGCCGCGGCCCTGCAGGCCATGGCACGCCGAGCAGGCGAACTGGACGAAGAGGTGCGCACCCATCCCGACGTGCGGCTCGACCGCCGCCCGCTTCGCCTGTCCGGATGAGCTCCCGCCCGCCGGACCGGTCAGCAGGAGCCCGACCGACGTCGCAACCGCGGCGACAAACGCGATCGGGACGTAACGGCGCAAGGGTCGAGTGTCGCAGACCGCTGCCCGGATTGCAACGCCGGGACCCGCCCCGGGCCCATGTCTTGCAGAAAACGTCAGGCCAGGTGGAAGTAGAGCGCGTGGAGCAGCTCGACTGCCGGGTTCGAGGTGTGCACCTGGACGTCGCTCGGCACGTCGAGAAGGCCCTCGCTGTAGTTGAAGATGATCTTCACGCCCGCGTCGACGAGGTCGTCGGCGACACCCTGCGCGGCGGTCGCCGGGACGGCGAGCACCCCGACGATGATGTTCTTGTCGCGCACCTCACCCTTGAGGTCGGAGTAGGGCTGCACCTCGACCCCGCCCGCGCTGCGCCCGACCACGCTCGGGTCGCGGTCGAACACGGCGGCGATGTTGATCCCGTGCTCCGCGAAGATCGACGAGCTCGCGATCGCCTGGCCGAGGCGGCCGGCGCCGACGAGCGCGATGTTGTGCTGCCCCTGCGTGCGGAGGATCTTGCGGATCTCGCCGAGCAGGCTGTCGATGTTGTAGCCGACACCACGTTTGCCGAACTTGCCGAACGCGGAGAGGTCGCGCCGGATCTGCGTCGCGTTGATGTTCGTGTAGTCCGACATCTCCTGCGAGGAGATGCGCTCCTTGCCCATCTTCTTGGCCTGGGTGAGAACCTGGAGGTACCGGCTCAGGCGCGCGGCGACCCCGACCGTCAACCGATCCGCCACAGTCGCTCCTTGCGTCGCTGTTTGTAACACCTTGGCATTGTGCCAGCGGGCTTCGTTGCGTGCGCCGGCACCTCAGTAGGCCGAACTTTGTGCGTGCAATTTGCGGACAAACGCCGCCTCGTCGACGTGGTAGACGAAGGCCCGCGCGCCGTCGATCTCGACCACCGGCAGCCACTCGCGGTAGGCGGCCTCGAGCTCCGGCACGCCGCCGATGTCCACCTCCTCGAGCTCGAACTCGTGCGTCCGCCTCACCTCTGCGAGCGTGCTCCTCGCACGCTCGCAGAGGTGGCAATCGCTTGCGTAATAGAGAGCGACTCGCGTCACAGGAGGGGGTCTACGGGGGAACCACCGGTTCCCCCGTACGACTACGGATACAGCCCCCGGGTCATCGTTGCTTCCGCGACGCGCTCGACCGCGAGCCCGTAGGACGAGAGCCGCATGCTGATGTCGCGCCGCTCGTGCACGCCCCACGTCTCCTCGAACGCCTTGTCGACGATCTCCTTGAGCTTGGCGTTGACCTCGTCCTCCTTCCAGAAGTATTCCTGGAGGCCCTGCACCCACTCGAAGTAGGAGACGACGACGCCGCCCGCGTTCGCGAGCACGTCGGGCAGGACGAGGATGCCCTTGTCCTCGAGGATCTCGTCGCCGGCGGGCGTGGTCGGCCCGTTCGCGCCCTCGCAGACGATCTTCGCCTTGACTCTTGCGGCGTTCTCCTCGGTGATCACCTGCTCGAGCGCGCAGGGCGCGAGCACGTCGCAGTCGAGGAGGAGGAGCTCCTCGTTCGAGATCTGCTCGACCTCGCCGAGGCCCTTCAGCGTGCCGCGCTCCTGCTTGTGGGCGATCGCCGACCGGATGTCGATCCCCTTTGGGTTGTAGAAGCCGCCGGACGAGTCGGAGATCGCGATCACCTTCGCCCCCTCCTGCTGCATGAACAGGGCGTAGTAGCTGCCGACGTTGCCGAAGCCCTGGACGGCGACCATGAGCCCGTCCATCCGGAGGCCGAGCTTGTCGATCGCTTTCAGCGTGGAGTAGAGCCCGCCCCGGGCCGTCGCCTCGAGCCGGCCGAGTGAGCCGCCGACGGTCAGCGGCTTGCCGGTGACGACGCCCAGCACGGAATGGCCCTTGTTCATCGAGTACGTGTCGAAGATCCAGGCCATCTCGCGCGGACTCGTGCCGACGTCAGGCGCGGGAATGTCCTTCTCCGGTCCGATCTCGTTGATGATCTCGGTCGTGTAGCGGCGGGTCATGCCCTCGAGCTCGCGCAGCGAGAGCTGCTTCGGATCGCACTTGACCCCGCCCTTGGCGCCGCCGAAGGGGATGCCCATCAGCGCGCACTTCCAGGTCATCCACACCGAGAGCGCGCGCACCTCGTCGAGCGTGACGTCCGGGTGGTAGCGGATGCCGCCCTTCGAAGGGCCTCGCGCGATGTTGTGTGTGACGCGATATCCCTCGAACACCTCGACTCGACCGTCGTCCATCGTCACCGGGATGGAGACGGTGACGGCCTTCTTGCAGGACGAGAGCACCTTGACGAGGTTCTCGTCGATGCTGAACGCGCGAGCGACGAGCCGCAGCTGGTCCTTGGCGATCTCGTATGGGTTCTCGCGCAGATGTGAGACTGAGTCCTGAACTGCAGCCACGGTCACACTCCTTGTCTCAATAAGCAGTCCAAACGACCCGCGTACGGCGGGCAGTGTAAGCATCGCCCGAGAGGGCGGGGTGGACGTCGGTTAATCACCGGATCCGGAACCGGACCGATCGTGCTGTCGGCGGCCCGCCGCCGGTCGGCCAGGCCAGGATCCGGAGCTCGTACCGCCCGCGCGCGAGCACTCTGCCGCTGGGCCCGCGGCCGGTGAGGCCGAAGGCGTAGCGGCCCGGGAGCACGTCCCGCAGACGAGCAAGGAGGCCGATGCGCCTCCCGGCCGCCGTCGAGACCTCGACGTCCAGGCGCAACACGGGGATGACCTCATTCCCATGCGACGAGCGCACGACACGCCCGGCGCGCACGACGACGATCGCAGGCTTCACCTCAGACGGGGCGAACCCACGGCGCGACAGCGCCAGCGGGCCGAGCAGATCGGCAGGCGGGCGCAGGACGACCGCCCAGGGGACCCGCACGGCCACGCCGCCCACGGGCGTCAGCGTAAGCGTGCCGGTGGCCGCCTCGGCGCGAACGAACGTGACGAGCCGCGCGCGCACCTCGAGCCGGGCGGTCTCGCCGGGCTCGATCTCGATCCGGCGCGCGGACAGGGAGACCGGGACGTGGGGCTTCCGCTGGCCGGTGGCGACGAACACGGTCAGACGTCGGCTCGAGACGTTGCGGACGCGTACGATCCGCGCCCCCTGCCAGCCGTCGCCGCTGCCGCGCCCGAACGTCAGCGCCGGCGGATCGGCGAACATCTCGCCGGCTGCAGCGCGACCGAGATCGAGCATGCCGGTTCCCTGGGCTGCGACGGGCACGCGCCGGACTGCGTCGCTCCCGCCGACGAGCAGCGCGCGCAGCGTCTCGGCGTCCGCGTCGGGCCGTGCCTCCGC
>JBKPSO010000320.1:0-29853 GCA_046735055.1 Actinomycetota bacterium
AGCGCGTGCAGCCGCTTCGCCTCGGCGAGCGTCGCCTCCGAGTCGTAGGCGAGCGTGGGGTCGACCTCCATCGAGACGTAGCCGCGGAGCCCCTCGCCGCCGTCCCACACGCTGCTCATCAGGTCGCAGGCGTCGCCGACGTCGCGGCTGGCCAGCGCGATGAAGATCTCCTTCGAGTCCTCTTCGTGCTCTGCGAGTTCGCGGAGCTGCTCGTCGTACGCGGAGCCCTGCGAGATCGCCTTCTGGAAAATCGTCGGGTTGGAGGTCACGCCGGTCACGGCGTCCTCCTCCATCATCCCCGCAAGCCCGCCCTGGTGGACCAGGTCACGCGAGAGGAAGTCGATCCAGACGCTCTGATCGAGCGCCGACAGTTGGTGGAGTCGTGAGTCAGGCATATGTCTTCCTTTCCAGGTCCTCGATCATCTCGAGGCGTTTCACGTAGCGCTCCCCTCCCCCGAAGCGGGCTCCCAGGAACGTGCGGACGAGGTCGGCGGCGAGCTCCGCGCCGACGACCTCCGACCCGAGGCAGAGGAGATTCATGTTGTCGTGCTCAACGCCCTGGTGGGCGGAGTACACGTCGTGACAGATCGCGGCACGGATTCCGGGCAGTTTGCACGCTGCAACGGAGGCGCCGACGCCGGAGCCGCAGACGAGGACGCCGCGCTCGGCATCGCCGCCGAGAATCGCCTCGCCGACCTCGCGCGCCTTCACCGGGTAGTCGATGCGCACCGCGTCGGTGTCGGTACCGAGGTCGACGATTTCATGGCCGAGCGAGCCGAGCTCCTCGAGCACGCGTTCGCGCAGCTTGACGCCTCGGTGGTCGAAGGCGACCGCGACCTTCATCTCTGTAGCTACGTTACACCTCGATGGACGACATTCAGCTCTGGCGGGAGCTCGGGCAGCAGTTCCGCGTCGACTCCGTTCGCTGCGCGGCCGCTGCGAAGTCCGGGCACCCGACCTCGGGCATGTCCGGCGCCGACCTGATGGCGGTGCTGCTTGCGAAGTACCTGCGCTACGACTTCGGCAGGCCGGACGCGCCGACGAACGACCGGCTCGTCTTCTCGAAGGGGCATGCGTCGACGCTGCTCTACGCGATGTTCCGCGCGGCGGGCGCGATCACGGACGAGGAGCTCCTCACCTACCGCCAGTTCGGCTCGGTGCTCGAAGGTCACCCGACGCCGCTCATTCCGTGGGTAGACGTTGCCACAGGCTCGCTCGGGCAAGGGTTGCCGATTGGTGTCGGAATGGCGATCGCCGGTAAGTACCTCGACCGCCTGCCCTACCGGATCTGGGTGCTGTGCGGCGACAGCGAGTCCGCGGAGGGCTCGATCTGGGAGGCGTTCCAGCACGCAGGGCACTACGAGCTCGACAACCTGACCGCGATCTTCGACGTCAACCGGCTCGGCCAGCGGGGGCCGACGATGGACGAGTGGCAACTCGACCACTACCGCGCGCGAGCGGAGGCGTTCGGCTGGGGCGCGATCGAGATAGACGGCCACGACGTCGAGGCGATCGACGCCGCGTACGCGGAGGCGGCGGCGACCACCGGCAAGCCGACGGTCGTCATCGCACGGACGATCAAGGGCAAGGGCGTCAAGGCGGTCGAGGACAAGGAGGGCTGGCACGGGAAGCCGCTCGACGATCCGGAGGGCGCGATCGAGGAGCTGGGCGGGCTGCGGAACATCGTCGTCGAGGTCGCGAAGCCTCCCCCCGGGGAGCCTCACCGCTTCCAGACGGCCGCGCTCGAGCTGCCGCGGTACGAGATCGGCTCCGAGGTCGCGACCCGCAAGGCCTACGGCGAGGCGCTGGCGGCGATCGGCTCGGCACGCGGCGACATCGTCGCGGTCGACGGCGAGGTCTCGAACTCGACCTTCGCCGAGATCTTCAAGCAGGCGCACCCGGAGCGCTTCTTCGAGATGTACATCGCCGAGCAGCAGATGGTCGCCGCGGCGGTCGGTCTGCAGGCCCGCGGGTGGCGCCCGTTCGCCTCGTCGTTCGCCGCGTTCCACTCGCGCGCCTACGACTTCATCCGCATGGCCGCAATCTCGCGCGCGACGCTCTGTCTGTCGGGATCCCACGCCGGGGTCTCCATTGGGGAGGACGGGCCGTCGCAGATGGCGCTCGAGGACCTCGCGATGATGCGCGCCGTGCACGGCTCGACCGTGCTGCATCCGTGCGACGGGAACCAGACCGCGAAGCTCGTCGCAACGATGGCCGAGCGCGAGGGAATCACCTACATCCGCACCCTGCGCCCGAATACGCCCGTCCTCTACGAGCCGGACGAGGAGTTCCCGATCGGCGGCTGTCGCGTGCTGCGCCACGGCGACGACGTCACGCTCGTCGGCTGCGGGGTCACGGTGCACGAGGCGCTGAAGGCGGCCGAGACACTGGCGGCGGACGGGATCGAGGCCCGCGTCGTCGATTGCTACTCGCTGAAGCCGATCGACGGCGAGGCGCTCGCGGCCGCCGCGGAGGAGACTGGCCGGATCGTCACGGTCGAGGACCACTGGCCGGAGGGCGGGCTCGGCGAGGCCGTGCTCTCTGCGCTCGCCGATCGGGACGCGCGCGCCGAGGTGACCCGGCTCGCGGTGCGGGAGATGCCGCGCTCGGGGAAGCCCGACGAGCTGCTGGCGGCGTACAAGATCGACGCGGCCGCGATCGCCGAGGCCGCGCGGACCCTGGTTCACGCGGGAGCGCCGACGAGGTAAACAGCCTCGGGACAGGATGAATCCTGTCCCCGAGGCTGCTTCTATAGCGGCATGGCCGTCGTGATCGGAACGAACCTGCGCAAGGAGCTCGCGGCCGGGCTGCTCTTTGACGGCGTCTCCTTCAAGGTCGAGCGCCGCGACCGGCTCGCGCTGTCGGGGCCGAACGGCGTCGGCAAGACGACGCTGCTCCGGATGCTCGCCGGGGAGACAGGCGTCGACGGCGGACAGCTCGTCTTCGACAAGGGTACGCGGGTCGCGCTGCACGACCAACGCCCGCCCCTGGGCTCTTTCGGAAGCTCGGCCGGGCAAAGCCCGGCGGCGCCCTCGGGAGACCCGGGGGCGCTGTCCCTCCGCGAGTACGCGCTGCTCGGCGCGCGCGACCTCGTCGAGGTGGAGGAGGAGCTGCGGCGGCTGGAGGCGGCGATGGCGATCGGCGACCACGGCGAGGAGACGATGCGCCGCTACGCCGAGGCGCAGGGACGGCTCGAGCATGCCGGTGGGTACGCCTGGCGCGAGAACTCCCTGGCGGCGCTGCGCGGGCTCGGCTTCGCGGAGGACGAGCTCGACCGGCGGCTCGACACGTTCTCGGGCGGCGAGCTGACGCGGGCCTCGCTCGGGCGGGCGCTCGCGGGCGATCCCGACCTGCTGCTGCTGGACGAGCCGACGAACCACCTCGACGTCGAGCGTCTCGAGTGGCTCGAGCGGACGCTGGTGGGACTGGACGCAGCCGTGATCCTGGTCGCCCACGACCGCTGGTTCCTGGAGGCTACGACGACAGCTGTGCTCGAGCTCGAGGCGGGCCGTTCCACGTACTTCCCGGGCGAGTGGCACGTCTGGCGGCGCGAGAAGGCGGCACGGATGCTCGACGCCACCAAGTCGATCGCGCGCTACGACGCCGACATCGCGCGGCTGCAGCGCTTCGTCGACCGGTTCCGGTACAAAAAGGCGAAGGCCAAGCAGGCACAGGCGAAGCTGACGCAGATCGGGCGCCTGAAGAAGGAGCGGGCGCGGTCGGCCGAGGAGGCCGCGCTGCTGAGCCGGCGCTCGAAGCGCCTCGGGTTCGAGTTCCTCAACCCGCCCCGGAGCGGTCGCGTCGTCGTCGAGGTCGACGGGCTGTCCCTTGCTGCAGGAGAGAAGGCGTTGTTGTCAGGCGTGTCGCTCGCGGTCGAGCGCGGTGAGCACGTCGCGCTCGTCGGCCCGAACGGCAGCGGGAAGACGACGCTGCTCGAGGCGATCATCGGCCGGCGAGAGCCGGCGGCCGGCGTCGCGCGACTCGGCCACGGCGTCGTTCCTGCGTACTTCTCGCAGCACGAGGCCGAGCTCGACGAGCGCGGCAGCCGCGTGGGCTCGACGGAGCGGCCCAAGGGCAGAGGTGCCGGCTTTGCCGGCGCCGGAGCGGGTTCCGTCCTCGAGTGCGTGCAGTCGATGACGGGCTTGCGCCGCCCGGAGGCGCAGAACCTGCTCGGGCGGTTCCTCTTCTCGGGCTGGGAGGCACACGACAAGCCGGTCGCCGTCCTCTCGGGCGGCGAGCGGCGCCGCCTCGCGCTGGCCGTCGTCGTCGCCTCGGGTGCGAACCTCCTCGTCCTCGACGAGCCGACGAACCACCTCGACCTCGAGAGCCGCGAGGCGCTCGAGTCGGCGCTCGAGAACTTCCCCGCGACGGTGCTGCTCGTCTCCCACGACCGCGCACTGCTCGACGCGGTCGCCGAGCGAACGCTCGCGATCGAGGACGGGCAGGTGCGGAGCTACGACGGGGGTTGGGCCGACTACGTCCGCGCAAGCGATCTGTGGACAAGAAGTCGCACTGTTGGCGCAACCCCGGTGTCAGACACTGGGTTGAAGACGCCACAAAGAAAGCCGCGGCCGGAACGGCCGAAGGCAAAGGGGCCGACTCCGCTCGAGCGGGTCGAAGCCGAGATCGCCGCGCAGGAAGAGACCGTCGCCGACCTCGAGCAGCGGCTCGCCGAGGACTGGGGGGACGTGGAGCTCCTCGCCGCGCACCGCGCCGCGCGTGACCAGCTGCAGGGGCTGCTCGATCTGTGGGAGACCCTGTTCGAGCAGGCCCAGGCGTAGCGCGTGCGCTGGACGGTTCACGGCGAGCGGACGCTCTATGAGAGCGACTGGGTCACGCTGACGCTCGCCGACGTCGAGCTCCCGGACGGGCGGCGTTTCGGGCACCACGTCGTCCGGGTTCCGCAGGAAGCGGCCGCGGTCGTCGTCCACGATCCCGGGCGCGGCGTGCTCCTGCTGCACCGCCACCGCTTCGTCGTCGACGCGTGGGGCTGGGAGATCCCCGGCGGCCGGATCGATGCAGGTGAGAGTCCAGCCGAGACCGCGGCTCGGGAAGCGCTCGAGGAGACCGGCTGGCGGCCGGGCCCGTTGCGGCCGCTCTTCGCCTACCACCCGGCGAGCGGGCTAGTCGACCAGCGCTTCCACGTGTTCGCTGCGGAGGGAGCGACCTTCGTGCGGGAGCCGGATCTGGTCGAGACCGATCGCGTCGAGTGGGTCCCGCTCGCCGAGCTCCGCCGCCTGATCGCCGGCGGCGAGATCATGGACGGCTTCTCGCTGACCGCGTTACTGTGGTTCCTCGCGCATGAGCGAGACGCGTGACTTCCTCCGCTCGATCGACCTCCCTCCGGGGGACCTGAACGAGCCGCCCGACTCGGCGAAGCGCTTCCCGAAGGGCGCGCAGTACCGGATCGAGATCCCGAGCACGGAAGGGCCGCGGTGCCTCGAGGCTGTGCTCGACGAGGCGACGCGCCTCGACGTGACCGTGCACCGCGTCTCCCAGGGCAGCGGCGTCTTCATGCTCACCGACGAGGAGCTCGACGAGACCGCCCACCTCGCCGCGGCGGCCCGCGTCGAAGTCAGCCTCTTCGCGCGGCCGAACGCAGCCTGGGACACGTCAGCCGCCGCACGTGCCCCCGCCGGCGGCGTCTTCGCTCCCGTCGCCCGTGGCCAGGAGCAGGTGGTTGCCTGTCTGGACGATGCGCGCCGGGCCGCCGACCACGGCTTCCGCAGCGTGCTGATCGCGGACATCGGCGTTCTCTCGGCCTTCGCCGCCGCGCGCCGCGCTGGGTTCCTCCCGCAGGACATGCAGGCGAAGGTGTCGGTGATGCTCCCGGCAGCGAACCCGGCCGCCGCGCGCGTGCTCGCCGACCTCGGCGCGGACACGATCAACCTGCCGACCGACCTGACGCTCGCCCAGATCGCCGCGATCCGGGCCGCGGTCGACGTCCCGCTCGACGTCTACGTCGAGGCGCCGGACAACGTCGGCGGCTTCGTCCGCCACCACGAGATCCCGGAGCTGATCCGGGTCGCAGCGCCCGTCTACATCAAGTTCGGGCTGCGGAACGCGCCCGACGTCTACCCGGCCGGCACGCACCTCGACTCGACGACGATCGCCCTCTCACGCGAGCGCGTCCGCCGCGCGCGGCTCGGGATGGAGCTGCTCGCTCGCTCGGGCTACGAGCCGGCGACCTCCGAGCTCGGAGCCGAAGGCCTCGCCGTCCCGACGCCGGCTCGGACCGCCGCGTGATCGTCCGCCTGCTGCTCTGGAACCTGGCCGACTCGAAGACGAGCCTCGAGGGGCTGCGCCCGCGGCTCGAGCCGGCGCCGAACCGGACGTGGATCTCGGACGAGACGACCGAGCGCTTCGGCGTCATGGAGATCTGGGAAGAGGGGCCCGGTGAGTTCCCGCGAAAGATCCTCGACCTGATCGGCAAGGACCCGGAGATCGCTGAGGAGTTCGAAGTCGAGGAGCCGCGCTAGGCGGACTCGAACGTCGCGATCAGCGCGTCCGCGACGACCTTCAAGGGCCGCCCGGCGACCTGCGACGCGCGGCGCAGGCGCTCGAACGCCTCCTGCTCGGTCAGCCCCTCCTTCGCCATCAGCAGCCCCTTCGCGCGCTCGATCGACTTCCGCGCCGCGAGGGCTTCCGCGAGCGACTCCGCCTCCTCCCGCAGCGCGACGAGCTCCTCGTGCCGGGCCCGCGCCGTCTTGATCGCCGGCAGCAGGTCGCCCTCGCGGAACGGCTTCACGAGGTAACCGAACACGCCCGCCTCGACCGCGCGCGAGACGAGCTCGTCCTGCCCGTAGGCAGTCAGCATCACGATCGGGATCGGCCGCTCGTCGAGGATCCGCCGCGCGGCTTCGATCCCGTCGAGGCGCGGCATCTTCACGTCGAGCACGGCAAGGTCGGGCTGCGCCGAGCGCGCCAGCTCGACCGCCTCCAGCCCGTCCTTCGCCTCTGCGCAGACCTCGAATCCAGCACCCTCCAGCAGCGCGCGCAGGTCGAGGCGGATGATCGTCTCGTCCTCGGCGATCAGGATTCTCACGCCGGGAACACGACTTCCGCGCGCAGACCGCCGTCGTCCGCGAGCGACAGCGTCCCGCCGAGCTCGTCGCGGACGAGCGCGTCCACGATCGAGAGGCCCGTGCCCTGCGGGGCGCCGTCGATCCCGCTGCCGTCGTCGGCGATCGCGAGCACGACTTCGCCGTTCCGCTGCGCGAGCTCGATCCGCACCGACTGGCCGCCGTGCTCGAGCGCGTTCTGGAGCAGCTCGCTGAAGACGAGCGCGAGCGCGGTCGCGCGGCCGCCTTCGAGTGTGACGGGGGTGAGCGCCGCCTCGACCCGCTTGTCGGCGCCGAGCCCCTGGACGAGCATCGCCCGCAGCCGGTCGAGCAGCTCCCCGAGGTCGACGTTCTCGTCGCGTCGCTCCGTCAGCACCTCGTGCACCGCCGCGATCGCGAGGATCCGGTTGACCGAGTCGTCGAGCGCGCGGCGCGCGTCGACGGCGTCGCCGCGCGCCTGCAGCCGCAGCAGCGAGGCCACGGTCTGCAGATTGTTCTTCACGCGGTGGTGGATCTCTTGTGCGAGCACGCCGCGCATCACGGCGCGCCCATGTTCGAGCGCGACCGCCGCGTGGTGCGCGATCGAGGCGAGCAGCTGCCGCTCCTCGTCGGTGAACGGCGTGTCGCGGTCGGCGACGAGCTCGCCGATCTGCCGGCGCTTCCAACGCAGCGGCGTCCGCACCGCGTGCTTCCCAGCCCGCCCCTCGGGCCAGGCGATCTTCCCGTCCTCGAGCACGAGCGCAGCGCCGGTCGCCGAGACCGCGTCCATCGTCGTCTTCACGATCGCCTCCAGCGACTCCTCCAGGTAGAGCGACTCGGAGACGGCCTCCGAGATCCGCGCGAGCGCCTCCAGCTCCGCGACCCGCCGCTGCGCCTGCGAGTAGAGCTTTGCGTGCTCGATCGACTGTGCTACCTGAGCGGCGATCGCGAGCAGGAGCTCGATCTCTCCATCCGAGAACTCTCGCGGCTCACGCGTGCGGACGTTCAGCGCCCCCTCGAGCTTCTCGCGCGCGAGGATCGGTACCGCCAGGATCGACTCGTACTCCTCTTCCGGCAGGTTCGTGAACCGCTTGAAGCGTGGATCGAGATGCGCCTGCGACGGGATCATCACGGGCGCCCGCTCGACGGCAGCCGTGCCCGTGATCCCCTCGCCGGGCCGCATCTTCGGTCGCCGCGTCATCTCCTCGACGCTCGTACCGTGGGTCGCCCGGAGCACGAGCTCGTCGCTCCGCTCGTCGTAGAGGTAGACGAAGCACGCGTCGGTACCGAGCGCCTCCGCGACCTTGCTCGCGACGAGCTCGAGCACCTCCTGGAGGTCGAGCGTCGAGTTGACGGCGGCGATCGTCTCCGTCAGGAGCCGGAGGTGCCGCTCGGAGGCGTCCATCCGGCGATTGTAGGCCGGGTGCGCCCGTACGCTCGGCGCGGGTGACCGGTGTTGATGGCAGGGAAATCCGCCGGTTAACAGAACCCTTACGGAACCCGTGTTTTTCCCACGCACGCGAGGAATACGTTTTCCGGCAATGAGTTCCGCGGCTGCCGCTGTCGACCTCACCGCGACGACGGGCTACCTCGTCGCCGACGCTCGCGGCCGCGTGGTCGGTCGGGTCGAGGCGCCGATGTACGGCACCTCTCCGGACGTCCCCGACGCCCTCGCCGTCCGCTCCGGGTTCCTGCGCCGCCGCCGGCTCGTCCCGGCCGACGCGATCAGCGCGATCGACGGCCGCAGCGGCGTGATCGGGCTCCGGCTCGTGCGCGAGTCGATCCAGAGCTTCGGCTAGAGCTTTCGAGGAGTCCGGAAGCCGGCGTGGTGGGGCACGTGGCCTTCCGGCTGCGCGGCTTTTCCGGTTGCGCCGCACCCCGGCGGGACAGGCGGACGCCAGTCCCTGAACGCGGATTATCGCGGCCCAAACGACTACCGGCCGCGGATTATCGCGGCCCAAACGACTACGAGCTGCGCAAGACGCAGCTCGCAGTCGGCCGTCAGTCAGCCCCGCCGCCGCAGGGTGGCGAGGCGTAAGACCATATTAGAGGAGGGAAGAAGGGGCCGCATTTGTCCAAAACGGACAGGTGCGGCCCCCGGGGCCTAGAGTGCCTTGAGGTAGCGCTCCAGCTCCCACGCGGTGAGCTGGACGCGATACTCGTCCCACTCCTTCCGCTTGATCTCGACGTAGCGGTCGAAGATGTGCGGGCCGAGGGCCTTGCGCGCGAGCTCGGACTGGGAGAGCTCCGCGATCGCCTCGCCGAGCGTCTCCGGCAGCGCGACGATCCCGCGCTCACGCCGCTGCTCGGCGGTCAGGTGGTAGAGGTTCGTCTCCATCGGCTCGGGCAGCTCGTAGCCCTTCTCGATCCCCTCGAGGCCCGCGTGCAGGAGCGCTGCGAAGGTCAGGTACGGATTGCAGGCCGGGTCCGGGCAGCGGATCTCCGCGCGCGTGGCCTGCTCCGACCCCGGCTTGTACAGCGGGATGCGGATCAGCGCCGAGCGGTTCCGCTGCGACCAGGCGACGTAGACGGGGGCCTCGTACCCGGGCACGAGCCGTTTGTAGGAATTCACCCACTGCGCGAACACCGCGGCGATCTCGCGGGCATGGCGCAGCTGTCCGGCGATGAACGCCTTTCCGACATCGGAGAGGTGCCACTTGTCGTCCCCGTCGAAGAACGCGTTCCGCCCGTCGGTGAAGAGCGACTGGTGCGTATGCATGCCCGAGCCGTTCTCGCCGAAGATCGGCTTCGGCATGAAGGTCGCGTAGACGCCGTTCTTGGCCGCGATCTCCTTCACGATCAGCCGGTAGGTGAGCGTGTGGTCGGCCATCTCGAGCGCCGGCGCGAAGCGCATGTCGATCTCGTGCTGCGACGGCCCGACCTCGTGGTGGTGGTATTCGATCGGGATCCCGACTTTCTCGAGGGCCTGGATCGTCTCGTTCCGGAGCTCGGTCGCCGCGTCCTGCGTCGTCATCGCGAAATAGCCGCCCTCGTCGAGCGGCTCGGTGCCACTTGCATCCTTGAACAGGAAGTACTCCAGCTCGGGACCAACGTGGAACGTGTCGAAGCCCAGCTCCTGCATCCGCTCAAGTGCCCGGCGGAGCACGTAGCGCGGGTCGCCTTCGTAGGGCTGGCCGTCGGGCGTGACGACGTCGCAGATCATGCGGCCGACCTTCGACTCGCCCGAGCGCCAGGGCATGACGACGAACGTGTCCGGATCCGGGATCGCGACCATGTCCGACTCCTCGATCGCGTTGAAGCCGGTGATCGACGAGCCGTCGAAGCCCATCCCGTCGTCGAGGGCGCCCTCGACCTCGTCGGGCGTGATCGCGAAGCTCTTCAGGTGCCCCTCGAGATCGTTGAACCAGAGGAGCATCGACTCGATGCCTTCGGTCTTGCAGCGGGCGAGGACCTCGCGGCGGGTCTCCTCGCTAGACGTCGCCCTGTTCTTGGACTCCACCTGAGCCATCCTTTCCTCCTCGAAAACGCAAAAAAGCCTCGGACGCGGAAGAGCCCACGCCCGAGGCAACGTCGCCTACGGACCGACTCAGCATAGCGCAGTAGGCTGTCGAAGTGGTCCTCGATCTGAACACCGCGGAATACGCGGCGCTGGTCGACGCCTTCGCAGCCTCGCCGGAGCTGTGCGAGGTTGCGGGAATCGGCGGCGCCACCTGTGTCGCCCTGCGCCGGCTCGAGTCACGGATGTTCAACCGCGTCCTCAACCTGAGCTCGACCGAGCCACTGGAGGAGATCGCCGGCTTCTTCGGGGACACGCCATGGTGGGTCTCCGACTCGCACGGCGTCGGGCCGGAGCTCGAGGAGCGGGGCTTTGCCCGCGACTACGGCTGGATGAAGTTCTCGCGCGGCGTCGGGCCGCGCGAGGCCCGGAGCGGCCTCGACGTGCGCCTGGTCGGGCCTGAGCACGCCGGTGACTTTGCCCGCGTCGTCGCGGGGGGCTACGGCTTGCCGGAGTGGGCGATGCCGCTCGCCGCGAACGTCGTCGGCAGGCCGGGCTGGTCGTGCTACGTCGCGTACGAGGGCGACCAGCCGGCCGGCGCGGGCGCGTTGTTCGTGGACGGCAATGTCGGCTGGCTCGGCCTCGCCGCAACGCTGCCGCAGTACCGCGGCCGCGGGGCGCAGAGCGGGATCCTCGCCGCGCGCATCGAGGACGCGCGCAAGCAGGGGTGCTCGACCGTGGTCACCGAGACGGGGGAGCTCGAGGAGGGCCGCCCGTCGAGCTCGTACCGCAACATCCTCCGAGCCGGGTTCCGGGAGGCCGGCGTCCGGGCAAGCTACCGGGCTCCGTGAAGCGCCTCGCCTGGCTCCTGTCGGTGGCCGTGGCCACCGGGACGTTGTGTGCGGCCGCCGGCAGGGCCGCCCCCGCGGCGACGCCGCTGCAGATCGGCGCGGTCGTGCCGGAGCTGCTCGACCGCGGCCGCGTCGGGAGCACCGTCGAGGCGATGACCGACTCGGGACTCGACGACGCGGGCCGCGTCGCGCTGACCTGGAAGCGCGGCCAGAAGGTGCTCGATCCCAGCCTGCTTTCCGATCTCCAGTACGGGATCCAGCAGGCGGCGGCGTCGGGGATCGACATCTACCTGACGCTCTACCCCGACGGGCCGAACGACGCGCCGCTGACGGTTGCCGCGCGAGCGACGTTCGCCAGATGGGCGGCCTGGCTCGTCGCGCGCCTGCCCGAGCTCCGCCACGTCGTCATCGGCAACGAGCCGAACCTGAACCGTTTTTGGCTGCCGCAGTTCGACCGGCACGGCAGGGACGTCGCCGCGCCGGCCTACGTCCGCCTCCTCGCTCGCACGTACGACACGATCAAGGCGGTCGCGCCGTCGGTTGAGGTTGTCGGCGGCGCGCTCGCGCACATGGGCCTCAATCGCCCCAGTTCCCTTCGCGACACCCAGGCGCCCCAGCGCTTCCTGCTCGACATGGGCAAGGCGTACCGCGAGAGCGGGCGCAAGCGTCCGATCATGGACGCGTTCGCGTTTCACCCCTACCTGGAGCACGCCGACCTGCCGCCGACCTACAAGCATTACTCGCCGAGGGTGATCACGATCGCCGATTACGGCCGGCTCGTCTCGCTCCTCCGGCGCGCGTTCGACGGGACGGCGCAGGCCGGCTCGAAGATCCCGATCGTCTATGCCGAGTTCGGTGTCGAGTCGCGCATCCCGGCTGCGCTGCTCGCCGCCTACACGGGTACCGAGCCGCCGACGACGCATCCCGTGAACGAGTCCGTCCAGGCGCGCTACTACGCCAAGGCGATGCAGATGGCCGCGTGCCAACCGACCGTGCGCACGTTCTTGGTCTTCCGTCTGATCGACGAGCACCTCCGCGGAGGCTGGCAGTCCGGCCTCTACTACGCGAACGGCTCGCCGAAGGCGAGCCTCCCGGCGGTCGAGGCAGCGGCGCGTCGCCTGCAGGAGCAGGCACCCACCGGCTGCACGACGTTGCTCGCACCGAGGCCGCGCGTCTCGTTCTTCCCGGTCCGGAAGCCGACGGCGCGCTTCCCGACCCTGAAGCCGGTCAGCCTGCTCCCCGATGCCGACTGCATCTACGAGGTGCGACTGGGGAAAGGGTCGTCACTGGTCGCTCGCGCGCGGGGGCGCGCCGTGGCCGGCGTCCGCAAGCGCATCGGCCTGACAGAGGCGTTCCTCAGCCGCGGCACCTACCGCATCACGATCCGCGTCACCGCCACCGCCTTCCGCGCGAAGCCGTTCACGAAGAGCATCCGGTTCACGTTCCAGGGCTAGCCCGACCGCTTCAGCTTGCCGTGGCGCTTGGCGTACCGCTCGCCACGGCGGAAGACCCACAGGCCGAGCGGGATCGAGACCGCGCCGATCACGAGCAGCGGCCAGAGGTCTCCCCAGACGTCTGCGGGCCCCGCGCCCTCGAGAATCGCGCTCCGGATCCCGCGCAGCGCGTAGGTCGCGGGCGAGATCGTCGAGATCGCCTGCATCCAGTCCGGCAGCACCGAGACCGGGTAGTAGACGCCGGAGACGACCAGCATGACCCCCTGTGCCATGAACCCGAGCTGCGTGCCCTTCTCGGGTGAGATCAGCGGCAGGACGGCGGTCATCATCCCGATCCCGATGAACGACACCGAGGCGACGCCGAGCAGGAGCAGCGCCGTGCCGAAGCTCGCGTCCGGCATGTGCAGCCCGAAGAACGCCGCGACCACGCCGAAGACGAGCGAGGCTCGGACGAGGCCGTAGCAGACCGCGAACAGCCCCATCCCGATCAGGTGGACCGGGCGCGAGAGCGGCGCCATGAACGTGTACTCGATCGTCCCCTCCCAGCGCTCCCACGCGACCGTCTCGGTGAGGATCTCGAAAATGATCCCGAGGTAGGACCAGATCACCGCGCCGATCAGCAGGATCGTCGTCAGCCGGTTCTGCTCGGCCGGGGAGATGTTCGCCGCCTTCGAGATGAAGACGATCGAGAGGGTGTTCGCGATCGTCCAGACGAAGAACGCGAGCTCCCACCAGGCGTAGCGCTTGACGAGGTACCAGTTCCGCTCGACGACCCCGTACAGGCCGATCAACTCGTGCCGTGCTGCGAGGGTGAACGCTCTCACGCTGCGGTCACCTCCTCTTCCTCGTGCGCCTCCTCGACGAAGGCACGGCCGGTCGCGGTGAAGAACGCCTCCTCGAGCGTCTCGACGCCGTACCGGTCCTTGATCTCGTCCGGCGGCTCGAGACACAGCAGCCGTCCGTCGTCGAGGATCCCGACGCGCTCGGCGAGAAGCTCGGCCTCGGCGAGATCGTGCGTGCAGAGCAGGATCGTGGTGTCGTGGATCGCGCGGACCTCGCGGATGAAGTCCTGCACCTCGAGCTTCGAGCGCGGGTCGAGGCCCGTCGTCGGCTCGTCGAGCAGGAGCAGGATCGGCGACGTGAGCAGCGCGCGCGCGAGCGCGACCTTCTGCTGCGTACCGCGCGAGAGGTTCTCCATTCCGTGCGAGCGCCGCGAGGCGGGGAAGCCGACGCGGTCGAGGATCGCCGGGATCCGCTCTCGCGTCTCGCCCCGCGTCAGCCCGTAGAACCGCGCCGCGTACGCGAGGTTCTCGACCGCGGACATCTTCTTGAAGAACGACGCCTCGACCGACACGCGGTTGACCATCCGCCGGACCGCCCTCGTCTCCGCGATGTCGCGCCCGAAGATACGCGCGCTGCCGCCGTCCGGGAGCAGCAGCGTCGAAAGGAGCCGGACGAGCGTCGACTTTCCGGAGCCGTTCTGGCCGAGGACGGCGATGCACTCCCCGCGCGCGACCGCGAACGTCAGCCCGTGCAGCGCCTCGACCCGCACGCGCTTGCGCCCGTCCTTGCGGACGAACTCCTTGCGCAGGTTGTCAACTTCGACGGCCTTCATGTTGCTGCTCCTTCAGCTCGAAAAGACGACACGGGCAAACGCGACTCCCGGCGCCGGCCGGGGGCGCGCGCGATTTCCTGTGTCAGCTGAAAGTGCGCGACATCGAGGCGCCGAGGCTACCAGAGAGCTCGGCGGGAGCGCAAACGCGGCGAGGCCGGGGACCTAGAGGTGTCGGTCTGGATGTCTTCGCTTCACGGTGCGACCTCCGATCGTCCGAGGTTGCGATCGTACCGTCCGGCCCGGAGAGTGCGCAACACAGTTGACCCCGTCCGGCGGCGCACCTAAGGTGCACGGTAGGCGCCGCCGACGGCGCTGCGAGAGGCAATGGGGCCTCAGGACTCCCTCGGGAGCCTGGGGCTTTTTTGTTGGACCGACAGATGGAAATCAGAGTGATGCGAACAGACGACTGGCCGGCGGTGAAGACGATCTACGAGCAGGGGATCGCGACCCGGCTGGCGACGTTCGAGACCGAGGCGCCGGCCTGGGAGGCGTGGGACGGAGCGCATCTCGCCGGGCCCCGCCTGGTCGCCGAGGAGGACGGCGAAGTCATGGGCTGGGCGGCGCTCTCGCCGGTGTCGAGGCGGCCGTGCTACGCGGGGGTCGTCGAGGAGAGTGTCTACGTCGCCGAAGGCGCCCGGGGACGAGGCCTCGGGACGGCGCTCCTCGACCGGCTTTGCACCGACGCCCAGGCCGCGGGCATCTGGACGATCCAGACCTCGATCTTCCCGGAGAACGTCGCCAGCATCGAGCTGCACCGCCGTTGCGGGTTCCGTGTGGTCGGAACGCGTGAGCGAATCGCGCAGCTCGACGGAGTCTGGCGCGACACCGTGCTGATGGAGAGGAGGACGCAATGACTTGGACCAAGGTCGAGGCGGTGGTGATTCGCGAGCGGGTCGAAACCGTGATCGACGCAGTGGAGGACGCCACCGGCCATGTCGGCGTCACCGTGATCGAGGCCATCGGCCACGGCCGGGAACGGGGCGTGACCCACGAGTACCGCGGCCGCGTCTTCGAGTCGCGCTTTCTGCCCAAAGCGTTGCTCGTATTCGTGGTCGAGGGCGAGAAGGCCGACGAAGTCGTGGCCGCGATCGTCGACGCGGCGCGGAGCGGCAACGAGTCGGGCGACGGGATCGTGTGGACGACACCCGTCGCGAACGTAACCCACAACAGGACGGCCAGACGGCTGGAGGAGGTGGATGTCGTTGCCTAAGAACCAAGACTTGCTGATCGCTGCGAGCACGATCTGGGTCGTCGTGACCGCGGTGCTGGTGATGTTCATGCAGGCGGGCTTCGCCTTCCTCGAGGCCGGCTTGACCCGGATGAAGAACGCCGGCCACATCGCCTGCAAGAACGTGCTGATCTTCGGCGTCTGCTCGATCGTCTACTGGATGGTCGGCTTCGGGATCGCCTTCGGCGGCGGCCATGGCTTGATCGGCACCGACGGGTTCTTCCCATCAGTCGACGCGCTGACGTCGGTCGGCCAGGCGCCGTTCGACTGGTTCTCGGAGATCCCGGGCGCCGCCGGCTACCTCTGCGAGGTTGTCTTCGCGGGCGTCTCGCTCGCGATCGTCTGGGGCGCGATGGCCGAGCGCGCGAAGCTGTGGGTCTACTTCGTCTTCGGGGTCTATTTCACGATCGTCTACTCGATCGTCTCGCACTGGATCTGGAGCCCGCACGGCTGGCTCTTCGCCAAGGGCATGCAGGACTTCGCCGGCTCGACGGTCGTGCACTACCAGGGTGCGCTGGCCGGGCTGGCGGGCGCGCTGCTGCTCGGCCCGCGGATCGGCAAGTTCGGCACCGACGGCCGGGCGAACCCGATCCCCGGCCACAACATCCCGTACGCCGTCCTCGGGACGCTGATCCTCTGGTTCGGCTGGTTCGGCTTCAACCCCGGGTCGACGTTGTCGGTCGACTTCGGCGGCTTCGGCTACTTCGCCTACGTGGCACTGACGACGAACCTCGCGGCGGCCTCCGGCGCCCTCGGCGGCGTGCTGACGGCGTGGCTCGTCCTCAAGAAGCCGGATATCTCGATGATGCTGAACGGCGTGCTCGCGGCCCTGGTCGCGATCACAGCCGCGTCGGGGTTCGTAGCACCGTGGGCCGCGGTCGTGATCGGCCTCGTCTCCGGGTTCATCGCCGTCGTCGGCGTGATCGCCGTCGAGCGGATCGGGATCGACGACCCGATCGGTGCGGTCGCCGTGCACGGGATGAGCGGTGTCTGGGGAACGCTGGCAACCGGACTCTTCGCAGTCCCCGCGCTCGCGAAGAACCTCGCGACCGGGACCGGCGGCCTCGTGTACACCGGCTCGTTCCACCAGCTCGGCGTGCAGGCCCTCGGCCTGGTCGCCGTCGGCGCCTTCACGTTCACGGCGTCGTTCGCGGCGCTCTGGACGATGAGGCGGCTCTGGGGCATCCGCGTCGATGAGGAGACGGAGACGGCCGGCCTCGACGTCTCGGAGCACGGCATGTGGGGCTACCCCGAGTTCTACATCCCGGTTCCGGGTGGATACGACGCGTGGACAACACCTCCATGGGAGCGGAGCGAAGGCCCACGCGCGGCGACTCCCGGGCCGAGGCTGGAGCCGACTCCCGAGGGAGCCTGAGAATACGGACGGCGGCGTCGGTGACAACGCGCAAGAGCCGGGTACAAGGATTGCCGGGGAAAACTGGACGGAGGAGGTCAACATGGCGGTCGCACTGCTGGTCGACAACCCGGAGGGCTCCCAGGAGACGTATGAGCAGGTTCGGGCGCAGCTCGGCTTGGATGGACCTGCGGGAGGCATCTTCCACCTCGCAGGACCGAGTCCGAATGGCGGCTGGCGTGTCCTCGAAGTCTGGGAATCGGAGGAAGACGCGATGCGGTTCCGTGAGGAGCGCCTATTGCCTGCCTTCGACGCCGTCGGCGTACCTCGCCCTGAGGTTCGGCCGGAGTTCTGGCAGATACACAGCTACATGAAGTAGACGCCGATCAGGCGAGCGATCGCCCCGAGCGAGTTCCACAACTCCTGGCGCGCGTCGTGGCGTAGGCTCCCACCGGGCGCGGGCGGAACGTGCGGCGTCCGTCCCGCGCCCGCTCTTCAGGCTCTGGCGCGGCGCGCGAGCACGTCCTCGACCGCGGCGGGATCGAGCCCACGGGCGGCGAGGAGCACGTAGCTGTGGAACCAGAGGTCGGCGAGCTCCTCGACGAGCCGCTCGTCGCTCTCGCCCGCACCTGCGAGCGCGGCTTCCACGCCTTCCTCGCCGACCTTCCGGGCACACGCGGCCGGGCCCTCGTCCAGCAGGCGGCCGACGTACGAGCCCTCGGGGCGCTCCTTCGCCCGCTCGGCGACACGACGCCAGAGCCACGGGGCGAAGCACGAGAGCGAGCCGGTGTGACACGCGGGCCCCGCCGGGCGGACGCGGACGAGGATCGCGTCGCCGTCACAGTCGTCCAGGAGCTCGACGACGGCGAGCGTGTTGCCGGAGGTCTCACCCTTGTGCCAGAGGTCGCCCCGCGACCGGCTCCAGAACCATGCCTCGCCCGTCTGCCGCGTCCGCCGGAGCGCCTCCTCGTCCATCCAGGCGAGCATCAGAACGCGACCGTCGTCCGCGTCTTGGACGACCGCGGGCGTCAGTTCCGGCCGTCTCCGGGGAGTGTCCCGAGTCAGGTCCGAATCGGCCACCCCGCCTCCCTCAGCTCGTCCTTCAACTCCGGCAGACGCTCCGGCCGCTCGTGGACGATCGAGGCGACGAGCGCAGCCTCCGCGCCGGCCTCGAACGCGTCTGCCAGGTCGCCGGCGCCGCCGGCGCCTCCGGACGCGATCACCGGCACAGTCACCGCGCGCGCGACCGCGCCGGTCAGCTCGAGGTCGTAGCCGGCGCGGGTCCCGTCCGCGTCGATCGACGTGAGCAGGATCTCGCCCGCGCCGCATTGCACCACCTCGCACGCCCAGTCGACGGCGTCGCGGCCCCGGGGCGAGCGGCCGCCGTCCGTCACCACCTCGCCACCGCGGGAGTCGATCGCGCAAACGACCGCCTGGGCACCGAACTCGTCCGCCAGCGAGGTGAGCAGCTCCGGCCGGTCGACCGCTGCCTTGTTCACCGCGACCTTGTCTGCGCCGGCGCGGAGCAAGCCGCGCGCGTCCTCGAGCGTGGCGATCCCGCCGCCGACTGTAAACGGGATCTCGAGCTCTGCCGCGGCGCGCTCGACGAGTTCGAGCAGGGGCCGACGACCCTCAATCGATGCGGTCACGTCGAGGAAGACGAGCTCGTCCGCGCCGAGCTGCGAGTAGCGTGTCGCGAGCTCGACCGGGTCGCCGACCTCGCGCAGACCCTCGAAGCGGACGCCCTTGACGACATGGCCCCCCGCGACGTCGAGGCACGGGATCACGCGCTTCTTGACCACGCGACCGCGTTCCGCAGGACTCGCGCGCCGGGCGACGCGCTCCGCTCGGGGTGGAACTGGACGCCGGCGACCGCGCCGCGCTCGACGGCGGCGACGACCGTGCCGCCGTGCTCGACCTCGGCGACGGCCACGGGTTCGGCCGGTGCGCAGGCGAACGAGTGGGCGAAGTAGACGTCGGCGCCGTCGAGGCCGTCGAGGAGCGCGGAGGGCGCCGTCAGCCGGAGCGTGTTCCAGCCCATGTGCGGGACGCGGCCCGCGCGCAGGCGACGGACCGGGCCGCGCAGCACCCCGAGCCCGGAGCCGCCCTCCTCGCTGTCCTCGAACAGGAGCTGCATGCCGAGGCAGATGCCGAGCACGGGTCGCCCGGCGGCAGCCCGCTCGCGCAACGCCTCCGCGAGGCCGTCCGCCTGGAGCCGGCGCGCGGCCGCCTCCGCGTTCCCGACGCCGGCGATCACAGCGAGCGGCGCCGCGCGCACGATGCCCGGGTCGGCGCTGACGGTCGCGGTCGCACCGGCGCGCTCGAGGGCGGAGCAGACGCTGCGCAGGTTGCCGGCGCCGTAGTCGACCAGGACCGCGTTCACAGCGAGCCCTTGGTCGAGCTCGACAGGGCACCGGCCACGGAGCACGCCTCACGCAGCGCGCGACCGACGGCCTTGAACGCCGCCTCGGCGACGTGGTGGTCGTCCTCGCCCGCCGCCTCGACGTGCAGCGTCAGCCCGGCCTGGATTGCGAACCGCTCGAGCGCGTGCGGAAGCAGCGTCAGCGGCAGCCCCCCGACACGGTCGCCCTGGAAGGAGAGGACGACCTCGGCGTGCGGCCGGCGGACGAGATCGACGGCCGCGGTTGCGCGCGCCTCGTCCATCGGGACCGTCGCGGAGCCGTAGCGACGCACGCCCGCGCGGCCGTCGAGCGCCTGCCCGAGCGCGTCGCCGAGCGCCGCGAGGACGTCCTCGACGGTGTGGTGCTCATCGACCTCGAGGTCGCCGCCGGCGACGACCTCGAGGTCGAGACCCCCGTGTAACCCGAGCTGCGCGAGCAGGTGGTCGAAGAAGCCGATCCCGGTCTGCGCGCGCACGCGACCTTGCCCGTCCAGGGCGAGGGCGATCCGGAGCGCGGTCTCCGCCGATGTCCGGACGACGAGGGCCGAGCGGGACGCAGCTGCGACGGGCGCTGCGCCGAGGGCGGCGAGGATCCGGTCGTTCTCCGCGGGGAGCCGGACGGTGATCCTGATCGCCTCCGGGACCCGGCGGACGACGAGGCCCAGCGCCTCCAGCTCGTCGGCACGGTCCGCCGCTCCCCGCAGCAGGACGAAGTTCGCGGCCGACGGCGGGCAGTCGAAGCCGGCGGCGAGGAGCGCCGCGCGCATCCGCTCGCGCTCGGTGACGGTCTGCTCGACGTCGAGGCGCGGGTCGCGCAGGGCGGCGGCGGCGATTCGTGCCGCCGGCGCCGCAACGGGTGCGGGATCGCGACGGCGGTCGAGCTCGCACACGAGCTCCGGCGAGGCCACGGCGTAGCCCACCCGCAGCGCAGCGAGCCCGAACGCCTTCGAGAGCGTGCGGACGGCGACGAGGTTCGGGACCTCCCCGATCAGCGGGACGACCGACTTGCCGCCGTACTCGAAGTACGCCTCGTCGACGACGACTGCCGCCTCCGGCACCGAGCGCGCGAGCTCCGCGATCTCGTCCGGCTCGACCAGCTCGCCGGTCGGGTTGTTCGGGTTGCACAGCCAGACGAGGTCCGCCTCTTCCACTCGCCCGACCAGCTCGGCGCCTTCGACCCCGGAGGCGACCGCGTACAGCGAGTAGGTCGGCCGCTTCACATATGCGCGGCGGCCGGGCGCGAGGAACGTGCGCGCGGCGAGGCCGATCAACCCGTCCGCGCCTGCACCGACGACGACCTGCTCCGGCTCGACGCCCGCGTACGCGGCTGCCGCCTCCCGGAGCTCGCGGTACGTCCCCTCGGGATACTCGTTCAGCCGGGCGAAGCTCGGGCCGAGCGGCACCTGCGGCACGCCCGGGAGCGGCGGCACGTTCGCGTCGAAGCGGATCACCTGCGCGGGGTGCAGGCCCCGTCGACGCGCGACCTCCTCGGCCGTCGACGCCCAGACATAGGGCTCGAAGCCCGCCGGCAACGAACGCGCGAGCGTGCTCACGTCCGCACCGCGACCGCTCGGGCGTGGAGCGGGAGGTTTTCGAGCTCGGCCAGCGTGTCGACCGTCTCGCGAACGAGCGCGGTCGCCTCCCGGGTCGCGCGGACGAACTGCACCGGGCGCAGGAACGCCTCCAGACCGAGTCCGCCGGTCCCGCGGGCGAGGCCGCCGGTCGGGAGGACGTGGTTGGAGCCCGCGGCGTAGTCGCCGAGAACGGCGGTCGTGCCGAGGAAGACGGCGCCGGCATTCCGCACCGCGCGCGCGAGGGCGTCCGGGTCCGCGACAAGCAGCTCGAGGTGCTCGGGCGCGACCTCGTTCGCACGCTGCACGGCGTCCGCGAGCGAGGCAACGGTCTCGATCCGGACCTGCCCATTCGTTCGGGCGAGAACCTCGTCGGCGACGCGGCCGCTCGTCGTGACGAGGGTCGCCTCGCCGTCGGGGCCGTGCTCGGCCTGGGCGAGGAGGTCGGCGGCGCACTCCTCGACGTCGGCGGTGTCGTCGGCGATGACGAGCACCTCACTCGGACCGGCCGGAAGGTCGATCGCGACGTCCGCGGCGACGAGCAGCTTCGCCGCGGTCACGAATCGGTTTCCGGGGCCGACGATCTTCGCGACCGGCGCGATCGTCTCTGTGCCGTAGGCGAGGGCGGCGATCGCCTGTGCGCCGCCGACCGCGTAGACCTCGTCGATCCCGAGCTCGCGTGCCGCTCCGAGCAGCGCCGCAGGTGGACGCGGTGTCGCGACCGCGATCCGCGGCACGCCCGCGACACGTGCGGGCACCGCGGTCATCACGAGTGTCGACACGAGCCCGGCCGGGACATAGATCCCGACCGAGTCGACGGGTAGCCAACGCCGCTCGACCTCGATCCCGGGGATCGGCGAGACGGCGGTGTCGCGTGGACGCTGCGCCGCGTGAACCGGCTCGACTGCCGCGGTGAGCGCGCGAATCGCGCGCAGTGACCGCTTGTCCAGCTCGTCCTCGACGGCGACGCGGCCGGGCGGGCCGTCGCCAAGTCGCTCAGCCCAGTCGCGGAGAGCGGCGTCGCCGCGCGCGCGGACGTCGGCGACGATCTCCGCGACGATTGCGACAGCTTCGTCTCTCACGGCACGAGCCTCTCGACGGGGACGACGAGGATCGACGACGCGCCCGCGGCCTTGAGCGGCGGGAGCAGGTCCCAGATCTCGTCCGTATCGACCGCCGCGTGGACCGCGATCTGGCCGGGCTCCGCGAGCTGGAGGACGGACGGCGCGTCCATGCCGGGCAGGAGCTCGCGGATGCGCGGCAGCGCCTGCTCGGGCGCGTTGAGCATCACGTACCTGCGTCGGCGCGCCGAGACCACTCCGCGGACCATCAGCTCGAGCCGCTCGACGAGGTCGCGCCGGCCGTCGTCGAGTGCGCCGCGGTTGGCGATCAAGACGGCTTCGGACGACAGCAGTCGGCCGATCCGGCGGAGTCCGTTCACGCTCGCGGTCGAGCCCGTCGACACGAGGTCGACGACGGCGTCGGAGAGTCCGAGCCGCGGCGCCGCTTCGACCGAGCCGGAGACCGGGACGAGCGAGGCCTCGACGCCGAGCTCGGCGAGCGCGAGCCGGGTCGAGACCGGGTAAGCGGTCGCGACGCGGAGGCCGCCCAGATCGGCGAGCGCCTGCTGGGGCGCGCCGTTCGGGACCGCCGCCTCCAGCGTGCACCGGGCGAACCCGAGCTCGGCCAGCTGGATGACATCGGCCTGCGCCTCGACGACGAGGTTCGCGCCCGTGATCCCGGCGTGCACGACTCCGTCCTGGACGTACTCGGGGATGTCGTGCGGCCGGACGAGGAGGAGGTCGACCGGTGCGTTCTGGGAGGGGACGTGCAACGCACGCTCGCTCGCCTCGAAGCGCAGGCCGGCGGCGGCCAACAGCTCGAGCGCCGGAGGCGCCATCCGCCCCTTCGAGGGGACGGCAACGAGCAGGCGTCCGTCCGAGGTGCTCACGAGCCCCGCTTAGCGCGTGCGCTCGAGCGCGAGCGCGTAGCCGCCGGCGCCGTGGCGCAGCCACTGCGCCACCCGCGTGACCGTCGCGGTGCTCGTGTGCACCCGGTCTGCGATCTCGAGGTAGGGAAGGCCCTCGTCCAGCAGGCGGACGATCTGCCAGCGGTGGGCGAGCGCCTCCAGCTCGCCGAGGGTGCAGAGGTCGCGCAGGAAGCGCTTGAGCTCGTCGCGGCTGCGAAGGGTGAGCACCGCGTCTGCGAGCTCGTCGAGCCCGGGGACCTCTTCGACGTCATGTCGCGGGGTGGTCTCGTTCGGGGCCACACTCATGCGGTCATGTTAGCATGCTAACACGAGACCATGGCAACCTTCACCGTCATCCCGGCGATCGACGTCCTCGAAGGGCGCTGCGTCCGGCTCTCCGAGGGCAGGCGCGAGCACGTCACGATCGAGGGCGGCGATCCTGCGCGGGCCGCGGCACGCTTCGCCGCCCAGGGCGCGGCGTGGCTCCACGTCGTCGACCTCGACGGCGCCTTCTCGGGCCGGCCCACGCCGGGCCTCGTGGAGCAGGTCGCGTCCGCCGGCGTGCCGGTCCAGGCCGGCGGCGGGCTTCGCGATGCCGAGGCCGTGCGGGCCGCGCTGGACGCGGGGGCGGAAAGAGCGATCGTCGGAACGGCGGCACTCGTCGACGGGTCAGGCTCGAGCCTGGCCCTGCTCGCGGAGCGCTTCGGCGAGAACCTCGTGGTCGCGGTGGACGCGAAGGACGGCCGTGTCGTCACGCAGGGATGGGTCGCGGAGTCGGGCATCTCGCCCGGGGAGCTGGCCCGGCGCTGCGCCGACGCAGGCGTCCGGCGCCTGCTCGTCACGAGCACGCGGCGCGACGGCTCGCTCGCCGGGCCGGACACCGAGCTCCTCGCCGAGGTGCTCGAGGCGGGCCTGCCGGTGCTGGCCGCGGGCGGGATCGCGAGCCTCGAGGATCTCGCCGCCCTCCGCGATCTGGGCTGCGAGGGCGCGATCGTCGGCAGGGCGCTCTGGTCGGGCCGCTTCGGCCTCGCCGACGCGATCGTCTACTGCGCCTGAAAACGCGCGCGCGCGGCAAGAACCGCCGCCCGCACGTCCCCGAGGCGCGCGGCGACGCTCTCCGCCGCCGTTGTCTCGGGATCGAACGTGCCGGCACGGACGGCGCCGGCGATCTCCTCGTGCGCGTCGCGGAAGGGCAGGCCCTCGGCGACGAGCGCCTCGGCAGCATCGGTCGCGAGCAGGAGTGGGTCGGCCGCGGCGGCGGCCATCCGCCCGCGGTCGAACTCGAGGCCGGGCACGAGCACCATCAGCGCCGCGAGGGCCTCGCGCACGTCGCGCCGCGCGTCGAACACCGGACGCTTGTCCTCCTGCAGGTCACGGTTGTAGGCGAGCGGCAGCCCCTTCACCGTCGCGAGCAGGCCCGTCAGCCGCCCGATCGCGGTGCCCGCCTTGCCGCGCGCGAGCTCCGCGACGTCGGGGTTCAGCTTCTGCGGCATCATCGACGACCCCGTCGCCGCCTCCTCGGGCAGCCGCGCGAACCGGAACTCCGACGACGACCAGAGGACGAGCTCCTCGCCGATCCGCGACAGGTGCACGAAGAGCACCGTCGCCGAGTAGAGATAATCGAGCGCGAAGTCGCGGTCGGCGACGGCGTCGAGCGGGCTCGCCACCTTCGGGAGCGGAAGGGTGGTGCCGGCCAGCGCGCCGGCTCCGAGCGGCGACATCGCCGCACGCTCGCCGGCGAACCGAAACCGCGCACGGTCGCGGTCGAGCATCTCCACCCAGGCGAGCAAGTGCGCGCCGAGCGTGACCGGCTGGGCACGCTGCAGATGCGTGTAGCCCGGAATCAGCGTGTCCGCCTCCGCCTCGGCGACGTCGAGCACCGCGAGCGCAAACGCGCCGATCGCCTCCAGCGCCTCCGCGCACGCGTCCTCGACGTAGAGCCGCATCGCCGCCGCGACCTGATCGTTCCGCGAGCGGCCCGCGTGGATCTTCCGCCCCACCTCGCCGAGCACGCGCTCGATCGCCGAATGGACGTCCTCGTCCTCGGCGGCGATCGCCGACAGGTCGAGCGAGGCGAGTGTCTCCTCGATCTGTGCGAGCTCGCCGTCGCTCAGCAGCCCGGCGGCGTGTAGCCGGACGGCGTGTCGCCGCGTGCCATCGCAGTCGTACGGGAGGAGCTCGGCGTCGTGTGCGCGCAGGAACGCCCACACCTCCGGCGCGAGACGAACCTCGACGCGGCCGACCCAGAGCGTCATACGGGAACGGTACGCGCCCTCGCCGCCGCGAGCTCGGCCTCGAGCGAGGCGAGCCGGATGTAGCCTTCGGCGGCCTCGTGCGGGAACGTCTCGCCCGTCGCGTAGGACGCAAGCGTCTCCGCATAGAGCGCGTGCTCGGAGCGCCGGCCGTTGACGACCGCCGCGGACGGCCGCAGCTCGACCCGCACCTCGCCCGTGACAGGCTCCTGCGTCTTCTCGACGAAGGCGTCGAGCGCCTCGCGCAGCGGTGAGAACCAGAGTCCGTCGTAGACCGTCCGCGCCCAGCGATCCTCGATCCAGCGCTTCGTCTCGAGCTCCGCCCTCGTCAGGACGAGATCCTCGAGCGCGCGGTGCGCGGCGATCAGCGTCATCGCCGCCGGCGCCTCGTAGAGCTCCCGGCTCTTGATCCCGAGGGCCCGGCTCTCGATCATGTCGATTCGCCCGATCCCGTAGGCACCGGCCTTCGCGTTCAGCGCCGCGATCAGCTCTGCGAGCGAGAGCTCCTCGCCGTCCAGCGCGGCCGGCAGCCCCGACTCGAAGCCGATCACGATCTCGACAGGCTCGGGGGCGCCGTCCGGGTCCGAGGTGAGGAGGAACGCCTCCTCGGGCGGCGCCTCCCACGGGTCCTCGAGGATCCCGGCCTCGATCGACCGGCCGAACAGGTTCTCGTCGACCGAGAACGGCGAGGCTTTCGTCGCTGTAACCGGAATTCCGCGGACGAGCGCGTAGGCGATCTCCTCGTCGCGCGTCCAGACCTTGTCGCGAAGGGGTGCGATCACGCGGACGCCCGGGTAGTTGGCGCGGAACGCGAGCTCGAACCGGAGCTGGTCGTTCCCCTTGCCGGTGCACCCATGCACAGCGGCCTCCGCGCCGAGCTCGAGCGCGAGCTCCGCGACCGCTCCCGCGATCACAGGGCGAGAAAGAGCAGAGACGAGCGGGTACTTGCCCTCGTAGAGCGCGTTCGTCTTCAGCGCTTTGGCGACCTGCTCCTCCGCGAACGCTTCGCGCCGGTCGACGAGGACGACCTCGTCTGCGCCGGCCGCATAGCCGCGCTCCTGGGAGGCCTCGAGGTCGAACTCCTGGCCGACATCGCAGAGGACGGCGACGACCTCGTCGAAGCCGTAGTCCTCCTTCAGCCAGGCGATGATGCAGGTCGTGTCGAGGCCGCCGCTGTAGGCGAGAACTGCGGTACTCATGCCACTCCTTCCAGAAGGTGTCTGCTCAGCTCCTCGCGGAGCGCCGGCGCGGAGACGCCCGCGGCCGGTACGACGAGGATCGTGTTGTCTCCCGCCACCGTGGCGAGGACGTGTGGGTGGTTGGACTCGTCGATCGCCTCGGCGAGCGCGGCGGCGAAGCCGCGCGGCGTGAAGACGACGACGAGCGAGTCGTTCGCGTCGATCGCGAGCGCCCAGCGCCGGAAGGCGGCCTCGAGCTCGCGCAGCCGGTCGAGGTCGGCGGCGCCCGCGGGCGCGTAGACGAGCCGGCCGTTCGGGGCGCGCACCTTGACGAGCCCGAGCTCGGCGACGTCCCGGGAGACGGTTGTCTGCACGGCCTCGTAGCCGGCGTCGCGCAGGGCATCGGCGAGCTCGGACTGCGTCGAGATCGGACGCTCGCGGATCAGGCGCAGGATCGCTCCCTGGCGCTCGCGGCGGTGTGCGGTCATGGAGCTACCTCCTGGAGAATCGAGATCGCCTGCGCGACCTCCTCTTCGGTGACGGTCAACGGTGGGGTGAGGCGGAGGGTCGCCGGACCGGCCGACGTGACGAGCAGCCCGGCCTCGAGGCAAGCGGCGACGACCTCGGCCGCCGGCCGCCCGGTCTCGAGGCCCAGCAGCAGACCGATGCCTCGGACAGGAAGGGCCTCCGCGAGCTGCGCGCTCCGCTCGCGGACGCTCGCGAGCAGGGCGTCGTCGACGGTCTCGACGACGGCGGCGGCGGCGGCGCAGACGACCGGATTTCCGCCGAAGGTGGAGGCATGGTCGCCGGGCTCGAACCCGGCCGGCGCGCCGTCGGCGGCGAGCAGCGCGCCGATCGGCAGGCCGTTCGCGAGCCCCTTCGCGAGCGTGACGAGGTGCGGGCGCACGCCGAGCTGCTCGAAGGCGAAGAACGACCCGGTCCGACCGACGCCGGTCTGCACCTCGTCGAAGCAGAACAGCGCGCCGCGGTCGGCGGCGAGCTCGGCCGCAGCGGCGAGAAAGCCCCCCGTCGCGGGCAGCACGCCGCCCTCGCCCTGGACGGGCTCGATCAGGATCAGACCGGTGTCGGCGCGGACCGCTTTCTCGAGGGAGGCGACGTCGTTCAGGCGCGCGAAGGTGACGCTGGGCAGCAGGGGCTCGAAGGCCGCGCGCTTCTCCGGTTGGCCGGTCGCCGCCAGCGCGCCCGTCGTGCGCCCGTGGAACGAGCCCTCGAGCGCGACGATCCCCGGCTTGCCGGTCGCCTTGCGCGCGTACTTGATCGCTGCCTCGTTCGCCTCCGCGCCCGAGTTGCAGAAGAAAGACGCCGCGCCACCGAACCGCTCCGAGAGCAGTGCGGCGAGTTTCGCCATCGGATCGGTCCAGAAGAGGTTCGAGACGTGCCAGAGCCGGTCGAGCTGCTCGTGCGCCGCCGCGAGCGGCGCGGGGTGGCCGTGGCCGAGTCCGACGACGGCGATCCCGCCGGCGAAGTCGAGGAAGCGGCGGCCGTCCGCCGCGCTCAGCCAGCTGCCCTCGCCCTCGACGAACGTGACGTCGGCCCGTACGTACGTGGGCATGATGGAGGGTCGCACTGCGACGCTCACGCCACGACCTCCGTCACGCCGATCTCGGCGCGCACGCCGAACCTGGCGGCGCGCACCGCAGCCCGGAGCTTGGGAACGATCCCACCCTCGAAGACGCCGTCGTCGAGCAGCCGGTCGGCCTCGTCGACCTCGATCCGCGGCAGAACCGACTCGTCGTGGAGAACGCCCGCGACGTCCGAGAGGAAGACGATCCGCTCCGCGTCGAGTCCGACGGCGAGCGCCGCCGCCGCCTCGTCGGCGTTCACGTTCAACGGGCCAAAGGCGAGCGGTGCGACGACCGGGATCCGGCCGGCAGCCAGCGCGTCGAGGACGGCCTGGGGGCGGCTCGGCTCGGGCACTCCGACGTACCCGAGCTCCGGCACGCGGGTCGCGCGGAGTCCGATCTCGTCCCCGGCGAGACCGATCGCGCGATCCCCCAGCAGCCCGCAGACCTTGCGATTGACATCGAGCAGCGCCCGGCGCACGACCTCGAGCGCGGCCCCATCGGTGACGCGCCGGCCGCGGACGAACGTGACGGTCAGGCCTGCGCGTGCCATCGCGGCCGAGATCTGCGGGCCGCCGCCGTGGACGACGACTGCATCGTCGAGCTCGCCGAGCTCCGTGGCGCCGGCGACCGCCCCTCCGACCTTGAAGACGATCACGTCGTGTACTCCGCGTTGATCCGGACGTACTCGTAGGTCAGGTCCGAGGCGAGATACGCGGCGCTCCCGCCGCCGAGGCCGAGGTCGAGGTCGATGCGGCATACGGCGCCCTCGAGCGGCACCGCGGCGCCGGTGGGCTCGCCGCGCGCGAAGACGGTCACCCCGTTGATTCGCAGCGTCAGGCAGTCGACGTCAACCCGCGCGAAACCGCCCGCGCAGAAGGCCGACCCGGCGGCCGCCAGGATCCTGCCCCAGTTCGGGTCGCGGCCGAAGGCGGCCGTCTTCACGAGCGGCGAGGTCGCGATCCGCCGCGCGATCGCGTTCGCTTCGCCGGCGGTCGCCGCACCGGCGATCTCGATCTCGAGCAGCACGGTCGCCCCCTCGCCGTCGCCGACGATCTGCGCCGCGAGGTCCGCGCAGACCTCGCCGAGCGCCGCCGCGAACTCGCGGTCGGTCGCCGGCCTGCGGGTGACGCCGCTGGCGCCGTTCGCGAGCATGATCACCGCGTCGTTCGTCGAGCACTCGCCGTCGACGGAGATCCGGTTGAAGCTCTCGTTGACCGCCCGCTTGAGGAAGCCGTGCGCCTCGCCCGGGCCGAGCGGATAGTCGGTGGTGACGACCGCCAGCATCGTCGCGAGGTGCGGATGGATCATCCCGGCGCCCTTCGCCATCCCGCCGACGGTGAAGCCGCCGCGGTGGACGACAGCCTCCTTCGCACGTGTGTCGGTGGTCAGGATCGCCTCCGCGGCATCCCCACCCCGGTCGGTCGAGAGCTCGATCTCGCCGAGTCCTGCGAGCAGCTGCGGCATCGGCAGCTTCACGCCGATCACGCCGGTCGAGAGGACGAGCACCTGGTCCGCGTCGACCCCGAGCAGTTCGGCTGTCTGGGCGGCGGTCGCGAGCGCATCGAGCTCGCCCTGCTTTCCGGTCGCCGCGTTCGCGACGCCGGAGTTGATCACGACCGCCTGCGGCTCGGCACGGGCAAGGTGCGCCTTCGAGACGACCACCGGCGCGGCCTGGACGCAGTTGGCGGTGAACATCCCGGCGCCGACGGCCGGCACGAGCGAGCGCACGACCGCGAGATCGAGCCGCGCGCGGCGGATCCCGGCGTGCACGGCGCCGGCGGCGAAGCCGCGCGCGGCGGTGACGGCACCGGTCGCGGACTGCGGGCGGACGACCGCGACGGCCATTAGACGCGCACCCCGAAGAGTCGCAGCCCCGCGGTCTCGTCCAGGCCGAGGG
>JBKPSO010000321.1:0-3863 GCA_046735055.1 Actinomycetota bacterium
AAGACGGAGAGGAGGGCGCGACTCTGCCAGTTGCAGAGCTGGTCCCAGAGCGCGGGCCGCCGCTCGCCGTCGGAGCGGTTGCCCCTGAGCTCATAGAGGCGGTCAAGAGGTTCCAGCGGGCGGGACGGGCCTCTTCGGCGCTGCTTGAACCAGTAGTAGGAGAGGGTTCGGTCGACGGGCTCGCGGACGAGCACGAGCGCGTCCACCGGTCGGTCGAGCACGGGCAGCAGGTAGCCGGCCCAGTGCGACATCACGCAGCACAGGCGGCTTCGACGATCAGCGTCGAGCGACCGGTACCACTGCTCGTGCCAGGCGAGCAGCTCCGGCGCCGTCCGCGCCGACTTGTGCAGGTAGGAGACCATCTCCGCCTCTGCGGGCGGGAGGTTCGCCCGCACGACGTGCCGGAGCGACGTGCCCGCGGTCTTCTGGACGTGGTAGACGACGAGCAGCGGCGCAGACTCGCCGTCGGTCCTGAAGAACGCCTCGACCGCGCCGCTTCGGCCCTTCACGCGGCGGCTCGCCGCGGCGGCGTCGTCTCCGCCCATCTCGCTCACGCTAGCGCGTTGCCGCCGCGCGACCCCCCGCCACCGGCTCCGCGCGGCCGGCCCCGGCCAGCCGCTCGAGGTCCGGGACGACGAGCGGCGCCACCGGCCTGTCCAGCCCCCGCGGCCGCACGAACGTGCGCAGGAAGGTCTCCCGCCAGCCGTCGTCGCCCGCCCCGTCGCGGACGAGCGACCGCAGCTGGGCGACGTGGTCCTCGAGCGAGCGGGCGACGACCAGCGCGCCACCGTTCTCGGGCAGCAGGTAGTGGAAGTGCAGCGTCTGCTCCTGGGCGCCGCGCAGCTCGGGCAGGAGCACGCAGTACGTCCGCCGGCCGACGATCGCGGCGTCGATCAGAGCAGTCGTGTTCGCGCCCACGACGGCGGCGGAGTGGTGCATCGAGTCGTAGAAGCCGGCCCGCCGCTCGTCGTCGGTCGGGTCCTCTCCGACAGGCGGCCAGACGGTGACGTTCGCCAGCTCCGCGAGCGGGTGCTCGGCCCAGATCGCCCCGTTCGTCGGGTGCGGGCGGACTAGCACGCCGACCTCGCTCAGCTCCGGGTCGCCGCGCAGCGCCTCGATCCAGCGGGCGACGATCGGCCGCTCGTCCTGCGCGATGAAGCCGGACGAGCAGACGTAGAGGAGGAATGGTCGGTCGGGATCCAACCCCACCTGCGCGCAGAAATCGAGGCGGGCACGGGGCTCCCAGTCGAACCAGTGGTCGAAGGGGTAAGCGCCGAGGGCGGCGACGGTGTCGGCGTCGAGTCCGTGCAGCTCGACCGCCTCGCGCCGCTGGATCTCGTTCCAGACGTACGTGCGGTCGGGGCGGTCGAACATGACGCCCTTGTTCGTCAGGTTGTCCCAGCTGGCGACCGCGAGCGCAACCGGGATCCGGAGAGCGAGGGCGCTGCGCAGCCAGTCGTGCTGCGAGGGGCCGTCCACGAGCGGCGTGATCACGACGAGGTCGTAGCCGCCTCCGCGCAGGTGCTCGTCGATCTCGCGCGAGCGCGGCAAGCGCCGCTCGACCGCCCGCAGGGCCCGCGCGAGGAGCGGGCGAGCCCGCGGCCATCGTGCCACCCAGACCGTCGGCCGCGGCGTACCGCGCGCCCACCGGTCGCGGAGCTTCGCCGCCTCGCGGTAGGGCGGAGAGAGGTAGCGCAGGTAGCTCACCGATTGCCTCAGGGCGAAGGCAAGCCTGGCCCAGCGGTCCTCCCGCGTCGGGACCAGCCCGTAGTCGATCGCGCCCCCCGTCTCCTCGCGAAGCCTGTCGGGCAGGGTGAAGCTCCCACGGCCACGGCGAATCCGCTCCTCGATTCCGGAGGCGCGACCACGCTCGAAGCCGAGCTGGACGTGGTGCGAGCGTTCGGCGAGGAGCCGCAAGACCCACTCGAAGTTCCGAGCGTACCCGCCGTGACGCATCACGAACAGTATGCGCAGCGGCTCCTCCTCGCTGGCCCGACCACGCTCTGAGGATACGCGGCTCGACGTTCTGTCGCCCGCCGTCCGGCCCTCAGCGGACTGGTGTATAGCATGCGCCTCCGTGCTGTTTCCGCGCGTCTTCCACCAGATCTGGGTGGGGCCGGATTCGTTCCCCGAGGAGTTCAGGGCCTACCAGCAGAGCTGGCTCGACAACCACCCCGGATGGGAGCTCCGGATGTGGACCGAGGACAACCTGCCGGACACCTTGCGGAGGCCCGAGGGCGCCGAGCGTCTCCGTTCCCCGGTCGAGCGTTGTGACATCCTGCGCTTCGAGCTCGTGTGGCGCTTCGGCGGGGTCTACGTGGACCTGGACTTCGAGTGCCTCCAGTCGATCGAGCCGCTGATCGAGGACGCCACATTCTTCATCGGTCTCGCGGGTCCCGGCCGGGTCTCCAGCGGGCTGTTCGGAACGGTCCCTGGGCATCCGATCCTCGACCAGGCCCTCGAGGAGCTGCGGCCGCGCGAGTACTACGGCTACGACAAGGACGCCGCGGGCTGGAGGTTCCTCAGCCCGATCGTCCTCGCTCACAGGGACGAGGTGCTCTTCCTCGAGCCCGAGATCCTCCACACGTCACCGGATCACCCGGGTCGCGGGTCGCACGCCTTCCACCACGAGGCGATGAGCTGGAAGGACGCGTCGATCATGCGCAGCCGCATCGAGAAGCTGGAGGGGAAGGTGCAGCGGACCCAGGAGACGTCGAGGCTCGCGCGGGAGGAGGCCGAGCAGTGGCGCGCACGCTGCAAGGCGGCAGAGGCGGAGCTCGGCCGGCTCCGGGGCGCGTTGCCGTACCGTCTCAGCCGGCTGCCTCGCCGCCTGCTGCGTTACGCCCGGACCTGACGAGTCACGCTAGACGCGGGTCGGGCGATACGCCTGAACCTGCCGCGCGATTCCCTCGCCGTCGAGGCCGTGCGCCCGCAGGACCTCGTTGTTCTCCCCGCTCTTCGGGATGCTCGTCACGCCGATCTTGTGCAGCCGCGCCGCGGCGTCGGGAGCCTCGCGGACGAGCGCGTCGAGCACGGCGTCGCCCTGGCCGCCGACGACGTAGTGGTTGTCGAGCGTGAAGATCGTCGCCTCGCCCGCCTGCTCGGCCAGCCACGCCCCGTCGACGTCGCGCAGCCACGGCAGGGCGAGCACGCCGGCTTCGTAGTCCTCCCCCTCGAGCAGGTCGGCCGCCTGCCATGCGGCGGCGAGCATCACGGGACCGGCCGCGACGAACAGCGCGTCGCCCGCGGGCCGCAGCACCTTGCCCCGCCCCGGCACCAGCTCGTCGATCTGCGGCGGCTCGAACCCGAGCGCCCAGGGCACGCTGACGAGGCGGAGGTACACCGAGCCGGGCGCGTGGTGGACGGCCCAGTCGAGCGCCGCCTCGAGCTCGTCCTCGCTGAAGGGCTCGATCAGCGACATCCCCGGGACGGCGCCGAGCGCGGAGATGTCGCGCACGGACTGGTGCGAGTGCCCGGGTCCGCCGGGGACGAGCCCGGCCAACGAGCCCGCGTAGATGATCTTCGTGCCCTCTGTTGCATTGTTGTAGATCTGCTCGTTCGGTCGCGTCGAGAGGAAGCAGGCGAACGAGTGGACGACCGGGAGGAGGCCCGCGAGCGCCATCGCCCCCGCCTGCGAGACCATGTCCTGCTCCGCGATACCGCACTCGTAGAAACGCTCCGGGTACCGCTCGCGGAAAGTGACGAGACCGCAGTCGAGCCGAAGGTCGGCGTCGAGCACGACCAGCCGTGGCTCGCGCTCGGCCTGCTCGACGATCGCGCGCTCGTAGGCGCCGCCCTTGACCAGGGTCTGGCGCTCCTTCGGGGCAGCGCGGTGCTCCGGCCGCTCCGCCTCGACGAGCTCG
>JBKPSO010000322.1:0-4973 GCA_046735055.1 Actinomycetota bacterium
GTCTACGCCTCCGCGTCCGCGCGCCCGTTCGAGCTCGCCGCGGCCGGCGCGGCCGTCGTCTCGAACCCGTACCTCGGCGTCGAGCGCTGGTTCGAGCCGGGCCGCGAGCTGCTCGTCGTCTCGACCGCGGACGAGTCGACCGCGGCGTACGAGGAGCTGCTCGACGACCCCGGGCGCGCCGGTGAGATGGGCCGCGCGGCGCGCGAGCGTGCGCTCGACGAGCACACCTACGTCCACCGGGCCCGCCGGCTGCTCGAGCTGCTCGGAGTGGGCGTACCCGAGGCCGTCCGTGGCTGAGCTCGCCGAGGCGGAGCGGCGAGCGGCCGACCCCCGGCTCGCGGCACTGAAGCGCATCGCGATCGTCCCCGCGCTGAACGAGCAGGAGAGCATCGGCCGCGTGATCGACGAGATTCGCGCGTTCGACCCAGGCCTCGATGTGGTCGTCGTCGACGACGGGTCGGTCGACCGGACGGCTGCGGTCGCCGAGCAGCGCGGCGCGCACGTGATCCGTCTGCCGTTCAACCTCGGGATCGGCGGATCCGTGCAGACGGGCTTCCGCTATGCCTTCGAGCAGGGCTTCCAGCTCGCGGTGCGGCTCGACGGCGACGGGCAGCACGACGCGTCACAGCTCGGCGTGCTGCTCGAGCCCGTGCTCTCCGACGAGGCCGACATCGCCGTCGGATCGCGCTTCGCGGCGCCGTCGGCGTACAAGTCCACGATGCCGAGGCGGGCGGGGATCACGATCCTTGCGAAGACGATCTCGGTGCTCGTCGGGCGGCGGGTTACCGATCCCACGTCCGGCTTCCAGGCCCTGAACCGCCACGCGATCGCGCTCTTCGCGGCCGACTACCCCCACGACATCCCGGAAGTCGAGGCGGTGCTGATGACCCACAAGCACCGTCTGCGGATGATCGAGGTGCCGGTCGAGATGCGCGAGCGCGCCGGCGGACGCTCCTCGATCGGGAGGATCTTCGCCGTCTACTACATGGTCAAGGTGCTGCTCGCCCTGTTCGTGGGGCTCTTCCGCAAGAACGTCACGCCTTTGGAGGAGGTCAAATGAGAACGCCGTCCGGGTTCTCGAGGAGGGGGCCCGTGGGGGAACCATGGGTTCCCCCACGTTTCGTCACGCCCTTGGAGGAGGTGAAATGACTCCACTCGTCGTCTCCATCGTCGCCGCCATCGCGTCGGTGGCGCTGCTCGTCGTCGTATTCGAGCTGATCCGCAGCCGCCGGCTGCGCGAGCGCTACGCCCTGCTCTGGCTGGCAACCGGGCTCGTGCTGCTCGTGCTCTCGCTCTGGCGGAGCGGTCTGAACACCATCGCCGACTGGGTCGGGGTGACGGGCTACCCGCCCGCGGTGCTGTTCGCGGTCGCGACGCTCTTCATCCTGCTCGTGCTTCTCGACTACTCGACCGTGATCTCGCGCCTGTCCGACCAGAACACCGTGCTCGCCCAGCGGCTCGCGCTGCTCGAGCAGCGCCTGCACGAGTCGACCCCCGAGCCCGACTAGCCCGACCTAACGCGACCACATCTAGCCGACGTCCACCGTCAGGGGCTCGCTGACGAGGAGCACGTCGCCGCGCGTCGGGTCGTCCAGCCAGTTGGCGGCGAGCCCGATCCGGTACGTCCAGCGCCCGCGGGCCGGATGGTCGACGAAATGCAGGTCCTTCGTCGCCTTGATCCGCCGCATGTACAGGTGGCAGTCCTTGGCGGCGCCGCTCCGCTGCTTCCGGCACACCACTCCCTCCTTCACCCTTCGCTGTTCCGGATTCGTGGGGTCGGGGAACTTGCGCGGAGCTCGGAGCACGGCGTAGAAGACGCCGACCGGGCCGTCGTAAGGCGCCTTCCAGGAGAGGCTGACGGCGCCCCGCCTGCTCGTGCCGGTGAGGTGCAGGGAATCGCTGACCGGGACGAGCGTGTGCTGCGCGTCGTTCCTCACCGTCGTCGGGCCGGTCTGCACGCGGGTCGCCCCGAGGACGACCGCCGGCAGGGCGACGAGGAGGATCGCGACCACGATGATCGGGCGGGTGAGGCGGCGCGGGTTGGCGCGCCCCGGCGGGTAACGTCGCGCGATCGCGGCCCCGAAGCCCGGGATCAGCAGCGGGACAGCGGCGACCAGCAGCACGAACGCCGGGAAGCTCGGCATCAGCAGTCGAAAGAAGCTCGCGTCCTCGATCCGCGCGTGTTCAGACGTCCCCTTGACGACGAGGAACGCGTAGAACCACACGGCGATCAGCGCCCCCTTCGCCCACGAGCGCCGGAGGAGCGCGACGACCCCGGCCAGCGCGACCCACTGCAGCGGCCTGATCGCCCAGAAGAACTCTCGCAGCGAGTCGCGGTTCTCGCGCAGGTGGTCCCAGTCGATGTTCACGTAGCGCCCGATTCCGCCGACGAGCGTCCCAGCGGGCAGGGGGATCCCGAGCGCCGCGAGCGCCCCGTCGCCTCCCGCCGCGAAGAGCGGCTGCGTCCCGAGCCCGCGCTGCTTCCAGAGCACGACCAGCAGGACGCCCGGGAGCAGCGTGGCGCCGAAGTAGAGCAGCTGGCGCCAGCGCCGGGCGATCAGGAACGCGACCGCCGGGGCTGCGAAGAAGATGACGTTCGACGGCTTCACGCAGAACGCGAACCCGACGACGAGGCCGGCGAGCACCGCCTCGCGCCAGTCGCCGGTGTCGAGCGCGCGCACGACGAGGTAGGCGGCGACGAGCAGCAGCACCATCGACGGGAAGTCGGCGAGCGGCGTCAGCCCGAACGTCTGCGGCAGCGTCTGCTCGACGTACTTGCCGTGGTAGCGCTGGACGAAGAGCGGGATCGCGATGTACGGCAGCGCGATCCAGACCGCCGCCGTCCAGTACCCGAAGACCCGGCCGCCGATCCGTGCCCCGATCCCGTAGATCGCGAGCAGCGCGACCGGGAGCAGCACGATCACGTCCAGGAAGATGATCCCCGGCAGACCGGAGAGAACGGTGTTGCCTGCGATCCCCGCCAGCGGGCTGAGGAGGTACGACCACCCCCAACCGACCTCGGCGGTCGGCAGCCGCCAGTGCCAGAACATCCAGCCCGTCGTCCAGTAGAAGGTCTGGTCGCCGCCCTGGTAGTAGAGCCACGAGTTGTGGCGGACGGTGAGCATGAACACGAGGAGCGCGAGCCACTGAACGAGGATCAGCGGCGCGAGGACGATCCAGGGCTCGCCGATATTCGCGGCCAGGCCGCGAATATCGGCTGGCAAGCTACGACCCAAGCTTCTCGAGCGATTCCCGACGCAGGCGGGAATCGCTGCGGTACCAGGCGATCGTCCGCTCGAGGCCGTCGCGCAGCGGCGTGCGGGCCTCGAACCCGAGCAGCTCGCTCGCGCGCGAGGCGTCGAGGCTGCGGCGCGGCTGCCCGTTCGGCATCGACTCGTCCCAGCGGATCTCACCGGAAAAGCCGGTGAGATCCGCCAGCAACTCCGCGAGGTCTCTGATCGAGATCTCTTTCCCGGCTCCCACGTTCACCGGCTCCTCGCCGTCGTAGCGCTCGGCGGCGAGCGCGAACGCCTCGGCCGCGTCCTCGACGTAGAGGAACTCGCGGGTCGGGGAGCCGTCGCCCCAGAGGACGATCTCGTCTGGCGACACGTGCATCTTCCGGATCAGGTCGGCGATCACGTGCGCGTTCGTCGGGTGGAAGTTGTCGCGCGGCCCGTACAGGTTCGCGGGGAGCAGGAAGATCGCGTTCGTCCCGTACTGGCGGCGGTACGACTGCGCGCCGACGAGGATCGACTTCTTCGCAACGCCGTAGGGCGCGTTCGTCTCCTCGGGGTAGCCGTTCCAGAGGTCGTCCTCGTGGAAGGGCACCGGGGTGTGCTTCGGGTACGCGCAGACCGTGCCGGCGAGGACGACCTTTGCGACCTCGTGCTGCCGCACGAGCTCCAGCACGTGCGCGCCCATGACCAGGTTCGCGTACCAGTAGCGGCCCGGGTTCGCGCGGTTCGCCCCGATCCCGCCGACCTCGGCCGCCAGGTGGAAGACGAGCTCCGGCCGCGCGTCTGCGAAGAGCCGGGCCGCGTCCTCCCAGCGCGTCAGGTCGTAGTCGGCGCGGCGGGCGACGAACGGGTCCTCGCCGGCGTCCCGCAGCCGCTCGACCAGATGGGACCCGAGAAACCCACCACCTCCGGTGACAAGGGTTCTCATGGTGTTACTTGGCGAAAGTGCACAGCACTCTCGGCAACTTTCCAGTCGATGCGCCCGACCCAGCGGTGCCGGTTCTCCGCGTACCAGCGGATCGTGCGCAGGACGCCCTCCTCCCAGCTCACCTTCGGCTCCCAGCCCGTCTCGCGGGTCAGCTTCTCGTGCCCGACGCGTAGGGCCATCACCTCGCTCGCGCCCGGGCGGTAGCGCGCCGCCGTCGAGACCACGCGCCGCCCCGCCGGCCAGAAGCCGTTCTCCTCCCCGACGCGGAGGATCAGCGCCGACCAGTCGGCCATCGAGATGTTCTCGCCCTGGCCGTAGACGTAGACGTCGCCGGGGATTCCCTGCGCCGCGACGGTCAGGTGGCCGCGCACGCCGTCGGTGCAGTAGCAGAAGTCGCGGAGCGGGTCGAGCTGCCCGAGCTCGACCTCCTCCCGCTGGAGCGCCTGCGTGATGATCGTGCCGGTGACGTAGCGTGGGTTCTGGCGCGGCCCGTAATTGTTGAACATCCGTGTGACGATCCCGGGCACGCCGAACGCGTCGTGGTAGTTCATCGTCAGGAAGTCGGCGGCGACCTTCGAGGTCGCGTAGACCGACTTCGGGTTGATCGGCGAGCGCTCGTGGAGGATCAGGCTGCCCGCCTCGTCGTAGTCGTGGTGGTGGGCGACTGACTCCCGGACGTTGCCGTACTCCTCCGAGGTGCCGACCGTGTCGAACTTCTCGACCTCGAGCCCGTTGTCGACGATCGACTGGAGCAGGTTCAGCGTCCCGAGCGTGTTCGCCATCACCGTCTCGTAGGGCCGGTGCCAGGA
>JBKPSO010000323.1:0-5248 GCA_046735055.1 Actinomycetota bacterium
CGTCCTGACCGCCGGCGCGAACGGAGTCGTGCGGATCTGGACCGCGCGTGACGGCCGCGTCGCGCTCTCGTTCCGCCAGGCGACACCGCTGGTCGCAGCGGGCTACGACGCGCGAGGGACTCGCATCCTCACCGCCGGCGGCGACGGAGCTCGGCTCTGGGACGCCGCCTCCGGCGGGCCGCTGGCAACGCTCCGACATCACGGAATCGCGTCCGCAGCCTTCTCCGCCGACGGAACGGAAGTCGTAACAGGCGGCACCGACCGCCTCGTGCGGATCTGGCGGGCGGCAGGCGGAAAGCTGTTGCGCATCGTCCAACTCCCGGGGCGCGTGGGACTGGTCGCGCTGAGCCCGAACGGCAGGCGCATCGTCGCCGTCGTGACCTTGAAGGGACACGTGCAGGCTAGCCTCGTCGACGCCCGAGCCGGCCGGGTCCTGCGCATCCTGCCGCAGCGCGGGATCACCGATGTCGAATTCAGCCCGGATGGGCGGCTGCTCGCAACCGCCAGCGCTGACGGCACGACGAGTCTCTGGCGCGCGCGCGACGGACGCCCGGTGCGTGTACTGGACGACGGCGGCGACCACGTCACCGATCTCACCTTCACCCCCGACGGCTCGCTGCTCGCGACCACGAGCAGAGACGGCGGCGTCCGCGTCTGGCTCGTCGCCAACGGCGAGCGCTTCTTCTTCTTCAGCGCCCACGCTGCTCCCACCACGCACGTGGCGTTCGATCCGACCGGCACGTTCCTCGTCAGCACGGGCGAGGACCGCACGGGTCGCATCTGGGAGATCACCGGGATCGAGGCGGGACGGCCGGTCGCGCTCCTCGCCGGGCATGCTGAGGCAGTCGACACCGCCGCGTTCAGTCCGGACGGTAGCTCGCTCGTCACGGGAAGCGAGGACGGGACCGCGCGTCTTTGGGACGCACGCATCGAGCAGCATCTGCGCGTCGTCGACAAGGAGAACAACGCGGTCGCGCGCGCCAGCTTCGCTGACGGCGGCCGGCTCCTCGTCGCCGTCGTCGGCGCGCGCGTCAAGGCCCTTGCCGACGGGCGCACGGTGCGATCCCTCCCCGCCGGCGGAAACGTGGCGGCGTTCAGCAGCGACGGCCGGCTCCGGGCCACGGTCGCGCCCGCCGACACGGTCGAGATCGAGAGCGTGCCGGCGGGCCGCACCGTGGCCGCGCTACACGCCGAATCCGTTGTGACCGCCCTCGCCTTCCGAGGGGACGGTCACGAGCTCGTGACCGCTGACAAGAACGGCGTCGTCACGATCTGGGACACCGCCAACGCGCACGTCGTCCAACGCTTCCGCGCCGAGGGCCCGATCCTCCACGTCGCGCTCGCGCCACGCGACGACCTCGTCCTGACCGCCGGCGTCGACGGCAGCGCCCGACTCTGGTCGGCGGACGGGCATGTCCTCCACGTGCTTCACGGGCATCCCGCACCGATCACCGACGCACGCTTCGACCCCACGGGCGCGCGCATCGTCACCGCGTCGCAGGGTTCGAACCGGAACGTGATCGTTTGGGACGTGCAAACCGGACGCAGGCTGGAAGTGCTGATTGGCCACTTCGGCACCGTAACCGCAGCGTCGTTCAGCTCCGACGGTCGCTGGATCCTGACCGCCGGCCCGATCAGCGCCGTAATCTGGGCGGCCGACACCGGCCAGCTCCTCTTCTATCTGCGCGGCCCCACCAATGTGCTCACCGATGCAGAGTGGTCGCCGACCGGGTACCGCGTCGTCACCGCGTCACGCGACCGGACCGTGCGCACCTACGACTGTGAGGTCTGCCGGCCGCTGGGCGGCTTGATCGCACTCGCCCGAGCTCGACTTGCCGGCACGGCCGACCAGGGGTGACGAATTCAGGGAACGCGGGCTGCGCGAGCAGCCTTGGTCTGTTACGGCCTCTCGACGACTCTGAGGTTGAGACGACCGGGACGGGGCGGTAGCTCGATCGTCCCCCTCGCAGGATCGAAGCGGCGGAACGGGTGCCCGTCGAGGGCGACGCTCGAGATGCGGCTCGTGCCCGGAAGACGAAGCCGGAGCGTGAGCGAGCGCAGCGGGACTCGGCCCGGCACGTCGAGCGAGATGCGAACCCAGTGCTCCGCCGATCGGATCGAGAACGAGATCGGCCCGAAGCTGGTCGGCACCCCGCGCACATCGATCTTCGCGCCCGGTCGTAGCCACGCACGCGGCGTCGAATAGCCGAGCTCGAGACCCTGGGGGACTCCATTGCGGTCGACGGTCTCGTGGACGAGCATGAGGCGAAGTGTCGCGAGGAACGTGGCGTTGCTCGCGCCGTTCGGCGGCAGGTACATGGACCGGTAGTACTCGCCGGCCAGCGGCGCGACGGAAGCGCCCTCCCCCGAGACGAACGTTCCCTCAGTCATCGCGGCCGCCAGGTGGCCGTAGAGGCTGAGGACGAGCTGATCCGCCTGATCGTTGTCGGCGAGGAAGCGGGCGACGTTCAACCCGTAGACCTCGTCCGTCCCCGAGACCGGGTACCGCGGGGTCTTGCCGTAGAGGGCGTAGCCGCCGGCTCGGACGAGCCCGAGAAGGCGCGAGCCGTGTCCGAGCATGTACCCCAGCGCGCCCCTCGCCTCTGCGCTTCCCGGTGCGAACAGGCCGGACGCGAGCGCGTAGGGCATGACGAGGTTCCAGTAGCTTCCCGACCGGGACGCGGTCAGCGTGTCATAGGGGGTTTCCTCCGCGTCGAGCAGCCGAGCGGGGAGAAAGAGGGAGCCGTCCGGAAGCTTCCGCTGCGATTCGCGGACGGCCCGGCGAACCCCCGCCTCGAGCCTCGCCGCGAGGCTCCGGCACCTCGCGGCGAGCGACACGTGGCCGGTCTGCTCCCAGACCTGGGCCATTTCTCGAAGTCCGCGCCAGACGACGGCCTGGGAGTGCAGCCCGAGCACCGAGTCGGGGATGTCGGATGAATAGCGCTCACGATGCAGCATCCCGCGCGGGCTCGCCGCGATCTGGCTCGCGAGCGCGTCGACGTATCCGCGGAGAACGGGCGTCGCGCGATCGATCAACGACCGGTCGCGGAAGAGTCGGTAGTGCAGCGCGAAGCCGACCAGCTTCTGACCTGCCTTCCAGTTTGGGTACGGCCTTCGAGCCCGGGTCAGGGACGTTCGGAGGATCGCCTTGCCGACGTTGGCGAGGCCCCATTCGCTCATGACCTGTGCGACGTCGACTCCTTCGGGGAACGAAAACTCCTCGTACGCGTTCCCGATGCTGTACCGCCAGGTCAGCTCCAGATCCTGGATGAGCAGGTTGCGCTCGGCGGCGACGACGCGCCCTTCCGGGACCACGATCGAGGCAGCCTCGGCCAGGCGGCGCTCCCAGAAGTCGCGGACGGACTGCCGGGCGTGCTCGTAGCTCGACCGCTCGACCGTGAGCGGCCGGCTCGGCCCGGGCCGGCTCAACCAGGCGGCGTAGACCGTGTAGGCGCCACCGGCGGCGACGGCGTATTTCACCCCCGAGCCGTCGAAGCTTCCGCCGGGGCTGAAGAAGAGGTGGGTGTCGCCGCCACGCACGAGTCGCCCGCCGTCGACGGCGAGCCCGCGCTCGGACGGGGTGAACCGAACCTCCGAGGTGCCACCGGACGCGCGCCGGGCATCCGCCGTCACGCGCACGAAGCTCACGAGCGAGCGAGTCTCCGGGATCCGGGCGGCGAACGACTCCTGCCGATAATGCACGCCGGTGGCGTCGACGTACTGCGTCTCCAGGATCGGCAGGAAGCCCGCGAACAGCCGAGGAGGTTCCAGGCGCGCGAGGCACGACCCGAAGCGCTCGCGCCCGTCGCCACCGACGCCGATCGTGAGGCTGCGCCCGTCGGCGCGCTGCGAGAGAACCTGGCTCCCGTCAGCGACGTGCAGGGCGACCGTTCCGGCGCCGCCCACGCCGGGCTCGGCGAAGGGAACGTAGTAGACGCCGGACTCCGTCAGGCGCCGCCGGTTCGCGGCCTTCGCGAGCAGCAACGGCTTGAGATACCGCCGCACGCCGTCGTAGGTGGGCCCGCCCGGCGTCGCGAGCAGCTCCTGGCCCCAGACGTCCTTCCTCGCCCGTAGCGCACGTTCGACACGGCGCACGTACCCCGAGTCGAGCGTCCTTTGCAGGCACGGCCTCGGAGCTTGTCCCTGCGCCTGCCGAAAGCCGAGTCCCCCGGTCAGGAGCACTGCGAGGACGACGAGGCGTGGCGCGAGGCAGACCAGCTTCGCCACTGCGCTAGCGCCCACAGCGGGGCGCGGGCTGGTAGCGGACGCTCCGCGGGAGCGCCTTGAACCCGCGTGGCAGGAGGCCGAACCGGATCAGAGCGATCGGGAGCAGCGCCTTCGCCCGCATCTCCTTCGAATGCTGCCACCTGCCGACGTACTCCGACACCGGGGCGTACCGATTGAGCCGGCGGAGCTTCCCGAACAGCGACCCCGACTGATGGGGCTGATCGGAGACGATCCGATCCTGGGTGCTCCACCAGATCTGGAGCGGGACACCGGAATCGGCGATCCGGCGGGCCTGGCTGAGACCACTCCGCGCCGCGTAGACCCGAGGGCTCTGCTTCGGTGTGCCGCCGACCTCACGTCGCATCGTCGACTGGAGGACGGCGCCGTACGGCTCGTGCCACATCTGCAGGCAGCGCTCGTTGCACGGAACGGAGCGCAGCTGGTCGTAGCGACGAGAGAGGTCCGTCACCGAGTCCATCGCTGCGGCCCCGGCCAGCAGCCGCGGGTGGCGGGCGACGAGCAGCAGTGTCTCCTGACCGCCCATGCTGCTTCCGAGGGCGTAGATCCGCCGGGGGTCGAACCGCAGCCACGGCAGCGCCTTGGTTGCGAGCTCAGGCATGCGGGCGAGGTCGTCGATCTGGCCGGCGTAGCCGTAGGAGAAGTTCTTGAGCAGCCGCCCCATCCCGTCGGGGTTGATGACGGCGAACACGCCCACGGCAGGAAGGTTGTCCCAGAACGCCGCGTTCGACCGTCCCGTGGCCCCGCGGCCATGGGGCGAGATCACGACGGGCAGGGCCGGGTGGTTCCGCGGCCCGTACCAGGACGGGAGCACCACGTACGCGAGTCGATCGAGGCCGTTGTGAGCGGTGTAGTGGATCGTCCAGACGCGGACCGTCTGCCGCGGGGCGGCGGAGCGGCCGGAAGACGCGGTGGCGGCGGCGGCCGCGACTGCGAGCAAGAGGAGGGCTGCGAGGGTGCGGCGGCGGTCGCCGCGACTGTTGATATGCGCGCTGTGTGTGAA
>JBKPSO010000324.1:0-3328 GCA_046735055.1 Actinomycetota bacterium
TCCTTCTATCCCTGCACCGTGAACGGCAGCTGCCAGGGCCCGGAGCCCTGGGGGGTGAGCTGGATCACGGCGATGTTCATGCACGGCAGCTGGGGTCACATCCTGGGGAACATGCTCTACGCTGCTCACCCGTGCCGGACGCGTCCGCCCGGAATCCGTGTCCGGGCCGCTCCGGGTTCCCGCCTGACCCCAAGCTCGCCGCAGCCGTTCCTGGCGAATTGATCCCTCACCCATCCTGACGACTCGGCGAGGATGCCAAGGGAGCCCTAACCTGTCAAAACTTATAGGTGCAGATGCTAGGGCTCCCGAACGAGATCGACGCCTGCCTGTTCGACCTCGACGGCGTGCTCACGCAGACGGCGAAGGTGCACGCCGAAGCGTGGAAAGAGATGTTCGACGCCTTCCTGCGCACGCGTTCCGCGCGGACGGGTGAGCCGTTCGTTCCCTTCGACCGGGTCAAGGACTACGACGAGTTCGTCGACGGCAAGCCGCGTTATGACGGCGTTCGCTCGTTCCTGGCGTCACGCGGGATCGCTCTACCCGAGGGTGATCCGAGCGATCCGCCGAGCGCGGAGACGGTGACCGGCCTGGGCAACCGCAAGAACGAGCTCGTGCTCGCGCTGATCCGCCGCAACGGCGTCGAGGCCTACGATGGCTCCGTGCGCTACGTCCAAGCGGTACGAGACGCCGGGCTGCACCGAGCAGTGGTCTCGTCGAGCGCCAATTGTCGGGAAGTGTTGGTCGCGGCGGGACTCGAGGATCTCTTCGAGGTCCGCATCGACGCCCTCGTCGCCGAGCGCGACCATCTGAAGGGCAAACCGGCGCCGGACACGTTCCTTGCCGCTGCACGTGCGCTCGGGGTGCAGCGGTCGCAGGCCGCGGTGTTCGAGGACGCGCTGGCAGGGGTGGCTGCGGGGCGGGCGGGGCGGTTCGGCTTCGTGGTCGGTGTCGATCGAACCGGGCAAGCTGAGGCGCTCCGCGAGCACGGCGCCGATCTCGTCGTCTCCGACCTCGCCGAGCTCCTCGACCGCCCATGATCACCCACCCTGCATTCACAGTCGAACCGTGGACGGTCCGCGAGACGCACCTCGATCTCGAAGTGCTGGCGCAAACCGAGTCGGTGTTCGCTCTCGCCAACGGGCACATCGGGCTGCGCGCGAACCTCGACGAGGGCGAACCGTTCGGACTCCCGGGCACCTATCTCAACTCCTTCTACGAGCTCCGGCCGCTGCCGTACGCGGAAGCCGGCTTCGGCTACCCCGAGTCGGGCCAGACGATCGTGAACGTCACCAACGGCAAGATCATCCGGCTACTCGTGGACGACGAGCCGTTCGACGTCCGCTATGGGCGCCTGCTGGCACACGAGCGTGCACTCGACCTCCGCGCCGGAATCCTCGAGCGGCTTGCCGAATGGGAATCGCCGGCCGGCGCCGGGGTGCGGATCCGATCGACTCGGCTCGTCTCGTTCGTCCACCGCTCGGCGGCGGCGATCCTGTACGAGGTCGAGCCGCTCGGTCAGCCGATCCGCGTCGTCGTCCAGTCGGAGCTCGTGGCCAACGAGTCGGGCCCGCCCGCTGCGGCCGATCCCCGCGCGGCCGCGGCGCTGGAAGCGCCACTTGTTTCGGAGAGCTTCTTCGACCGCAACTCGCGCGTAGTACTGGTGCACTCCACGCGGCGCAGCAATCTCCGGATGGCGGCGGGCATGGATCATGTCGTCGAGGGGCCGGACGGCACGGAGGCGGCGGCGGAATGCGGACCGGACGTCGGTCGCCTCACGGTGGCGACGGAGCTCGCAGAAGGGGCGCGGCTCCGGGTGATCAAGTTCCTCGCCTACGGCTGGTCGAGCCAGCGCTCGGAGCCCGCTCTCCGTGATCAGGTGGTCGCTGCACTCACCGCCGCCCGCCATAGGGGCTGGGACGGCCTGCTCGGCGACCAGCGCGCATACCTCGATGAGTTCTGGGAGTGTGCCGACGTCGAGTTGGACGGCGACCTCGAGCTGCAGCAGGCGGTTCGGTTCGGGGTGTTCCACACACTGCAGGCCGGCGCCCGGGCCGAGCAGCGCGCGATCGCGGCCAAGGGCCTAACCGGTCCCGGCTACGACGGCCACACGTTTTGGGACACCGAGCGCTTCGTCCTGCCGGTCCTCACGTACACGGCGCCTCGGACGGCCGGTGACGCGCTCCGCTGGCGCCATGCGACGCTCGATCTCGCACGCGATCGCGCTCGCCAGCTCGGTTTCGCAGGTGCAGCCTTTCCGTGGCGAACGATCCGAGGCCAGGAGTGCTCGGGCTACTGGCCTGCCGGCACCGCCGCCTTTCATATCGATGCGGATATCGCCGACGCGGTCACGCGGTATCTGTACGCCACGAACGACACGGACTTCGAGTGCGAGGTCGGCCTGGAGCTGCTCGTCGAGACTGCCCGGCTGTGGCGCTCACTCGGGCACCACGACGCCGAGGGGCGCTTCCGAATCGACGGCGTCACCGGGCCTGACGAGTACAGCGCGATCTCGGACAACAACGTCTACACCAACCTGCTCGCGCAGCGGAACCTGCGGGCCGCCGCGGACGGGGTCGCCCGTCATCCACGTCACGCCGCCGCATTCGGCGCCGACCTCGAGGAAGCAGCAGCCTGGCGGGACGCAGCCGAGGACATGGTCGTTCCGTGGGACGAGGGGCTCGGCGTCCACCCCCAGTCTGAAGGCTTCACCAGCCACCAGCGCTGGGACTTCGAGCATACGGCCCCGGACCAGTACCCCCTGCTCCTCCACTTCCCCTACTTCGATCTCTATCGCAAGCAGGTCGTCAAGCAGGCGGACCTCGTTCTTGCGTTGCACTGGCGCGGCGATGCCTTTACCGACGAGGAGAAGGCTCGAGATTTCGCCTACTACGAGGCCCTCACCGTCCGGGATTCCTCTCTGTCGGCCTGCACGCAGGCCGTGATCGCCGCCGAGGTCGGCCACCTCGAGCTCGCGTACGACTACTTCGGCGAAGCCGCACTGATGGACCTGCACGACCTCGAGCACAACACTCGGGACGGGGTCCACATCGCCTCCCTCGCAGGAGCTTGGATCGCGGCCGTCGCAGGATTCGGGGGCATGCGCGACCACGACGGCCAACTCACCTTTGCGCCCCGGCTTCCGTCCCGCCTCGAGCACCTCGCCTTCAGGCTTCGCTTCCGCGGAACACGCTTGAAGGTCGACGTGTACAAGACGCACGCCGTCTACACACTGCTCGACGGGACCCCGCTCGAGATCGACCACCACGGACAGAAGATCGGCATCTCTGGCAACGAGCCGGTGGAGCTTGCAATCCCGCCGGCCCCCGAG
>JBKPSO010000325.1:0-8239 GCA_046735055.1 Actinomycetota bacterium
CCCAGGCCTCGTAGACCTTGCCGGACGGCGCGGGGTCGAAGCCCGACCCGGTGAGCTGGGCGATCCCGTCTGGATGGACCGTGAGTGCGAGCCGCTTCCCGCCGCCGCCACCGGAGAGTCCGAACGAGAGCCCGATCGCGAGCGCCGCGGTCGCAGCGACCGCGATACCGGCGTAGAGACGCGTGCGGCCGCGGCGGAGGGCGACCACCTTCGGCGGCTCGGCCCGGGCAGCCGAGACGATCCGGTCGCGCAGGTCCGCTGCGGGCGCCGGGCCAACGGTCGCGAGGGCGAGCGCGCCGACGGTCTCGCCGAGCGTGGCGAGCTCGGCGCGGCAGGCGTCGCATTCGCCGAGGTGCTCCTCGAACGCGCGGCGCTCGTCCTCGGGGAGCGAGTCGAGCGCGTAGGCCGCGGTCAGTTCGTGCAGGTCGTCGTTCGTCATCTCATGCCCTTCGCGCAGATTCGCTCGCGGGGGCAGATCGGTTCGGGCTATTCCAGGGGTGGATTCTGGACGTTGTGCTCGGTCGCGTACTCGTCGACGAGACGGTTGATCTCGTCCGCGTCGCCGTACGCGTAGTTGATCTTCACGAACGGCTCCCACTTCTCAGGGAGCGCGTCCTCGGGGAAGATGGCCTCGACCGGGCACTCCGGTTCACAGGCCCCGCAATCGATGCACTCCTCGGGATCGATCACGAGGATCCGTTCGAACTCGTGGATGCAGTCGACGGGGCAAACGTCGACGCAGGAACGGTCTTTGATGTCGATGCAGGGCTCGGCGATGATGTAGGTCATCGGGGGACCTACTCTACCGGCGCCAGCAGCTCCTCGATCACCCCGGAACAGCGGTCTTGCAGCGCGGACTTGGCCAGCACCTGGTCGAAGCCGGCGGCGTTCGCGCGCCGCAGGCCGGCCGTGTCGGTGTGGCTCGAGAACCCGACGATCGGGATGTCCGGCCACGCATCCGCGACCTCCTCCGGCTCGACGCGGGAGATGTCCGCAATCACGAGCTCGGGCTCCGCGATCGTGTCGGTCGTGACCAGGTGATGACCCGGGAGGAGAGCATCCAGCTTGCCCCGGAAGAAGAGTTCGACCCCAACAAGCAGGATCGTCGCCACGGCGCGGAGCGTACCACCTGTGCGAAATGCAGCAAGCCGGTAGCCTCACCCCCTAGTCCATCTTCGCGATGATCCCTGTCATCTCGTCTTCGGTGAAGGCGCGCATCGTGAGGCTGCGGACGTTGCCGGCTGCGCCGAGCTGGAGGTTGATCGCCGTCCCCGTCTCCTCGTCGGGGACGTCCGTAACACCGACGACGTCGTAAGGGCCTGCCGTCCAGAAGATCGCGTCGAACTTGCCGCCCTTGCTCTCCACGAGCGTCTTGGCGGCCTGGTAGCGGTTGACGGTGTCCTTGACGTTCTTGGCACCCTCGTCCGTCCAGTTCAGGAGGATCACGTATTTCGGCATCCCTACCTCCTCTCGTCGTCGCCCAGCGCGCGCACGAGATGAGCAAGGCGCACTACCAGGCGCTTTTCATCCAAGATCCTACCCGGCTCGCTCAACCCCGTCCTGTCTCTGGAGGGTGCTACGAACCGCGCCTGACGACCCGCTTGCCGACCCGGCCCAGGTAAAACGTCGCACCACCGAGCACCGCTCTCTGAGTGTAGACAGCTCGTTTGGCTCTCTCGCTGGCCGCCGGGAGGCTTCGCCTCGAAGGTCGCGACCAATACGCTGCCCCGGATGCCGGACGTCAGCGCAGTCAGCCGCTGTTTCGTCGCGAAGGTGACCGGCTGGATCGGCCACGAAGGGACACTCGCCCGCCTCGAAGCTCCCTCCCCGGCAGCGCTCCGCGAGGCACGGCAGAAGACGATGACCTTCGCGTTGGCCGCCGCGAAGTGGACGGAGTTCGCCGCGCTCAGCCCTGACGACGCGGTTGAGACGATGCACCGCTGGCTCGACGCAACCGAGTCACGCGCCACAGTTCGCGGCGCGACGGCCCGTGCAGAAGCCGCCGCTCTCGCCCGCTCCTGGCTGACCGGCTGCTCGGACGTCCGCCGCTCGTAGCTGCCCCGCTCACCTACGCACCGACGAACGGAGGATCAAGTGCCCACAGCCACCACCAAGAACGGTCAAGCGACGAGATGACCGAACTCCGCCGAAATGGCGGCTTAGTCGAAACGCGAGTCGTCCAGGTCGCGGTCGGGTGGTACTACCGCCTCGCACCCTACGTGCCGAGCCACCGTGGGATCGACGTCGCCGCGCTGCTCGCGCGGCTAGATGCGGTCGAGACCGACCTTCTCCAGTACGCGGTTGACGGCGACGTTCAGCCACCACGACCGATCGAAGAAGAGCAGTAGGCCGAGCGCGACGAGGGTCGCGCCGCCTGCGATCTGGAGGATCCGGTAGCGGTCGCGCACCCAGCGGAACGCGGCCATCGCTCGTGCGAACGCCACTCCGACGATCAGGAACGCCGCTCCCAAGCCGAACGAGTACGCAGCGAGCAGCACCACACCCCGCAGCACGGTTCCGGAGTTCGCCGCGAGGGCGAGGATCGTGCCGAGCACAGCGCCGATGCACGGCGCAGCGCAGACGGCAAAGGCGGCGCCGAGCAATACGCTGGAACCACGCGCTCGTCCGAGCAGTCCGGGGGCCACTGCCCGCTCGGGCCACGGCAGCAGGCCCATGAAGCCGAGCCCGATGACGACGAGGAGAAAGCCGGCGAACTCGGTCTTCGTCCGCGAGTTCAGGACGCTTCCGATTGCGGCCGCACCCGCGCCGAGGACCACGAACACGACCGTGAACCCGACGATGAACGGCAGGCTGGCAAGCGCGACGCGTCGCCCGACTCCGGGCTCCCCGAGGCGGCTCGCCTCGACCGCCGAGACCGCCGACAGGTAACCCGGCACGAGCGGCAGGACGCACGGCAGCACGATCGAGATGAACCCGAACGCGAACGCGACCGGAACGCGGCTAGCCGTCGAAGCGAGCAAGCTCTTCGTCCACCCGACGGTCGAGCTCGGGGTCGAGCGATGGGCCCACGGGCTCGAGCGAGCCCGCCCGCCCGCGTGACCACCGCCACGCAAGGACGCCGAGCACGACCGCGCCGAGCCCGAGCCCCACGAACGGCAGCACCCACGCGAGCAGGTTGAAGCCGTGCCGGGACGGCTCGGCGAGCACCGCCGGCCCGAACTGGTCGACGAGCTGCTGCTTGATCTCGCTCTTCGTGTCGCCGGCGGCGATCCGGGCCGTGATGAACCGGCGGATCCGGTCGGCGATGGGCGCGCTCGACTGGTCGAGCGTCGTCTTGCAGGTCGGGCACATCACCTCGCCCTCGAGCTCTCCGAGCGTCGGGTGCCGCTCACTCGCGAGCGCCGGCACCGCGAGCCCGAGGGCGAGCACGACGACGAGTAAAGACTTCACGACGCCAGCGCGCGCTTGATCCCGGCGGTCAGCTTCGCCACGCTGATCTCGCCCTGGACCCGCTCGCCGACGAGCCTCCCGTCGCGCCCGACGAAGTACGTCTCCGGGAAGCCGGTGACGCCGTACTTCGGGAGCACGTCGCCGGGCCCGTCGCGCACGTTCGGGTAGGTCAGTTCGAACCGGCGGATGAACTTGCGTGCGTCGCCGGAGAAGTCCTGGGCATCCACGCCGACGACGACGACGCCGTCGCGACGGAAGTTCCGCCAGGCGGCCTCCAGACGCGGCGCCTCGCTCTTACACGGGTCACACCACGACGCCCAGAAGTTGAGCACGACGACTTTGCCGCGCAGCGAGGCGAGCGAGAGCCTGCCGGCCCGGTCGAGGCGGCTGAGGTCGAAGTGCGGCGCGGCCGGCCGCTTCCCCTTGGCGAGCTCCGTGGCGACGCCCTTGTCCTGGTGGAAGACCTTCCAGACGAGCAACGCGAGCAGAGCCGCGACGGCCGCGACCGAGAGCGCCTGCAGGCCTCGCTTCAGCCCGGAAGGCATACGGGAACTATGCCGGGACGATGTAGACCGTCGTGCCGATGTCGACGTGTTCGAACAACCACTCGGCCTGCGGGATGTACATCCGGATGCAGCCGTGCGAGGCCGAGTAGCCGAGCGAGGCGGCGTCCGGCGTGCCGTGGATGCCGACGCCCGGCGCGGACAGCCCCATCCAGCGCGTCCCGAGCGGGTTGCCCGGGCCCGGCGGAATCGGCTTCGCGCCTTTCGCCCACGGCGAGTCGGGCGGATACCACCACGGATCCTTCCACTTGACGACGATGTGGAAGCGCCCGAGCGGTGTCGGGTAGACCGACTGGCCGGTGGCGACCACGAACGTGCGCCAGGCCTGCATGCCCTTGTAGACGAAGAGGTGATTCGATCCGCGGCGGATCACGATCACCGGCCCGAAGTTGCTTCGGCTGACCTGCTGCGGGACTACTTTGTAGGGCAGGACGATTCCGGTTCGCTTGTTCTCGCGCAGTGCGCGCAGGATCGCCGCGACGGCTCCCTTCCTCTCGAGCGTCTTTCCGGGCTTGCCCTGCGTGACGTAGGGCCTCAGGTTGCGGAGGAAGACCCTGGCGTCGATCGGGTCGCGTGTGTAGCGCTTGGCGAGCGAGTCGACGAGCGTTCGCACAGCCCGCCCGTGGATGTTGACCCCGAGCGGCACGGCGGCTCCCTCGGGCGCGCTGCGCGCGTGCGCGATCGCCGCTTTCGTGTAGGCGACCGCTCCGAGCCGCGTCGGGCTGACGACGGCGCGGTGCGCTCCGGCCGTGAGGATGAGCGGCGCGCGAAACGCCGCGCGGACGACGAGGTACGCGGCGGTCGGCGAGAGGCCGCCGACGTGAATCCCGCCGACGGTGACGCCGAGCGGGATTCGCTTCGGCCTCGGGTGCCGCCTCGGCGGAGGGGTGGTCGTGGTCGTCGTCGAGGCCTCCGTCGTTGTCGCCGGCGCCGTGGTGGTCGTCCCGGTGGACGCCGTCTCGGTCGTCGACGGCGGCGACTGGGCCCCGCCCGCGGGAACGAGCGCGGCGAGCAGCCCTGCGGCGGCGAGCGCGCAGGCGACGAGGCCGATCAGGACGGGGCGCTTCAAGGCCCCGGAGTGTAATGCGAGATCAGGCGAGGATCGTTCGTGATTACCCCGTCGACACCGGCCGCGAGCACGCGCTCGAGCGTCGGCGGGTGGTCGACCGTCCAGGTGAGGACGGCCGCGCCGAACGCGTGCGCCCGCGCCACGCTCGCCCGGGACACGACCGAGTGGTGGAGGACAGCCGCCGACGCGGCCGCGCGCTCGATAAGCCCCGCGATACGGAACGGCAGCGCCCGGCGCAGAGCGAGCAGTGCCGACGGGGTCAGCGGCGCGAGCAGCCGCCGCTGCGAGAGCCCTCGCCGGTCGAACGGGTACGTGATCCCGCGCGCGACCCGCGGCTCCAGGGCGGCAAGCGCCTGCAGACTGCGCGCGTGGCAGGTGCTGACGAGGGTGCGCTCGACGACGTCGTGCCGCACGATTGCCCGCGCCGCACTCTCCTCGTACCCGTACCACTTCAGATCGACGTGGATGCCGACCCCGTCCGCGCGCGCGAGCAGGTCGAGCGCGTCGTCGAACGTCGGCAGCTCCGGCGCGGCCTGCCGTAGCGCGCCAAGGCTCTGCGTGCGCACCTGCCCGGCCGCCGCTCCGTGGCTGACCTCAAGCAGGTCGTCCGAGTGCGCGAGGACGAGCGTGCCGTCCTTCAGCTCGAGCACGTCGAACTCGACGAGGTCGCAGCCGAGGTCGACCGCGCGCGAAAGCGAGCGCAGGGTGTTCTCCGGCTCGAGCGCCGCCGCCCCCTTGTGGCCGATCAGCAGCGGGCGATCGCCGCGGCGCAGGTTCACAAGCGTCGGACGACGACCACCGCGCAGTCGTCACGAAGGTCGCCGCCGACCCAGCGGCGGCAGTCGGCGAGCACGACCTCGGCCAGCTCCTGCGCCGAAAGCTCGCGATGCTCGGCGACGAGCCGGTCGAGCCGGGCCTCGCCGTACAGCTCGCCCCTGCGCCGCGCCTCGACCACACCGTCCGTGTAGAGAACAACGGCGTCACCGAGCTCGAATGGGCGTCGCAACTCCTCGTACGGCTGCCCGGACTCGATCCCGAGCACGAGCCCGAGCGCCTCGAGGCTCTCGACGGTGCCGTCCTCGTGCACGAGCCGCGGCGGCGGATGGCCGCCCGACGCGCACGCAACCTCGCCGATCTCCGCGTCGACCGTCAGGTACAGCATGGTGATGAACTTCCCGGCCCCGATCTCCTCGACGACGACGTCGTTCGCGGCAGTGAGGAACGCGGCCGGCTCGGGGTACAGTCGGGCCAGCGAGCGGAAGACGAACTTCGCCATCGCCATGTCCGCGGCCGCGTCGATGCCGTGCCCCGTGACGTCGCCGAGCACGATCGCAAGACGTCGCTCGCCGGTCTTGAGGTAGTCGTAAACGTCGCCGCCGACACCGACGAGCGCCGACGACTCGTAGACCGCGCCGATCTCGAGGCCGGCGACGTGCGGCCGGAAGCGCGGCAGCAGCGAGCGCTGCATGGAGTCCGTGAACGCCTTCTGCTGCTGGTAGAGCCGCGCGTTGTCGACGGCGAGCGCCGCCTGGGCGGCGACGAAGAGCGCGGTGTCGAGCGTCTCGTCGGTCAGCGGCCGCCCGGGGTCGAGCGAGACGATCGTCAGCGTCGCCAGCAGCTCAGCGGGCGTGGCGATCGGGACGACGGCAGCGGTGGAGCCGCGCTCGAGGAACGGGACGAGCAGCCCGTGCGAGCGGCCGAGCTCGGCGGCCGTGGTCGCGCTGACCCGGACGGCTCGACCCTGGACGAGCCGGCGGCGCGCCGGCGAAGGGATGACATGCTCGGGCTTCTCGAAGACCGCGTTCATCGCCGCCTCGAGCTGCGGCCCTGCGACGCGCACCCTCTGCGTGAGCAGGTCACCGCGTTCGTCGGGAACGCGGATCACGGCCACGTCGACCTCGAGCAGCTCGACGACGGTGGTCGCGATCGCGTCCAGCGTCTCGTCGAGCGAGAGGCTGTGCGCGAACGAGCGCGAGATCTCGTACAGGGCCGACAGCCGCCTCGCCGCGATCCCTTCGGCCTCTCGCGCGCGCTTCTGCTCGGCCTCCTGCCGCTTCAGGTCCTCGTGCAGGCCCGCGTTCTGAACGGCGACGGCGATCTGGGCGGCGAGCGCAGCGAGCAGCGCGGACTGGTCGTCCGTCAGGGCGCTGCCCTCCTGCGGATAGACCGCGAGCAGCCCGATCACGTCCCCTTGCGCGACGAGCGGAACGGCATGGACTGCCTCGATCTCGGCCTCCTCGAGCGCGGCCCGAACCGGGGCGAGATGCCTGTCGGCACGTGCGTCGGTCGAGGCTACGAATCCCCGGGCACGGAATGGGCCGAGTGCCAATTCGAGCAGTCGCTCTGCGACGACCGAGTGCGGGCCCGTCACCTCGGAGGCCGCAGCGGTCTCGAAGCGCCCGTGCCGGCGGAGGTAGATACCGACGGAGCGCACGTCGAGCAGGCGGGGCAGGCGCACGACCGCGGTCTCGAGCGTGTGCGCGAGGGAAAGGTGCGAGGTCGCCTCGTCCACGACGGAGAGCAGGTCGCGTGTGCGCTCGAGCTCCCGGCGCAGCTCGTCCGCGCGTTCGAGCGCCCGTAGGGCGTGAGCCGCGCGGGTGACGAAGCCGGCTAGCCCGCCGAGTGCGCTCTCGGCCGGTGCTGACGCCGACGGGAAGACGAGCTGGAAGACGCCGCTCGGCGGCAGGCCGAGCGGGAAGGACGCGACCGTCGAGCCGTCGGTGTCGTCCAGGCCGGGCGCGCGGGCGTGGAGCACCGCCTCGGCGAACGACCGGTGCACCTCCTCGTCCGCCAGCCCGGCGCGGGCGAGGACGTTCAGCCCCTCGACGCCGCTCCGCCAGATCACGCAACCGGACGCGCCGGTCGCATCCGCGGCCAGCCGCGCGATCCGCTCGGCCCCATGCAGCTCGTCTCCGCCGGCCGCAAGCGCCTCCGCCGTGAGCATCAGCGCCGAGCTCGAGAGCTCCGTCGCCATCCCGTCGCCGTACGCGCGCAGAACGAGTGCGGCCTGGCCGGCGGCGACGCGCGCGGCCTCGCGCTCGGCCGCCCCGAATGGGCCGCGCGAGCGGTGCAGCTCCAGCAGCGCAGCCACGCGCCCGTCGCGTCGCACTGGAACGAGGAACGTTGCCGCTGCGTGCGCGCGCTCGGCGACCCGGCGCAGACCGGGCGGCAGCTCGGCGACGCGGTCGAGCTCCCG
>JBKPSO010000326.1:0-8769 GCA_046735055.1 Actinomycetota bacterium
GCGTAGCGCTCCGCCGGCGTGCCGCCGCCCGCGAGCTCGCGGTCGTTGTGGAACCAAGTGGCGAAGATCTGGATGTCAGCGTCGTCCATTACGCGCTCGGGGCCGACGAAGTCCTCGAGCGCGGCCGTAATCTCGTCGTCGAACGCCCTCGACCAGTCCTGGATACGGCGGCCGACCGTATCGTCGAATCGCGCCTCCAGCACAGCTCGCTGCTCGTCGGCGAGACAGCACCGCTTGTACTTGCGCCCGCTGCCGCACGGGCACGGCGCGTTCCTCGAGATCGACACGCCACCCATCTCGAGTCACCGTAATCGGGGCGCCGGACGGGCCGCTGTCGACCAAGGCGCTTATCCTCTTCGCGTGGCGATCGACGTCTCGAAGCTGCGCCACGGTCGAGTTCGCGGGCGCTACTTTCGCGAGAACTTCGCGCAGGCCGGGATCGATCTCTCGCAGATCATCCCCGAGCTGGTCACGAACGCCGACGCGGCGATCGCCGCCGCCGGGCGCGAGCGAGGCCGGATCCACCTCCGGATCGGTCACGCGGATCCCGACTTCCTGCGCGCGTGGAAGACCGCCCTCCGGACCCTCCGACTCCCGGCACTGCACGGGTGGCGCTACGAGCTTGTCTGCTCGGACGACGGCGAAGGCGTCGACGCCGACATCGTCGATCAACGCCTCGGGGCGCTCGGCGTCGTCCCCGAGGCAGCGGGACAGCGCGGCCTCTTCGGACGCGGGCTGCGCGACGTCTGGCTCGCGCAGGGCGGCGGGCGGATCCAGGGAGTGCGAGGCGAGCGGGCCGTCGAGTCGTGGTTCCTCCCCGGAGGCGGGGACGAGCCGTACGTGTATACGCACGTGCTCGACGCTCAGGCCACGCGAACGATCCGCAGCGAGCTCGGGATCGCGCACGAGGGGACGCGGGTGACAGTGCCGCTCGCCGACGGCCGGCTGCCGCCGAACGCGCGCCTGCAAAGGCTCATCGCCGATCTCGTGCAACTGAGGCCGATCCTCGAGGACGAGAGTCGGGAGCTGCTGCTCGAGCTTTCCGGTGAGCCACTCCAGCTCGTCCGCTACACCCCGCCCGAACCGGACCCGGAGCGGCCCGTGCTGTTCGACGACGACGTGGAGCTCCAAGGCGGCATCACGGCGCGTGTCGTCGTCCGCCGCGCGGCCCAACCGATCCCGCTCAGCCCCGCCCGCGCCGCCCGCCGCGGCGGGCTCGTCGTCATGTCCGGGCGAGCCGCACACGAGACGACGCTCGCCGGTCTCGAGGCTCGACCCGGCGCACGGCACCTGTACGGCCAGGTCCGCTGCGAGGCGATCGAGCAGCTTCAGCGCGAGGCGCTCGACACACCTCGTCCGCAGGTGGTCGTGCGCGTCGATCGGAGCGGCCTCAACGACGCGCATCCGCTCGTGCGCCGACTGTACGCGGCGCTGGACCGGATCCTCCGCCCAATCATCGAGTCGGAGGAGCGGCGGGCCGGGGCACGCCTCGTCCGTGCCGGTAGAGAGATCGCCGCCCGCGACGAGGTCGGGCTGCGGGCGCTCAACGACGCGCTCCGATCCGCCTTCGACGCACCCGGGCAGGCCGGGTTCGCCCGCGGCGGCGCGCCCACCGCGCAGCCGCCGGTCGAGGAGCGGCAACGGCAGGAGACCGTCCCCCCGCCGGGGGCGCCTCCGCCGACCCTCGCGCTCGACGCGGCGATGCGCTTCAGGCAATCGCCGGTCAGGCTGCATCCCGGCGAGGAGCGCGGCGTCTCGCTGCTCTTCGATCCGGCGCGAGTTGGCCCCGGGACACCGATCGAGATCGCCACGGACCCGGGCCTCTCTCTGCGGCTCTACCGTCAGGACGTGCCGGAGCCCGTTGCAGGCGGCTGGTCGCGGGTGAGTGGGAAGCTCCGTGCGCTCGTCTCCGCCGAGCCCGGCTCGCAGCTCTCCGTCTTCGCCGAGGCGGGCGGCCACGATGCGGAGCTCGTCGTCCACGTCGTCCGCCACCACGCGAGTGGCTGGGTGCGCGAGATCGCCCGCAAAGACCAAGACGCCTACGTCGAGGCCGAGTTCGAGCCCGAGACCGGTGTTGTCACCGTCTACGAGGGCCGTCGCGAGTTCAAGGCGCTCGAGCGCGCCGCACGTCAGGCGGGCCTGGCCCGTTCTCGCGTGCGCGAGTACGTCCCCTACCGGATGCTCGAGGTCGAGGTCGCGGCGAACGCCGTCTACTGGTGGGCCGCCGAGCGGATCCTCGAACGCCGGCTGCCGGGCGAGCGGCCCGCCGAGCCGGCCGAGTACGCCGCCGCCGTTCGCATCGAGGCGCAGATGATCCGGTACCGCTTCCACGACAAGCTGATGAAGGCCTTCCTCGGGCCCGAGGTGTTCGAGGGCACAGTTCTGGTCGCACCGCGACTCGCGGCCGCGAGCGAGCAGCTCCGCCTCCGGCGCGTAACCGACTAACCAGCTGCGCCTGCGCAGTGCAGGCTCTTGCGGCGAGGCCGGATTTCGATCATGGTCACGGCCTCTTGACCGCGGTGCTGAGCAACGACGGACGCGTACGCCGGGCGGAGGTCGCCGTCGTCGGCGCCGGCGTGACGGGGCTCTCGATCGCCTGGCACCTGCGGCGCCGGGACGTGGCGGTGATCGTGCTCGAGCGCGCCGGCATCGCCGCCGGCGCCTCGGGAGTGCAGCCCGGCGGGGTGCGCCAGCAGTGGGGGACGGCCGTCAACTGCCGCCTCGCCCGGGAGTCTCTCGACTTCTACCGCCGGGCGACCGAGCTCCTCGACGGGCCTATAGAGCTCCGTTTCACGCCCTGCGGCTACCTCTTCCTCGCCCATTCCGAGCCGGCGCTCGCGCGGCTCGCCGCGAACGCGCGCGTCCAAGCGGCCGCCGGCGTACCGTCGCGGATCGTGAGCGCTGAGCGGGCGGCGGAGCTCGTGCCGGGGCTCGGCGTCCAGACTGTCGCCGGAGCATCGTGGTGCGCGGAAGACGGCTACGTCGACCGTCCGCAGTCGCTGATCGAGGCGCTCGCGCGAGGGACCGACGTCGTCATCGGAGACGTCGCCGGCATCGAGCGCGACGGCGGCTGGAGGCTAACGACGGCCGCAGGCGAATCGGTCGCCGCCGATGCAGTGGTAGTCGCGGCGGGTGTCGACACGCCCGCGCTCCTCGAGCGGCTGGGCATCGACCCGCCGATCGAGCCCGAGAGCCGCTGGCTCTTCCTGTCAGACCCGATCCGCGAGCGCCTGCTCGAGCCGCTCGTCGTGTCCACGGAGCGGCACTTCGCCGCGAAGCAGCTCGCCAACGGCCGGGTGCTCGCAAGCGATCTCTCGGCTACCGGCCCCTCCGACGCGGACGCGCCTCGGTGGCGCAGTGCGGTCCGCGCGGCGATCCGCGAGCTGCTGCCGCGCCTCGAGCACCTCGACTTCACGATCCTGACAGAGGGCGTCTACGACGTCACGCCCGACCGGCAGGCGATCATCGGCCCGGTGGACGAAGGGCTCTGGATCGCGGCGGGCTTCAGCGGGCACGGCTTCATGCTCGCGCCGGCCGTCGGTCGCATCGTCGCCGAGGCTCTCGCGGGCGACGGCGAGGACGAGGCGCTGGCCATCCTCGACCCCGGCCGCTTCGCCGAGGGGCGTCTCGTACCGGAACCACAGGTCGTCTAGGTGTTCCTGCAGCTCGCCGCGAACGGGTTGGTCACGGGCTCCGTGCTCGCGATTGCCGCGCTCGGCATCTCGCTGATCTACGGGATCCTGCGGCTCGTCAACTTCGCGTACGGCGACATCATGACCTTCGGCGCGTTCATCGCGGTGCTGTGCAACGTCACGATCGGCCTGGAGATGATCGTCGCCGCGGCCGTCGCGATGGGAGCGACGGCGGTTCTGTGCGTCGCGCTCGAGGGCGTGCTGTGGCGGCCGCTGCGCGCACGGCGAGCGGGGTTCATGAGCCTGTTCCTCGCCTCGATCGGGCTAGCGCTCGTGCTCCGGCAGGCGATCTTCCTCGTCGCGGGGCCGCAGACCCGCTCCTACGACGTCGATCCGTTCAAGGTCTACGTGCTCGGCTCGGTGCGGCTCTCCGAGAGCCAGGTCGTCGCCGTCGTCGTCGCGGTGGCCACGATCGTCCTCGTCGGGCTGATGCTCGGCGCCACCTCGCTGGGACGGATGATGCGCGCCGTCGCCGACGACCAGGCGCTCGCGGCGGTCGCGGGCATCGACACGAGCCGCGTGATCGTCCTCACGTGGATCGTCTCGGGCCTGCTGGCGGGACTCGCGGGCGTACTGCTCGCGCTCGTCCAGAGCAGCTTCGATCCGAACTTCGGCTTCTCGCTCCTGCTGCCGGTCTTTGCCGCGGTGGTGCTGGGCGGCATCGGCAGCGCCTACGGCGCGCTCGCGGGCGGGCTCGTGCTCGGGCTCGTGACAGAGCTGTCGACGTGGTCGGGGTTCCACGGCGGCGTCGACCCCGTCTACAAGCCCGTCGTCGCGTTCGCCGTGCTGATCGGCGTGCTGCTCGTCCGGCCGCAGGGCCTGCTCGGGAGGGCGCGGATCCTGTGAGCACGATCGCGAGCGGCGAGTTCTGGGCGTTCGTCGGCGTCGTGGCCGGCATCTACACGCTGCTCGGCCTCGGCATCCAGCTCGAGTTCGGCTTCGCCGGCCTCCTGAACTTCGGCCACGTCGCCTTCATGGCGATCGGCGCGTACACGATGGCGATCCTGGTCGTGAAGGCCGGCTGGAGCATGTGGCTCGCCGCGCCGCTCGCGATCGCGGCCGCCGCCGCGGGTGGAATCGTGCTCGGGCTGCCGACGCTGAGGCTGCGTGCCGACTACTTCGCGATCGCCACCATTGCCTTCTCGGAGATCGTCCGCTACGTCGCCACGAACGAGGACCGCCTCACGGGCGGTTCGCAGGGCACGATCAACCTCTCGGGCACGGGCGAGGCGGCCTCGTACAACGGCCAGTGGGAGCGCTTCCAGGACTGGGTGCAGTCGACACTCCACCTCGGGTCGAAGGACGTGACGATGCTCGTGATCGTCTGGCTCGCGGCGCTCGCCTGCTGCACGGCCCTCTGGGCCGCCGGGAGGACGCCCTGGGGGCGGGTCCTTCGCGGCATCCGCGAGGACGAGGACGCCGTCGCGTCGCTCGGCAAGAACGTCTTCGCCTTCAAGCTGCAGGCCCTCGCGCTCGGATCGGCGCTGGCCGGCCTCGCGGGCTGCTTCTACGCCTGGCAGTTCTCGTTCTTCAGCCCCGACGACTTCGCGCCGCTGCTCACGTTCTTCGCCTGGGTGATCGTGATCCTCGGCGGGCTCGGGCGCTTCTTCGCCGTGCCCGTCGGCGCCGTCGTCTTCGGCGTGCTCTACGCAGGAACGCGCTTCTTCGACTTCGCGCCGTTCTCGTGGTTCGACTCGGCGGAGCGCGCCTACCTGCGGCTGATGATGATCGGGCTCACCATCATCGGGCTCGTCCTCTTCCGGCCACAGGGGCTCCTCGGCCGACGCGAGGAGCTGGTGCTCGAGTGAGCGGGCAGTTGCTCGAGGTCGACGGCCTGGTGCGCCGCTTCGGCGGCATCCGCGCCGTCGACGGCGCGTCGTTCGGCGTTCAAGAGCGCTCCGTCACGTCGCTGATCGGGCCGAACGGCGCGGGCAAGTCGACCCTCTTCAATGTCGTCAGCGGCTTCCTCAGGGCCGACGCCGGCCATGTGCTCCTCGACGGTCGCCGCATCGACCGAACACCCATTCACGCGATCGCCCGCGCAGGCCTCGTGCGCACGTTCCAGACCGCGAGGACGCTGGCGCGGATGACCGTTCGCGAGAACGTCCTGCTCGCGGAGCGAGACCACCCGGGCGAGCGCCTGCCGCAGACGATCGTCGGCCTCGGGGGCGTGCGCCGCCGGGAGCGGTCGGCGCGGGTACGGGCGGACGAGCTCCTCGCGCTCGTCCGGCTCGACGGCCACGCGGACGCGCTCGCCGCCACCCTCTCGGGCGGCCAACGCAAGCTCCTCGACTTCGCGCGCGCTCTCATGACGAGGCCCCGGCTGCTGCTCCTCGACGAGCCGATGGCCGGCGTCAGCCCGACGCTGCGCGTCCAGCTGCTCGAGCACGTGCTCGAGCTGCGCGAGCGGCAAGGCGTCACGTTCCTGCTCGTCGAGCACGACCTCGAGCTCGTGATGCGCGCGAGCGACACCGTCGTCGTGATGAACGAGGGCCGCGTAATCGCAAGCGGCCTGCCGGCAGAGGTCTCCGCCGATCAGCGGGTGGTGGACGCATATCTGGGAACGCCGCCGTGAATGACATTGCGCTGCTCGAGGTCGAAGGCCTCGAGGCGGGCTACGGCGACGCGCTCGTGCTCCACGGCGTCTCGCTGCAAGCCCGCGCGGGCGAGCTCGTGTGCGTCGTCGGGCCGAACGGCGCAGGCAAGTCGACGCTGCTGAAGGCGGTCTATGGCCTCGTGCGGCCGAGCGCGGGCAGCGTCCGGATCGACGGCGAGGAGATCGTCGGCGAGCGGCCCGACCGCCTGACCCGCCGGGGCCTCAACCTCGTGCCGCAGATCGACAATGTCTTCTCGAGCCTCACCGTCGCGGAGAACCTCAAGGTCGGTGCGCTCGGTGCGCCGAAGGGAGAACGGCGTGCGGCGCTCGAGCGTGTCCACGAGCTCTTTCCGATCCTGCGGGAGCGCTCTCGCCAGCGGGCCGGGACCCTCTCGGGCGGTCAGCGCAAGCTCGTCGCGCTCGCGCGCGCGATGGTCACCTCGCCGCGGCTCCTGCTGCTCGACGAGCCCTCGGCCGGCCTCGCGCCGCACGCCGCGGAGCTCGTCTTCGCCAAGCTGGCCGAGATCAACGACCTCGGGGTCGGCATCGTCATGGTCGAGCAGAACGCACGCCGGGCGCTCGCGTTGGCGCACACCGGCTACGTGCTCGACATGGGGCGCAACGCCTTTTCCGGCCAGGGGCAGGAGCTGCTCCACGACCTGAAGGTCGAGCGGCTCTACCTCGGCGGCTCGTCGATGATCGCGTCGAGCTCGACCTCGACGAGCGCCCCCTCGGGGACGAGCCCGCCGACGAAGTAGGTCGTGTTCGCAGGCTCGGCGCCGCGGAAAGCCTCGGCGTGCGCCCGAACCACCGCATCGACGTCGCAGCCCGGCGCAAGCAGGAGCCGCGTTCGCAGCACGTCTTCGCGGCCTGCGCCGAGCCGCTCCGCCGCCGCGAGCGCGCGGGCGATGACCTCGCGGGCCTGCTCGTAGGCGCCGCCGGCGCCGGGCGATGCGGTTCCGCTCACCGCCACGTGCCCCCGGTGGCGGACGGCACGGGAGTAGGCGGCGGCCTCTTCGAAGCCGCCGCCCTCCCGATACCGCTCCATCAGCCGCGGAACGTGATCGTCTTCAGGGTGCTGATCTTGCCGCCCCCGTCGTTCCGCCAGATCTCGAAGACCGCGGAGCCGATGTCACCGTTCGCGTCGAAGTCGACGGGGCTGAACGCGCCTTCGTAATCGACGTCCTTGCCGGCCCGGAGCAGCCTGATCGCCCGGCCGAGCGTCAGGAACGTGACCTTCGTGCCCGGAGGGCCGGAGACCGAGCGCAGGTTCGCCTTGATCCTCGCGGGGCGCGATGAGCACGCCTTCACCGCCGCCAGGAAGGCGACGTTCGCGGCGTCGAGCGCCGTGCCCTCGAAGCTCGTGTACGGCTTCGCGCCCTTCACGTGGCTCTTCCAGTAGGCCGCGAAGGCCTTCCCTGCCGGGCCGCCCGCAGCGCTGGCAGCCGTGCCGCGCAGACCGTCGACCTGCGAGCCGATCTTCGAGAGCACGTCGCCGTTGCGCATCGCCTCGGTCATCAGCGTCTTCGAGGCGCTCCACTTGCCGGAGCGAACGAGCGACGGCGCGAACTTCTCGAAGGTCTCCGGGAAGTCGATGATCACGAAGCCGGCCGGGTTGCCCTCGACGAGCTTCTGCGCCTCCGTGTCGAAGGTCGCCTGGGTCGGGTTCCAGAGGACGCTCTGGCCGATCTTGCCGCCGCGTTTGGCCCACTCCGCCTTGAAGAGCGCCAGCAGTGCAGTGCCGAACGCGTCGTTGCGGGCGCCGGTGTTGATGGTGGCGCCCCTGCCGAACGCGTCGACCGCGGCCTGTGCGAGCACCTTGCCCTGGAGCGCGTCCGACGGGTACGTGCGCCAGAGGTAGCCGTTGTCCTTGAGCGTCGTCAGCTGCGGCGCGCTCGACGTCGGCGAGATCTGCACGATCCTGTTCGGGACCGTCACCGACTGGGCCATCGGGATCGTGGCCGTGGAGGCCATCTCGCCGATGACGACGTTCACCTTGTCGGACTTGACGAGCTTCGTCGCGGCCTCGACCGACGCGCTTGCCTGGGTCTGGCCGTCCTCCGACGCGACGAGCTTCACCGTCGCGCCGAGCTTGGCGGCGCGCAGCGCGGCACTCTGGAGGTCGACGCCGAGCTTGACGGCGCGGTCGAGGTTTGCACCGTAGGCGGCGAGATCCCCCGTGAACGGCAGCACGTCGCCGATGCGCAGCGCGAACGAGCACGACGCGGCCGTGTCGGCGGCCGTCTTCGCGGTCGAGCTTTGCCCTGCAGGCGTCGCGCTCGCAGCGAGCAGCGCGCAGGCTGCAAGTGCGGCAAGCCCGAGCCCCATTCCCTTGTGAGCCATTGGTGCCCTCCTTCCTCGGATCGGCGGCGTGCGAACAGGACTTTGCAACAGTCTGTTGCTAAGTCCCTACCGCCCTGTGCGAACGTGGGGCGACACTGACTGACTTCGTGCGCCGATGCAAGCGGAGCGGGGTATGCT
>JBKPSO010000327.1:0-25727 GCA_046735055.1 Actinomycetota bacterium
TCTCTGACCCGGATCCCGGCGTTCGCATCGACGTCATCCATGCCCTTACCGACGGTTCGCCGCCGCACATCGCCGACGAAGTGGTCGTGGTCGTGACGGAGCTGAAGAACGACGCACACCCGAAGGTTCGGCGATACGCCACCTACCTTCATGAGCGGCAGGCACGCCTCGGAAGAGTGAACGTCGGCTGAGCCACTACCGGCCCTCCCGATGAAGATCAGCTCGGTCGAGCCGCTCGTCGTCGACGTCGGGTCGCGCAACTGGTTGTTCGTCGTCGTCGAGACGGACGAGGGCGTGAGCGGCATCGGCGAGGGCAGCCTGCCCGGTCATCCGCTTGCCGTCGCCGCTGCGGTCGAGGAGTACCGGGAGTACGTCTTGGGCGACGACCCGGCTCGGATCCAGCACCTCTGGCAGCAGATGTACCGGCAGCCGTTCTTCCGGAGCGGCGCCGTGACGCTCTCGGCGATGAGCGCGATCGAGCAGGCGCTCTGGGACATCAAGGGCAAGGTGGCCGGCCTGCCCGTCTACGAGCTGCTCGGCGGCCGCTGCCACGACCGCATCAAGCTCTACGCGAACGGTCCGGGTGGCGCGACCCTCGAGGAATACGCCGAGAGCGCGCGCGCGCTCGTCGAGCAAGGGTTCACGGCGATGAAGACCGGCGTCGCCGCCGCCGTCCTGCCGGTGCAGGGGAACGGGCTTTTCCGGGACGCCGCCGAGCGCATCGAGACGCTGCGCAAGGCGGTCGGCGACGACGTCGAGATCGCCTGGGACGCGCATGGTCGGTTCACCCCGGCGATGTCGATCAAGCTCGCCCGTGCGCTCGAGCCCTACAACGTCTGGTTCCTCGAGGAGCCGGCGCTGCCGGAGAACGCCAAGGGGCTCGCGCAGGTAGCGCGCGCGACATCGATCCCGGTTGCGACCGGCGAGCGCCTGTTCACGAAGTGGGGGTTCCGCGAGGTGCTCGAGCTCGGGGGCGCCGCGCTCCTGCAGCCGGATCTCGCCCACTGCGGCGGCGTGCTCGAGGCGCGCGCGATCGCCGCGATGGGCGAGGTCTACTACTGCGGCTTCGCGCCGCACAACCCGCTCGGCCCCGTCAACACGATCGCCTCGGCCCATGTCGGCATGGCCTCGCCGAACTTCGTCGCGCTCGAGGTCTGCAGGTATCCACCGGACTGGACGCGGGAGCTGCTGAGCGAGCCGCTGGAGTTCCGGGCTGGGTACCTCGAGCTGTCGGAGAAGCCCGGTTGGGGCGTCGAGCTGGACCTCGAGCTCTGCCGCCGCCACCCGTACGCCCCACACAAGCTGCCGATCCTGCAGCATCCGAGCGGCGCGATCGCCGACTGGTAGTGCGGTGGCCGCGAAGGTCCGGATCGGCTTCGTCGGTGCGGGCTTCATGGGCCAGCTCGCGCACATCCGCAGCTACGCGCTGCTGCACGACGAGTGCGAGCTCGTCGCGCTCGCGGAGCCGCGGCGGCGCACCGCCGAGCTCGTCGCCAGGCGCTACGGCATCGGACGCATCTATCGCGATCATCGCGAGCTGCTCGAATCCGAGCAACTCGACGGGATCGTGGCCTCGCAGAGGTACACCTACCACGCGCTGCTGCTTCCCGAGCTCTACCCGCACGTGCCCCATCTCTTCACGGAGAAGCCGCTTGCCGTCAGTGCGTCGACAGGCGACCGGCTCGCGACCCTCGCGAAGGAGGCGGGCTGCGTGCATATGCTCGGCTACCATCGCCGCTCCGATCCCGCCACCCGGGAGGCCAAGCGAGCGGTCGACGCCTGGCAGGCGAGCGGAGAGCTCGGCGCGCTCCGCTACGTGCGGATCTGCTACTCGAACGGCGACTGGATCGCGAACGCGCAGGCCGGGCTGATCGACGTCGGCGAGGAGCGACCGCCGCTCCCCTCCGAGGAACCTCCGCCCGAGCTGGCGGACGACGACGAGTCGCTCTGGGCGCTGGTCAGGGGTGCGAACGAGCTCGTCCACCCGCTCAACCTGCTCCGGCACTTCCTCGGCGAGCGCTACCGGGTCGTCTTCGCGCACGCTTCGGGACGGCTCTACGCCTTCGAGACCGAATCGGGCGTTCCGGCGACGATCGAGGTGGCGCCGTACCGGCTGACCGTCGGGTTCGAGGAGGAGCTGCTGGTCGCATTCGAGCGCGGCTACGTGCGACTGCGCCCGGCGCCGTCGCTGGCGGTCAACCGCGCGGGCACGCTCGAGGTGTATCGCGATCCTGGAGCCCCGTCGACGCCCGAGCGGATCTTGCCCCAGCTGGCCTGGATCGATCCGATGAGGGCGCAGGCCAGCGACTTCCTGCGCGTCTGCCGCGGGGAGGCCGCGCCGCCCACCGACGCCGCCGAGGCCGCCGAGGACCTGCACCTCGTCGCCGACATCGTGCGCACCCGCATCGAGCTGCCGGGCGCGCGGGAGGCGCTGGGTGCCGAACGCGCGGAGCGCGCAAGCGCCTGGGAGGAGCAGCTCCGCGCGATGGAGGCCAACGCGCGCAGCTTTCCTGACACTCTCGACTAATCGGTGGCGCGGGCAGGGCGGTCAGGGTAGGGACGCACTCGAGAAGGCTACTCAGTCCGAGCCATAGAAGACCCAGAGCCTGCTCGTCCCGAAGAGCACCAGGGTGACTGCGAGGAGGATCAGGAAGAGGATCCAGGAGAGGGCCGCCCCTGTGCCCGGCCAGGCGTTGACGAACGTGACGTGGAAGATGTGGGCGGGGAGTATGTCCGCCCCCTCCGCCGGCGTGTAGAAGAACGGCGAGCCGGCGCTGCCGAGGGTGGAGCCGAGCAGGATCGGCTGGATCATCATCTGCGCCGCGGCGATCAGGCCGAGGACGAGCTGCAGGAAGATGACCGGCGTCAGTAGCGGTAGCGTGATCGTGCGCAAGATCTGGCGGCGGGTCGCGCCGTCGAGCGAGGCAGCCTCGCGTAGCTCGCGCGAGACGTTCTGCATGCCGGCGAGGAAGACGAGCATGCCGAGCCCGGCCGTCGACCAGAGCATGTACAGGATCAGGATCAGGCGGCCTTGCCGATCGAGCCAGTCGATGTTCCCCTGCGGTGCAAAGAGGTGGTAGATGCGGTCGAAGACCCCGTCTCGGCCGGCGATTCCGAGCCTCCAGATGAGCAGGATACTCACGACGCCCGGGACGACTGCCGGCAGGTAGAAGGCAGCACAGAAGGCACTCTTCAGGCGGGTGCCGCTGCTGATGAGGACGGCCAGGCCGATCTGGAGGAGCAGCCCGAGCGGCACGAAGATCGCCGTGAAGATGCCGGTGTCCTCGAGGGCGGCGCGCGTGGCGGGATCCTCGAGCGCGAGTCGGTAGTGCGTGAGCCCGGTCCAGTGGAAGTTCTTCAGACCGTAGAGATCGAAGGTCGACAGAGACATGACGAGGCTGACCACGAGCGGCACCGCCGAGAAGAGGACGAAGCCGATGAACCAGGGCGAGACGAAGCCGCAAAAGGCAGCCACCTCGTTGCGTTCGCGGTCGCGGGAGAGCCAGCCGAGCACCGCGTCCGCCTAGCCCTTGATTCCGGTCGTCGTCAACACCGTCTGCGCGATGTATCGCTGCACGACCACGAAGAAGATGACGGGAGGAAGTGCGTAGAGGGCGAGCGGCAAGCTCGACAGCGCTCCTCCGTCGAGAGCGAGCAAGCCCGTGATGCGCGTCAGCAGCGTTCCGTTGCGGTCGAGCAGGAAGAAGAGGTCCTGGGTCAGGAAGTCGCCCCAGACGAGGATGAACGCCCACAAGGAGGCGATGGCGATGACGGGCTTCGAGTTCGGGACGAAGATGTCCCAGAAGATGCGCAGGCGCCCGCTGCCGTCGAGCGCGGCGGCGTCCTCGAGCTCGCGCGGGAAGGACGCGTAGAACTGGCGGAAGATGAAGATCTGCAGCGGCGTGCCCTGAATCCCCCACAGCACCCATGGCCACGGGGTGTTGATCAGGTGGAGCCGGTAGAAGACGACGTACTGCGGGATCATGGTGACGACCCACGGAACCATCAGCGTCGAGAGGACGAACAGGAACACGATGTTCTTCCACCAGACGCGGTTGCGGGCGAACGCGAAGCCGGCCAGCGCAGCCGAGACCGTACTCAGCGCCGTGAACGAGCAAGCGATCACGAGCGAGTTGAAGAGCGCCATCCCGAAGGGAAAGCGCGCCAGGTGGCCGAGACCGACGACGATGGGCCCGACGAAGACGACGGCGCCGACCAGCAGCACGAGCGTCACGGCGAGCGCAGAGAGCCTCGACCGGCGTACCCGCGCGGGCTCGGGCGCCGTCGTCAAACGGCCACCTCGAGTCGGCCGGGAACATCGGAGTCGGGCGCGAGCAGGCTCTTGCCGTTGTACGGGCTGAAGAAGTGGAAGCGCGCGGGGTTGACGCTAAGGCGGCAGATCTCCCCCGCGCGCGCCTCCGTTGCCGCGTCGAGGGTGGCGGAGAAGAGGGCTCGGCGGTCCTCCGCCATCAGCGCCTCCTGGTCGGAGCCCTGTGCAGCAACACCGAGCAGCTCGGATTCGACCTGCTCGGCGTCGAGCGCGAAGAAGGCGAGCGCCTGCGGGCCGAGGTCCTCGACCAGCGCGATCTCTACGTCGATGGTCGGCAAGCCTGGGCGAGAGAAGCGCTGATCCTCGAAGTCCTCCGGCCGGATGCCGAGGATGACCTGGCTCGGGCTGCCCGCGGGTCGGCGGCGTGTCGGGTCGAGCGGAACGCGGTAGCCGGCGAAGCGGATCGTTTCGCCGTCGAGCTCGCCGCGCACGAGGTTCATCGACGGCGACCCGATGAAGGAGGCGACGAAGAGGTTGACGGGATTGCGGTAGAGCGTCTGCGGTCGGCCGACCTGCTGGATGCGTCCGTCTCGCATCACGGCGGAGCGCTGCCCGAGCTGCATCGCCTCGACCTGGTCGTGGGTCACGTAGACCGTCGTCACTCCGAGCTGGGCGTGCAGGCGTGCGAGGTCGGCGCGGACACGCACGCGCAGGTTGGCGTCGAGGTTCGAGAGCGGCTCGTCCATCAGGTAGACCTGCGGCCGACGAGCGATCGCGCGTCCCATGGCGACACGCTGACGCTGCCCTCCCGAGAGCGCCCCGGGGCGGCGATCGAGGAGGTCGTGGAGCCCGAGGAGCTCGGCCACCTCGCCGACGCGGCGGTCGATCTCGTGCTTCGGCGTCTTGCGGACGCGAAGGCCATAGCTCAGGTTCTCGCGCACGTTCATGTGCGGGTAGAGGGCGTAGTTCTGGAACACCATGGCGATGTCGCGACCTCGCGGCTCGACGTGGGTGATGTCGCGTTCGCCGAGGTGGATCGAGCCCTCGTTTACCGTCTCGAGGCCCGCGATCATCCGCAACAGCGTCGTCTTGCCGCAGCCGGAGGGCCCGACGAGCACCATGAACTCACCGCTCTCGACCGTAAGGCTGATCCCGTCGACGGCCTTGACGCCGCCGGGGAACGTCTTCCTCACTCCGCTCAACACGATCGTGCTCACGGCGCCGGTGCTGCCTCCATGCGTGGACGGACCGATTCTACGGAGCGGCGATGCCCCTTGACCCCTGGCCGATGTGACCGATAACATTACTCACGTGACCGGAGCGCTGTCAAGATGACCGATCACATGCACCTCCGCGACGAAGCGGAGGCGTTCGCGCAGCACGGGTACACGCTCGTGCGCGGCCTCTTCAGTGCCGAAGAGGCGTCCTTCTATTGCGACCAAGCCGGCGAGCGCGCGATCGCGCTCACGGGGACGATCGTCGAGTCCTACCGCACCGGCGAGTAGCGCCCCCGTGTACGTCGTCACGCTGAGCTTCGACGACGGGTTCGAGCGCTCGTCGCGGCAGACGGCGGAGATCTTCGAGGGGTTCGGGCTCTCGGCCGCGATCAACGTCGTCGCCAGGGGGCATCTCGGCGAGCCGGACGAGGCCTGGCACACGCGCTGGCAGAAGGGGGACTTCGGGCTCTGGAACGAGCTCCAGGCGCGAGGCCACGAGATCATGCCCCACGGCTACGTGCACGCAAACAAGGCAGAGCGCCCGTTCGAGGAGTCGAAGCGCCTGATCGAGGCGTGTCTGGACGTCTTCGCCGACGAGCTCGAGCGCTTCGACCGGGCGCGAGCCGTGTTCGCGTTTCCGTACAACTCCTCGACCGCGGAGCTCGAGGCCTGGCTGCCGCATGTCGTCCGCGCCTTCCGCACGGCGGGCGATCCGATCATGCCCTTGCCGCAACCGGGGCAGACGACGATCCGCTGCACCAGCTTCGGCCCCGGCCCGTGCGACGAGCATCTCGAGAAACTCGTCGCGGAGCTGCTCGCTCGTCCCTCCGGATGGCTCTGCTACAACACGCACGGCCTCGACGGCGAGGGCTGGGGCCCGCTCGCCGCAGGGACGCTCGAGCGGCTCCTCGAGCGGCTCGGCGAGCGCGACGATACGCGGGTGTTGCCCGCGGGCGCAGCGCTCGACCTCGCCGAGTCGGTCTAGCCGGCCTCGTTCGCGCCGATGTCGAAGACGCCGTTCGCGGGGATCGTGTTCCCGTAGAAGTCACGCATCCCGGTGGTGCAGTTCGCGAGGCCGGTGCAGGGATTCGTCCCGGCATTGATCGCCGGCGAGCCGCTCTGCAGCGTCCATTCGGTCGTCGGCCTGCCGACGCCGTGGTAGCCCAGACCGTTCACGAGCGGGTCCTGGTTGTAGATCCCGTGCGCCTCGGGGTTCGGATCGGTGACCATGCCGCCCGTGTTGTAGTAGAGGTTGTAGTCGCGGGCCCGGTTGTTCAGCACGCTGACGTTGCCGAAGATGTTCGGCACGGCCGAGACTACGAGGTTGTTCTTCCAGATGCCGCCGGTCTCGAGGTCGTCGCCACCCGGGCAGTCGGTGATGACGCCGTTGTAGGTGCCGGTGCCGGTCACGTAGAAGGTGTTGTTGTAGATCCACGTGTTCGAGAGCTTGCCGCCGTTCCACGTGCAGAGGTAGATCTCGGACGTACCCGGCAGGATCTCCGTCGTCGGCGGGCCGTGCGGCTGCTGCTTCAGGTAGGTGTGCTGGGTGCCGTCGCCGGCGCAGATGTTGTAGCGGAGGACGTTGTCGGTGGTGGCGCCCTGGTACCCGAACACGCTCATGCAGTAGGTGATGTTGTCGTGCCCGTAGTTGTATTGCAGCGTGTTGCCGTGCGAGTGGTAGTCGATGTCGAAGCCGCCGCCGTCCACGCTCGGCGAGTGATTGTCGTACGACTCGTTCAGCTCCCCGACCATGTTCTCGGACGACCACCACCAGAGGCCGACCGGCGAGCCGATCGACTCGGGCGGCGGCTGCATGCCCGAGCGGTAGACGACGCTCGACTGGATCGAGCTCGCGAAGGACATGTAGATCGCGATCCCGTCGCCGTTGGTGTCGTGCACGGTCGAGTTCTGGATCGTGATGTTGCGGCTCTGCAGCGTCTGGTTCTGCGAGTCCCTTCGCCACTGGAAGTCCTGGTCGACCTGGACTCCCCAGACGAAGATGCCGGCCCACAGCGTCGTGTCGTAGGCGGTCACGTTGTCGACGAGCACGCCGTCGAAGTAGCTCTTGCGCGTGTAGGTGCCGGAGCCCTTCGTCAGGTCCGGCTCGACGATCATGCCGGGCGCGAACACCACGAGCCCCGTCCATTTCGCCCCCATCGCCGTGTAGTCGCCGCCCGTCACGTGGCGGACGACGAGGTTCCGCAGGGTGATGTCGACCGCCGGCGCGTCGTGGTCGGTGGTCGCCAGGAGCCCCCAGATCCTGCTGTTCTCGATCTCGAGGTTCTGGACGACCACGTGCGAGGTATCGAGCAGCTTGACCGCGCGGTTCTGGCCGCTGCCGTCGATGATCGGGAGCGCCCCGGAGCCGTAGGCGTCGACCGTCACCTTGTCCGAGCTCGTGCCCGAGGAGTGGAGGACGAACGAGCCCGCGCAGGTCGTTCCGCGGGCAAAGAGCAGACTGTCGCCGGGCGCGAACGTCTGGTTGTTCACCGTCGTCAGGTTGTTCCAGGGGCTACTCAGAGACCCGTCGCCGTCCGCGGCAGCCGAACAGTCCACGTAGTACGCCGCTCCGGCGGCGAACGCCCCGCGCGCGAAGACGAGAAGGCTGACGACCGCGAGCGCCACCATCCCAGCCCCTCTTCGTCCAGACAACGAAACCCCCCGATTGCCCGACTACGTGCACCGTAACATCCGGAGCGGAGAAAGTCACCCCGCGGCATTACGATCGCAATCGCTATCCGTGACCGTAAGCTGGGCCTCATCGGGGCCGGTGTGATGGCCGCGGTCGTGGCGGTCGTCGTTTCCGTGCTCGTGCTCGGGGCGCGAACGGCGCGGCCGCTCGGAGAAGGCCAGCCGGCGCCCGAGCTGTCGGGGAAGGCCGCTCGCGGGGGCGAGGTCGACCTGAAGCGCCTGCGCGGCCACGTCGTGCTGCTCTCGTTCCTGAACTTCCGCGCGCAAACGTCCAGTCATGGAGACACCTCGCTCTCGCAGAGCACGTTCCTGCGCAGCACGGAGACCCAGCACGCGCGCTTCGGCCTGCACACGATCGTGGTCGACGCCACGCAGATCGCCGGCGCGGGCCACCTGAGCCGCGCCGACGTCCTCAACTGGACCTACAACTGGAGTGTTGCTCCGCCGATCGCCGTCCTTCCCGACGAAGGAGGAACGATTGTGCGCCGCTTCGGGGTGACCAAGACGCCGACGACCTTCGTGATCGACCAGGACGGCATCGTCAAGAGGCGCTGGGAGGGCTTCGTCGCCGCCGCAAGGCTCGACTTCGCGATCCGCGCCCTCGAAGGCCGCGCCCCGGGCTCGAACTAGCCCTCGTACTCCGTCCTCACACAGCCGCCCCGACGACGCTTTGCTCGTCGGAGAGGCGCTCGAGCTCCCTCTCGTCTGGGCGCAGCAGCACGACGTCGAACTTCGGAATGACGAACCGATCGCTGACGACGTTCCCGATGAGATCGCGCCAGTTGCCGTCGGACAGCACGACCCGCTGGTCGCGATCACCGTGGTTGAGGACGAGGAAGAGTCGCTGCCCCAGCCAGCGCAGCGGGATCAGCTCGACTTCGCTCGGCAGCTCGAACAGCGCGAGGTCGAGGCGCCCGCAGAACATTCGGAAGAGCGACTCGAGCAGGGCATCGTCGCCGACGCCGCCGACGTAGACGGCCGTCCCGGATCCGCAGCGGCGCTCCGAGATCGCGGTCCCGCCGCCGAAATCTCCATCGACGTAGCTGGCGAGCGCGGCGGCGTCGAGCGTCGCGAGCTCTTCGAACCAGCCGGTGAACGCTCCTCCGACGAGGCCCTCCACCTCGACCGACTGGTCGCTGCTCGCGATGTCGAGCACCTCGATCCCGAGCAGCTGATCGAGCCAGGCAGGCAGGCGCCGAGCGGGCACGGCGCCGCTCGGATCGCGCACCGCGGCGCGCGGGCCGAGGATGAGCGTGCCTCCCGATTGCACGTACGCCGTGAGCTCCGCGCCGCGGCGCGCGTCGACCACCGGCATGCTCGGCGCGACGACGATGCGGTACCGAGAGAGATCGCTCCGGGCGGGTACGACATCGACACCCAACCCGAGGCGGCGCAACGCCGCGTACCAGCGGTGCACGATCTCTTCGTGCGCGAGCGCGGCGTTCGCCGGCTGGATCTGCAGCGCGAACCGCGAGTCGTAGTCGTACAACACGGCCACGTGCGCCTCGGGCTCGGCACTCTCGAGGGCATCGAGGCGCCGTAGCTCCGCCGACAGTCGGCCGAGCTCCTCGTAGCGCCGCCCGGCGGTGCCGTCGGAATCGAGGACCCCGTACCAGTGCTGCTCGGTTCCGAAACGCGGCGTCCGCCAGCGGAAGAACACGAGTGCTTCCGCGCCGTGGCCGACGGCCTGATACGCGTGCAGGCGCATCTGCCCGCGGCGGGGCGTCCTGACGTATTCCCAGCCAAGCGGCCCGACCTGCTGCTCCATCACCCATACCGGTCGCGGCTTCAGGCCGCGCATCGCTGCAGCGCTGAGCGCCGGCACCGTCCAGGATCGGGTCGGGTCGAGGGACGGGTAGTTGTCCCACGAGACGAAGTCGAGCTCGTCACTGAGCGCGACGTAATCGATCTCGGCGAAATTGAAGCCCATCAGGTTGTGCGTGATCTGCTGCTCGGGGCGGATCAGAGACCGCAGGAGCTCGCACTGGCGCCGTAGATAGCGCAGGTAGCTGTCCGACACGAACCGACGAAAATCGAGCGCGAGGCCCGGATTCGGAGCCCGGCGCGAGAAGCCGCCGTCCCGTACGGGATCGGGAGCGGGTAGGGCGGCGTCTTCCCAGGCGTCGTAGCGCTGGCTCCAGAAGGCGGTGCCCCAGCTCTCGTTGAGCGATTCGATCTTCTGGTACCTCCGTCTCAGCCAGAGCTGAAAGGACGCGCGACAGTGATCGCAGTAGCATCGGCCGCCGAACTCGTTGTCGATCTGCCACGCGCACACCCGCGCGTCGGCTCCGAAGTGCTCGCCGAGCACAGACACGATCCGATCCGTCGCCGCGAGGAACGCCGGGGCGTTCGGGCAGTAGTGTCGGCGGTTCCCGAAGCCGACGCGGTGCAGATCGGCCGCCAGCGGGAGGATGTCGGGATGCTCTCGCACGAGCCAGATCGGCGGAGTCGCGGTCGGCGTCCCGAGCACCACCTCGAGGCCGTGTCCGGCGAAGAGATCGATCGCCTCGTCGAGCCAGGCAAAGTCGAAGCGCCCCGCCTCCGGCTCCAGCTCAGCCCATGCGAACTCGCCCATCCGGACGAGCGACAGGCCGGCCTCGGCCATCAGCTCGGCGTCCAACGCCCAGCGCTCCCGCGGCCATTGCTCGGGGTAGTACGCGGCGCCGAGGCGGATCCTGCGGTCCCTCCCTGCCACCCTCAGGAACTCTCCACCGTTCGCAGCGACAAGGAAGACCTTCCTTTCGGGGTTAGAAGGACGGCAGCTGAGATCCGAGCCCTGTGACTGGTCACGTTAGCCATGTGACGAGGGCTCTGTCAACATGACTGATCACAACGACGTCGCCGGCCGCAGCCGTCAGCCTGGCGCGCTAGAACTGCAGGCCGGGCTCGGTCGTGTGGACCTCGAGCCGGCGCCCGCTCGTCGGCTCGTCCACACGCGCGGCGAGGACGAGCGAGCTCGCGTCGCCGCGGTCGATCACGAAGTTGTGGTCGTACCCGTCGCCGATGCGTGGGCCGATCGGGCTCGGCCGGGTGAAGTCAAGTGGGGTGTCGGCGAGCGAGGCGACCTCGCCCGTCGGGATCAGCGTCGAGTCGACCGGCGTGTAACGGTGAGCTGCGAGTGTCAGGACGTGGTCGTCGATCGTCCCCGACCCTTCGCCGGCCAGGTTCCAGTTCTCGCCGTCGTTCCGCGGGAGCTCGTAGGTGACGCCGTCGAGGGCGAAGGTGCCACGTGCGATCCGGTTCGCGTAGCGACCGACGGTCGCGCCGAAGTAGTGGCCGCCGGCGACGAGATAGTCCGCGAGCGACGGGAACCCCGCGTCGCGAGCGAGGCAGGATCGCTCAACGGGACGTTGCGACGCCGACCCGGGTCGCGTCGCGCTGGATGCGCTTCAGGTTCCGCATCACGTCGTCGCCGTGGCGTCCGAAGAGGTCGTGCACGCGTACGTACTCACGGAACAGTTCCTCGTAGACGGCGTGGTCGGCGGGAGAGGGCCGGTAGCACTCCAGGCTCAAGTGCGCCATGCGCCGGGAGGCGTCGACGATCGAGTCGTAGCCGCCCAGCGCCGAGCTCGCCGCGACCGCTCCGAACATCGCCGCGCCGAGCGCGGGCGTCTGCGTCGACGCCGCGACCGAGAGCTCGCGTCCGGTGACGTCGGCGTAGATCTGCATCAGCAGCTTGTTCCGCTCGGGCAGGCCGCCGCACGCGACGAGCCGGTCCACACGGACGCCCCTCGAGTCGAGCGCGTCGACGATCATCCGCGTCCCGAACGCGGTCGCCTCGATCAGCGCACGGTAGATCTCAGGCGGCCTGGTCGCGAGTGTGAGCCCAACGAGAAGGCCGCTGAGATCGGCATCGACGAGGACCGAGCGGTTGCCGTTCCACCAGTCGAGGGCCAGTAGGCCGCTCTCGCCCGGCCGGAGCTCCGCAGCCTCTTGCTCCAGCAGATCGTGGACGCTGAGGCCGCGCTCGCGGGCGAGCTCGTGGTACTCGGGCGGGACGGCGGTCTCGGCGAACCAGGCGAAGATGTCGCCGACGGCCGATTGGCCCGCCTCGTACCCGAACAGCCCCGGAACGACGCCGTCCTCGACGACGCCGCACATTCCGTCGACCGCGATGAGCTGGCGGTCGAGGAGGATGTGGCAGATGCTCGTGCCCATGATCGCGACCATCGCCCCGGGCTCCGTCACCGTCGCCGCCGGCGCGGAGACGTGCGCGTCGACGTTCGCTATCGCGACGGCGGTTCCTGGAAGCAGGCCGGTCCAGGCCGACGCTTGCTCGGTCAGGCCACCGGCACGATTGCCGATCGGCTCGATCTGCCGTGACATCTTCTCGTCGACGACGTGCTCGAACCTCGGGTCGAGGGCGGCGAAGAAGGCGTCAGCTGGAAAGCCTTCGCTCTTCGACCAGATCGCCTTGTACCCGGCGGTGCAGCTCGACCGCGTCTCGTCACCGGTGAGCTGCCAGACCACCCAGTCGGCCGCCTCGATCAGCCGGTCTGCGCGCTCGTACACGTCCGGAGCCTCGTCGAGGATCTGCAGCGCCTTGGGAAAGAACCACTCCGAAGAGATGCGGCCGCCGTACCGGTTCAGCCAGGTCTCGCCCCGTTCTCTCGCGACGGCGTTGATGCGATCCGCCTCCGGCTGGGCGGCGTGGTGCTTCCAGAGCTTGACCCACGCGTGCGGCTCGCGGCGCAGCTCGTCGAGCAGGCAGAGCGGCGTCCCGTCGGCGAGCGTCGGCAGCATCGTGCACGAGGTGAAGTCGATGCCGACGCCGATCACCTCTGCCGGGTCGACGCCGGTCTCCGCGAGCAGCGCCGGGACGGTCTCCTGGAACGTCCGGACGTAATCCTCGGGGTCCTGGAGTGCCCAGTCGTGCTCGAGCCGGACATCGTCGCCCGGAGCCGGAAGGCGGTCGTCGATCACGCCGTTTCGGTACCGGTAGACGCGGGTGCCGAGCTCGCGTCCGTCGGCACAGTCGACGAGGAGGGCACGTCCCGACTCCGTGCCGAAGTCGACGCCGAGCGCGTACCAGCTCACGGCTCGACCACCACCTTCAGGCCGCGCCGCTCCACGAGATCGCCGAACGCGGCGCGCCATTCGTCGAGGCCGTAGCGCGCGGTCACGAGCGGTGCAAGCGAGATCAGGCCCTGCTCGACGAGGCGGATCGCCCGCGGCAGGTCGGCGGGTTTCATCCGCCGCGAGAGCAGGAGGGTCAAGCCCTTGCGGCGCGCCGTCGAAGCAGTGAAGCTCGTACGGTCGCCGGCCGGGATGCCGACCAGGACGACGCGACCACCGGGGCGCGTGGCGGCGATCGCGTCTGCGACCGCTCCGTCCTCGCCTGCCGCCTCGAACGCCACATCGACGCCCAGCCCGCCCTCGCCCACCTCGAGCGCAGGCGTCGCGCCGAGCGCCGCCGCTGCCTCGAGCCGGTGAGGCAGGACGTCGGTCGCGATGATCTCGGCCGCGCCCCCGGCTCTGAGGGCTTGGATCAGCAGCAGACCGATCGGGCCACAGCCGAAGACGCCGGCTCTCGTTCCGGGCCTCACGTGCCCGAGGTCGAGCGCGTGTAGCGCGACCCCGAGCGGCTCGAGCAGCGCCGCTTCGGCGTCGGAGAGCGAGTCGGGCAGCGCGTAGGCGAGCGCCTCCGGCCACGTCAGCCGCGAGCGCAGGGCGCCGTCGGTGGAGCCGTGCCCGGCGAACCGCAGCCGAAGGCAGAGATGCGGCTGCCCGGCGAGACAGACCGCGCAGCGAGCGCACGGAATCGCCGGATCGACGGCCACGCGCTCGCCCGCACGCGATCCGGTCTCGATCACGCCGGCGAACTCGTGGCCGAGCACGAGCGGCCTGGTCAGGACGGCGTCGCCGATCCCGCCCTCGTCGAACCAGTGCCGATCGGAGCCGCAGAGGCCGACCGCCGTCACCCACAGCAGAACCTCGCCCGCAGCAGGTACAGGGGACGGCTCGTCGTGGAGACGGAGGTCCCCGGCGCCGTGGAGGCGCAGGGCCTTCACGAGCGGTCTGGCTGGCCGTAGTAGGCCGTCGAGCCGTGCTTACGCAGGTAGTGGCGCTGAAGCAGGTCGTCCTCGAGCCGATCGGCCTCCGCCTCGAGCATCACGGTGTGCAACGCCATCGCCGCGACCGCCTCGAGCGCAACCGCGTTCTCGACCGCCTGCCCGACGTCTGCGCCCCAGGTGAACGGCCCGTGAGAGGCGACGAGCGCGGCCGGCATCTCGAGGGGATCGAGCTCCAGACGCTCGAGCGTCTCCACGATCACGTCGCCCGTACAGGCTTCGTAGTCGCCTTGGATCTCTTCACCTGCCAGCGGCCGCGTCACGGGCACCGGTCCGTGGAAGTGGTCCGCGTGCGTCGTGCCGAAGCAGGGAATCTCTCGCCGAGCCTGAGCCCAAGCGGTCGCGTATGGCGAATGCGTGTGCACGACGCCGCCGATCGTCGCGAACCGGCGATAGAGCACCAGGTGCGTTGCCGTGTCTGACGACGGCCTGTACCGCTCCTCGACCGTCTCGCCGCTCTCGATGTCGACGAGCACCATCTGCTCCGGGTCGAGCTGGTCGTAGGGCACGCCGCTCGGCTTGATCGCCATCACGCCCGCGGAGCGGTCGACGCCGCTCGCGTTGCCGAAGGTGAGGACGACGAGGCCCGCGCGGACGATGTCGCGGTTCGCCTCGAAGGCGCGCTCGCGGAGCTCGACGTACGGCGTCATCGCGCGACGAGGGAGTAGTAGGCCTCGTTCCAGCGGAGCTCCTTCTGGACGTCCGCGACCCGCGTGCGCTCGTCGATCACCACGAGCTCGATACCCGCGATCTCAGCGAAGTCGGCCAGGACCTCGACGCCGAGCGCGCTGGTGAAGACCGTGTGATGCGGTCCTCCGGAGATCAGCCAGGCCTCGGCGGCCGTCGCGAGATCCGGTCTCGGCTCCCAGACGGCGCGGGCGACCGGCAACCTCGGCAGCTCCTCGTCGGGCGCGACGACGTCCACCTCGTTCGCGACGAGCCGGAAGCGGTCACCCAGATCGAGCATGGCGACAACCAGGGCAGGGCCGGGAGCGGCCGTGAAGACGAGCCGGACCGGGTCGTCCCTTCCGCCGATCGAGAGCGGATGGATTTCGCACGAGGGCCTCGCCGCTGCGATCGACGGACAGACCTCGAGCATGTGCGCGCCGAGCACCTTCGCCCCGTCCCGCACCAGATGGTAGGTGTAGTCCTCCATGAAGGACGTCCCGCCGGGGAGGCCGGCGCTCATCGCCTTCACGATCCGGAGGAGCGCCGCCGTCTTCCAGTCGCCCTCGGCGCCGAAGCCGTAGCCGTCGGCCATCAGCCGCTGCACGCCGATTCCGGGTAGCTGCGGCAGGGCGCCGAGATCCTCGAACGTGTCCGTAAACGCCTTGAAGCCGCCCGTCTCGAGGAAGCGGTGAAGACCGCCCTCGATCCTCGCTGCGTCGCGGAGCGACTCCCGACGGTCGCCCCCGGACCGGAGCGTGGGCGCGAGGTCGTACTGCTGCTCGTACTCGTCCAGCAGCAGGTCGACCGCGGACTCGGGGACGTCGCGCACGGCCTCCACCAGGTCGCCGACGCCGTAGCCGTTCACGGAGACGCCGAGCCGGAGCTGCGCTTCGACCTTGTCGCCCTCCGTCACCGCTACCTGGCGCATGTTGTCGCCGAACCTCGCCACACTGAGCGTCTGGGCCTCGTGCCAGCCGACGGCCGCCCGCGACCAGGCGCCGATCCGGTCGAGCACGGCCGGATCACGCCAGTGGCCGACCACCGTCTTCCGCGCAGCGCGCATTCGCGTCGCGAGGTGGCCGAACTCCCGGTCGCCGTGCGCCGACTGGTTCAGGTTCATGAACTCCATGTCGATCTCGGCCCAGGGCAGCTCGCTGTTGAACTGGGTGTGCAGGTGGAGCAGCGGCTTCCGCAAGACCGTGAGCCCGGCGATCCACGCCTTCGCCGGCGAGAACGTGTGCATCCAGGCGATCACGCCGACGCAGTCGTCGTTCGCAGTGGCGTCGAGGCACAGGCGACGGATCGCTTCCGGGGTCGTCAGGACGGGCTTGTGGACGACGCGAACCGGAATCGCCTCGGCTGCGTCGAGCGCGGCCGTGACCTGCCGCGCGTGCTCGTCGACCGCTCGCAAGGCCTCGTCTCCGTACAGATGTTGGCTGCCCGTGACGAACCAGACGTCGCCACGGGCGGCTTGGGTCGGCGTCTTGTGATCGGTCACACCACTCCTCACTAAACTACGGGCGCGTGCTCGATGATGTCAAGAACGTGCAGGTTCAGGCAGCGGATCGCGGCAGACGCGCCACCATCCGCGACGTCGCTACGCGCGCCGGCGTCTCGCACCAGACCGTCTCGCGCGTGATCAACCGCAATCCGAGCGTCGCCGAGCCCACGCGCACGCGCGTGGTGGCGGCGATCCGCGAGCTCGGCTACGTCCCGAGTCCAATGGCGCGTGGGCTGATCTCGAACCGCACCCACTCGCTCGGTGTCGTCGCCGACGACATCTCCGACGGGTTCTTCGCACGCGTCGTTGCCGGGGCCGAGGCCGAGGCACGGCGCCGCGGCTACTACCTGATGATCGGCAGCGTCGAGCCCGACGACGACGAGCGCGGCTATCTGCGGCTGATGCTCGAGCGCCGCGTCGAGGGCCTGATCCTCGCCCGGCCGAGCGTGCCGCTCGCGGCGGCCGACCTGCTTCCGGCGCACAGCGCGGGCGTGCCGCTGGTCTCGGTCGGCTCGAGCGAGCTGCCGGGGTTCCCGGTCGTCGACGTCGACAACCGTCAGGGCGGCTACGACGCAACCCGGCACCTGCTCGACCACGGCCACAGGCGAATCGCGACGATCGTCGGGCCGCGGGAGTGGCCGTCCGCGGCCGCTCGCCTCGAGGGCTACCGCCGAGCACTCGCTGAGGCGCGTGTCGCAGAGGACCCAGCGTTCGTCGAGCAGGCGTCCAGCTGGGGCCTCGACAGCGGACTCGCCGCGGTGAAACGGCTGCTCGAGCGGGGCACGGCCTTCACCGCAGTGTTCGCCCAGAGCGACCTGATCGCGCTCGGTGCGATGAGGCAGCTGCGGGAGGCCGGCCTGCGAGTGCCGGACGACGTCTCGGTGGTCGGCTACGACGACCTCCCCGTCGCGGACTACGTCGAGCCGGCGCTGACCACCGTCCATCAGCCGATGCGAGAGGTGGGCGCGCTCGCCGCCGCGCTCGTGCTCGATCAGCTCGCGGGCAGCGCGCTGCTGGCACCCGAAGCGCACCTGCTGCCGGCGACGCTCGTCGTCCGGCAGAGCGTCGCCCCGCTGCGGGATCGCGACCGCGCGCTCACAGCGTAAGCCGCTCGTTTCCAGGTTTCAGTTTCAGCTCGCCGCGAACGACGTGCTCAGCGGCTGCGTCATACCGGTTTCGGCGGAGCGGTAGCCGCTCTCGATCACGTCGATCACGTGCCGCGCGTGCTCGGCCGTCACGGGTGACGGGATGCCGTCGGCAATCCAGTCGACGAGCTGCATGATGTCCTCGAAGACGTGCGACTCCTGAATCGCCCGGTGCGGCCCGACGACGTGTGGCAGCACACGCATCTGTGCATCCCAGTCCGTCACCGGGGCGTCCGCGGTCAGCTCGCGGCCCGGGAAGTCGAACGGCTCGCCGTTCAGCAAGACGCCTTCGATCGTGCCGTGCGTGCCGAAGTAGAGCCCCGCACCGAACTGCTCGGTAACGGCGCCCGCCGCGGTCCCGTGGACGACCGCGAATCTGCTCTCACCGAAGTCGAGCAAGAGCAGTGTGTTGTCGTCGGCTTCGGTCACGATCGGCGCCCCGAGGAACGCCCGCTCGCGCACCCGCACGCCGGACAATGCCGTCACGCGCCGGGCCGGGCCGAGGACGCTCGTCAGCTGGTGAAGCGCGTAGACGGTGATGTCGTACATCGGCCCGCCGCCCGGCTTACGGAAGTACCAGGCCGGGTTGATCGCCTCGCCGCCCGGCGCGCCCACGCGCTCCGGCTCGTCATGCTCGTGGTAGATCCCGAAGGAGCCACCGCAGATCACCCAGGCCAGCTCGCCGATCGCGCCCTCCTCGATCAACTCCCTCGTCTGCCGCAGCTGCGGCAGCAACACCGTGCCGGGTGACGCGACCATGCGCAGACCATTCGCCCGCGCAAGCTCGATCAGCGCGCCGGCTTCCTCCACCGTCGTGCACATCGTCTTGTTGGCGTGCACATGCTTGCCGGCCTGCAGCGCACGGTGGCAGTGCTCGTAGTGCAGCCCGATCGGCGAGGCGACCGTGACTGCGTCGACGACATCGTCCTCCAGGAGCTCGTCGACCTGTGCGTACGCCCTCGGGACCCGGTATTGCTCAGCCGTCGCCCGCGCCCGTCCGACGACCGGATCGCAGAGCGCCCGCACGCGCACCCGGTCGCGGACATCGTCCTGCGTCAGATGCGGGAGGATCCCGCGGAGCGCGAGCGCGCCGACGCCGATCAGGCCGATCTGAACCGGCGTCAATCTGCTCCCGATTGCGCCGCGCGACCGAGCCGCGGCTTGACCTCGGTGGCGAAGCGGTGCATCCCGTCGATGCCGCCGTCCTCGCCGGGGAACGAGAGCAGGAAGCCGTCGGCGCCGGCGGCGAGCGCCTGGTCGAGCCGCGCCGCGATCGCCTGCTCGCTGCCGGAGAGCGTGTACCAGTCATCGACGTCGCGGTCGAAGACGATCGGGATGCGCGGCACGATCCGCCCGTCCCATCCCTCCTTGAGCGGCGCGAACTGCTCCTCGGGCAGGCCGTTCGGGTGCCACACCGCCCCGTGCCGGCGCGCGCGGGCGAGCGCGCGCGCGGAGTTGCCGCCGAAACAGATCGGCGGCGGCGGCTCGGGGCGCGGGTAGTAGACGGCGTCGTCGAACGACCAGAACTCGCCGTGGAAGCTCGTCTCGCCCGCCCAGAGCACCTCGACCACCCGCAGCGCCTCGTCTGTCCGGTCGCCCCGGTTGCGGAAACCGTACCCCGCGAGGCGGAACTCGGCCTCGTTCCAGCCGGCGCCAATGCCCAGATTGAAGCGGCCGCCCGAGAGGAGCTGGAGCGTTCCGGCCTCGCGGGCGACGCGGAACGGATGGTGCATCGAGAGCAGCACGACCGAGGTGCCGATCCCGATCCCCTCCACGCGCCCGGCGACCCAAGCGAGCGACGCGACCGGGTCGAGCGACCTGCCGAAGCTCTCGGCGGTCGCGCTATCCGTGACGAGGTGCTCGCCGGCCCAGACGTGGTCGTAGCCGAGTTCCCGCGCCGCCTCTGCGACCCGCGCCATCCGCTCGCGCGAGAAGTTCGCGCCGCCGGACGGGATCGTCACGCCGAGCTCGATCATCCGCGTCATCCTTGCACTCTCCCGCACGCCGTGGTCGCCTCGACGGTTGGGCTGAAGAGCGACCCTCGCCCAGGCATGCGCCAACCCGAGGACCCCTGCAAGGTCGGGCTCGGCGTCAGGCTGCAACCGAATCACGTTGAGGGCGCGTGGGGCGCCGTCTTGCTCACCTCACAGCGCCTCTCATTTCGCCCCTCGGCCTGCCGCGAGGCGTAGCGTGAGCCGGTCGTGGAGCGGCAACGATGGATATCCCGGCTGGCCAATGGCGCGATCGGTGCGTTCGTGGGCGTCTACGCGTTCCTGGACGACCTGCTCCTCGGCCCGATCCTGATCGCGGTGACGGTGTGGGTCCCGTGGTACCTCGTGTTCGGCATCGCGGCCGGCGCGCTCACGTTCGTGAACATCGCGTGCTGCGCGTGGATGCAGCAACGCTGGGACGACTGGATTCGCGGCTACGGAGCGAAGCTCGAGGCGCGGCTCGAGAAGCTACGGCGGGGCCGCCTGCTGAAGCACCCGCTCGGCTGGATCGCTCGGGATTCGACCGTCTTGCTGACCATCGCCGCGGGGCTGATCGGCACTGTCATCGTCGTCGCCGTCACTCGTCTCGCCGGCAGCAAGGCGATCGGCCGGCGCCAAATCTTGTTCGCTTCCGTCGCGTACTCGGTCGGCTTCGCCGCGACCTATACGGGTGTAGGCATTGCGATCGAGAACCTCGTGCGGATCATCTAGCCCGCCTGTAGGCGAAAGGCCCGCAAAACGGCCTTTCATGGAGGCGGCAGGAATCGAACACGGGCAGGATTCCCACCGCGTCAGCCCGTTCAGGTGAGAGCACGCTGGCGCAGCGGAGGAACGCCTCGCCGGGCGTGTCTCGAGGTGCTCCTCGTCGGCTTACACCGCGGGCTCGAGCCTGCCGGCGTCGTGCCTGTAGATCCATGCGACTGCCTTGATCGAGAAGTCCGTCGAGCCGCTTGCCATGACCGCGTCGCGCTCCTCCTGCTCAGGCCCGTCAGGAAGGTGGAACCGTGTCTTGTTCGTCGCCGACATGGCCTGCATGCGGGACGCACGCGGCAGGCGGACGTGTTCGTAGAGGCGAAGCGCCGTGGGAACGTCCGCCTCCCGGATCAGGCACGCCGTGAGAGTCGCGCCGTCTTCGAGCGCTTGCGCCGCGCCTTGGGCCATGAACGGGAGCATTGGGTGGCAAGAATCGCCGAGTAGCGTCACGCGTCCGGTCGACCAACGCTCGAGCGGAGCACGGTCGAATAAGGCCCAGACAAATGTCTCGTCCACTGCGCGGAGAATTTCGTGAACTTGCGGATGCCAGCCACCAAATTTGGCGAGCGCGTCGGCGATGTCCCCGCGATCAGTCCATGACTCGCGCGTCCACTGGTCCTGCTCCGTCACCGCGACGAAGTTGACGAGCCGCCGGTTCTGCACGAAGTAGTGCACGAAATGGGCACCGGGGCCCATCCAGATCTCTGCGGTCACCTCCAGATCGAGGTGCTTCAGGCGATCTGCTGGCACCAAGCCGCGATACGCAACACAACCGGTGAAGTGTGGAGTCGCGGCACCAAGCATGATGCTCCGCACGATCGAATGGATGCCATCGGCCCCGACCAGCAGATCGACCTCGATCTCGACCCCGTTCTCGAACGTAGCCTGGACTCGACGCCCACGATCGACGAAGCCCATCAGCCGGTGGCCGAGATGGATGCGATGCGCCGGCAACTTCCGAATCAGCGCGTTGAGGAGGTCGGCGCGATGCATCTGGTAGTGGGGGAAGCTGAAGGCCTCCACGACCGTGTCGCCGAGCGGCGTCCGCAGTAGCGTTCGACCGTCGTCCCAACGGCGCTGATGAAAGGCATCGGGGCGGACACCCATCGCTGCCAGCTCATCGGCCAAACCCAATCGGTGCAGGATCCGCGAAGCGTTGGGGCTGACCTGGATCCCTGCCCCGACCTCGCGCAGCGCCCTCGCCTGTTCGAAGACGTGGATGTCAAACCCGGCGCGCAGCAATGACAACGCGGCGGCCAGACCGCCGATCCCAGCGCCCACAACGCCAATGGAGATCGTCTTCTCGGGCTCTTCCGCCATGCCGTGCTCAGGCTTCCGATCCGTGCAGCCGGGGATTGTGCCGCGGCCCTGAGACTATCGATGTGCTCGAGCCACAGCGGCGAGCCAGATCGTTGCCGATCCCAACCGAGAGCGCCGGTGCAGAACACCCGGCCCGGCTTCAGCAGCTCACCCGCCGTCAAGTCGATGCGTGCGCGACAGGCGGCGTTGGCGAAGCTCAGCGAAGTCGCTCAAGTGGCTCCGTTGGAAGACGCCCTGCGTTGGCAGGCAATCGCGCGGCTCGAGCAACAGCACGTCTGGACGCCTCGGCACGTTCTCGACGCGGTCGAGCAGACGTCACCGAACCAGGTCGGGCTCGCCTGGCAGTATCTGCGCGATACCGGCCGGATCGCCGCGGCGTATGACGGCCGCCCACCCGATGTCCAGGACGCAGCGACCGCGTTGCACTCGACCCCCACAGGCGTCTCCTCGGGGACCGAGTCGATCGTCAGCCGCCCGCCTGATGTCCACGATGCAGCCGTCGCATCGCGCACGCCGGTCGAGTTCACGACGACTGGGGGCTTCGACTGGGGCGACTGGGCGATCGGCCTCGGCAGCGGGATGGGGCTGGCTGTCCTGCTCGGTGTCGGGCTCGTGGTAGCTCGGCAGTACCGACACCGGGTGCAGCCGGCCTGAAAGTTCGCCTCCGCTCGAGGGCGGTGATCGGGCGCGATCGCACCGGCGGGTTCGGTGCGATCGCGCCACAACCCCTCGTCGCGGACCTCGCGCCACGCGGAGCCGCCCGACATACTCCGCCCGAGGCGACCGCCTCCCCGAGCACGACCATGCGTAACGATGGCAAACGTCCACGAGGTACTGGCCGCGATCCAGGAAACCGACAACGCCCTGGAGAGCCCGGCTTCAGCCGGGCTCTGCTCGTGCCCCGCGCGATATATCGCGTGCGCGGTCGACGCCGGCGCCCGCGAGCACGCTCGAGCACGTCGTCCCCTACGCAGAGATGCTCCTCCGAGGGGTCGTATGCGCCGACCGCCTGCGAGCTGCCGGGTAGCGGTGGAGACCACCTGGCCCTGGTGCACGGCGAAGATCGGGGTCCGCACGCGGGGACTCGTCGAGCGCACCGCGTCGCGCGTCGCGAGCACGCTCGTGGCGATCGATCGACTCCCTCACGCGCGAGGGACGCCGCGCAAGCTCGGAGCAGCACAGCCTCGGCTGGACGCGAGTGCGCGAAAGTTGCGCGAAAGTCGAGTCTCGATTCGAGGGGATTCCAGGATGTTCGGGCCGAACGTGCGAGGAGGGCGGGACGGGCCGCCAGCCGCATGGTTGAGCGGAAAACGGCCTGGGTCCGAATCCGGGTGATGTAGCCCGGCGGAGGGCGGGCATCGGCCGAAAGGTGACCCCTGGGCCGATATAGGTGGGGGCGCGTCGTTGCAGCTCTGGCGCTCCTCAGGCGACAGCGGTCGTTCTGTGTGCCTTTCCTTGCGGCACTCTTACGGCGCCCCGCAGGAGGGATGCAAGAGCGTTGGGACCATCATGTCCGGGCGTCTCCTATCGACCGGCTCCCGGCGCACGCGGCTGGACGCGCCGCCTCGTCCCATCCTCCACGCACGTGATCCGCCGGGCGCTGCGGGCGCGCACCCCTGCAAATGAGCCCCTTCCGCGGTTTCCGTAACCGTCGCGATTACCAGGCTTGAGCTCCTCGACGCTCGCCCGGTCACGCGGCAGCGCAAGTCCGCACGCTCCCGCCAATGGATGCCAGGGTGCAACGCAGCATCACGCGCTGTCGTAGTTTGCGGGAAGTACGCGGTCGGGTGGAGGCTTGGCCCGTTTCTACGAGCAGTAGGGCCGGCTACAAGTAGGAACGCGCCGGCGACCTGTTTGTCTGCAGCCCCGCTCTCTTAAGACGAGTCGCTACCCCTCGGTGTCCGAGTACGTGCGCTTCCAGCTTCAGGCAACACCGGTGGCGGACGTGCTCGCCCGGTGCGACCCGCCGGAGCGCGACCGTCTGGCCGAGCTGTTGGTCGAGGAGCTCGGCGCGAGCCTCGCACCGTTCGTTCGCGAGCGAGAACTCGCGTTCCCACAAGTGGCGCACATCGCGACGGCGACCGCGTAGTTCGGCGAGACGCGGAAACGAGGCTACGCGGAATTCCGCATGGATCGACCCGTGGGTTGCACAAACTCGGCCCACGCCTGAACCTGGCGATTTGCAGCGCGATCGCATTTGTGCGTTCGCCAATCCCCCGCGTTCTTGGTGACGCGAGCTGCTAGGCGAAGGCTGCGAGCGCGTCCCGGGAAGGGCAGCAATCTGTCAAAGGGGCGGCACCACGACGTTGCCGGCGGCGCGCTCAGGAGGTGCGGCGATGTGTGGGCCGATCTTTTCGGTGAGCTTTGGCCGCAACTGACCCATGACGGCGTTCGCGTCTTCCTCGGAGGCGTAAATCGTGACCATTGTGAGCTCGTGCACCTCAGTGTGGAGGACGTAGCATTCGCGGAACCCGGCGATGGACCGCGCCTCGGAAACTAGCTGTTCGAGCGCCCGTATCGCGGCGTGCAGGTCCCGCTCGCCTTTCAGCCGCAATCGTGTCGTCGTTCCGTACACGGCGTTCGCTCCCCTCTCGCGGTGACGCAGTGGCGCAGTGGCTCGTGGACGTAGACCCCGGACCGAGTTGACGCACCCCCACAGCTGCCAAAACTCCGGTCGCGCCTACAAATCGACCGCTTTTGAGCAGCGGATGCGAGTTTTGGCACCCCACAGGCACCGGCCGGGTCGCGGACGCAACCGGCAAAGCACAGGAAACGGGGCTTGTCACCTTTTTGCCGGCTTCGGCGTCGAGTGTGGCCCGTGACCTGGACCTGAGACGGCACGCTCAGCTCCTGACATAGAACCGCGTCGCGGGGCTCGTGCCTGACCGTGCGGGCCCCGCCGACTAGGTGCGTTGCCATCCCGCATATCCCGGATCGTTCACTTTCTGGGCAACGACGCCTCCCGCGCTCATCGGCACGAGGTCACCGGAAGCCCCCGCACACGCCCGCCAATCCCCGCAACGTCGGTGTCGAAAACTCTGCTCATGCCGGGAATCCCCGCCGATCCCCGATCGGCCCGCTAGCGCCAAGACCGAACTGTCACGCCGGAGGTCGCGGGACACGGTCGAAGTAGCGGTCGTACAGCCCAAGAAACGGCGCGCCGCCCCTCACGGGCCGCCGCCACCAGCGGGGGTCAGGATCGACCGGGCGAGCGCGTAGTGCGGGCGCCTCGAGGAGCGCCCTCAACTCTATGACAGCCTCATCTCTCACCGTCCTCATGTTGTGTGTGGACCAGGGACGGAAGGCACGGGAATCCGTTACAGGCTCGCGGCGCCCCATCCTATGAAGCCCTATCGCTGGTCGCGCAGCGCGTAGCCGACTCCGCGGACTGTGTGGATCAGACGTGGCCGGCCCCCGGTTTCGGTCTTGCGCCGCAGCGATGTGATGTGCACGTCGAGCGCCCTGGAGCGGGAGGCGAGGTCGTAGCCCCAGATGGCCTCGAAGATCATCGAGCGTGACAGCACCCGGCGCGGCCGGGAGAGGAACAGCTCGAGTAGCGCGAACTCGAGGCGGGTCAGGTCGATCGGGAATCCTGCCCGCTCGACACGGTTCTCGCCCGGATTGAGCTCGAGGTCTGCGTAGCGCAACCGCCCGTCGGTAGGGGCGGTTCTGCGCAGGACGGCGCGAAGACAGGCGAGCAGCTCGGCGACGACAAACGGCTTGCCCAGGTAGACATCGGCGCCGGCATCCAGGGCCCGGATCCGGTCGTCGACGCTCTCTCGAGGGCTCAGGACCAAGAGGGGCACGTCACTTGTGAGGCGGATTGCGCGGCAAGCGGCAACGCCGTCGAGGCTCCTCAGCGGTAAGTCGAGGACGACCGCGTCCGGCTGGTCGGCGGCCCGAAAGAAGGCGCGCAGACCGCCCCCGGCGGAGGAGACCCGATGGCCGTCGTGTTCGAGTGCGAAGACGAGATCGTCCCGCCGCGGCAGGTCGCCGCCGACGACCAGCACGCTCGCAGGGAAGTCCCGACCCTCCATCATCCTGGCGGTCGTTGGCCGAGCAGCTGCCGTCTCGATCATGCCGTCCCTGCCTCTATAGC
>JBKPSO010000328.1:0-9630 GCA_046735055.1 Actinomycetota bacterium
GACGACCGCCGTACTGGCGGCGGCAATCAGGAAGCCGCGACGACCGTTCTTCAGCTAGTGCCCCGTCCAGTAATGCCGCTGAGCTTCTGGGTCGCTAGCACCAAGAGATGCTAGGACGCAGGGAGCCCCCATAGGTGAACCCATGGGGGCGACTGAGGACGACGCAGCGCGCAGCGTGATAGCGGGCCAGAAGCCAGCATGTATTGCTGGACGGGGCACTTACTACTTCAGGACGGGAACGCTGACGACCTTCGAGAGCCAGGTCGCCTGGATCCGCTTCAACGTCCCGTTCCGCTTCATCGTGGCGAGCGCCCTGTTCACGCACGCGCGCAGCGGATTGCCCTTCTGGAACACCATCCCGAAGTGCTCGCCGGTCGTGCTCGCGAACTGCCCGAGGATCTTCGAGTTCGGCACCTGCACGGCGGTGACGTAGAACGCGGTCGGGAGGTCGACGACGATGCCGTCGACGAGCTTGTTCTTGAGCGCGAACACGGCCTTGTCGTTCGTGTTGTAGACCTTGACGCTCTTCGGCTTGATCTTCGACTTGATGAACGCGTAGCTCGTCGTCCCGAGTTGGGCGCTGAGGGTGTACGGCTTCAGGCCGGCGATCGAGTGCACCTTCGCGACCGGAGTGCCGTTGCGGACGACGATGGCCTGGTTGACGTCGTAGTACGAGTCGCTGAAGTCGACGACCTTCGCGCGCTGCGGCGTGAACGAGATCTGGGTGATGTCGAAGTCGAAGCTCTTCTTCCCGGGCGCGAACGACTTCGCGAACGGCACGTAGACCCACTTGACCTTCGCAGGCGAGAAGCCGAGCTGCTTCGCGACCGCGTAGGCGACGGCCGACTCGTAACCCTTCCCGCTGTACGGATCGCTGATCTTCCACTTGTGGCCCTCGCTGCCGCCGAACCACGGCGGGTATGCCGGGTTGTCGGTTCCGATCGTCAGCGTCCCCGCGTTGACCGTCGGGCACGACGCGGCGGACGCGGTCCGGCCGCCGGTCGCGGTCGCGGCGACGGCGAGCGCTGAGAGCGAAATCGCCAGGAGTAGGAGCCGCCTCATTCGCCGGCCGAGCCTACCACGCTCAAAGTCCGGAAGACTTTCAGCGTCGATCGGACGCCTTCTCGCCGCGACGGAAGTCCTGTCGCATCCGGCGCACCGCGGGCAGCGCAGCGAAGGCGGGAATGACGGGCAGCCAGAAGTTGAACAGGCGGTAGGTGACGACACCGAGAAGCGCCGGCGCCAGCGGGACGCCGACCCAGACGAGCGCAAACGTCATCAGCACCTCGACGAGCCCCGCCCCGCCGGCCGGCAACGAGCGGCGCGTCAGCACATAGCCGGTCGCATAGGCGAGGATCAGGGCGGGGGTCGAGATCTCTGCGTTGTAGATCTTCAGCGCCGCCCAGAGGCAGGCGATGTCGCCGAGCCAGTACAGGCTGACGCCCACGATCCCGGCCCAGTGGAGATGCGGCTTGGTGACGAGGTGGCGCAGCTTCACGATCCCGGCGACCAGGTGCGCGAACCACTGCCGGATCCTCCCGCCGTTGCCCGGGTCGGAGAGCCGTCCCGCCCGCTTCGGCGAGCTGATCCAGAGCGCCGCGATGAAGCCGGGGATGACCGCGAGCCAGGGGTAGGTCATCGCATGCTGGACGTGGCCGCCGGTCCCGAACAGGAGCACGACCGCACACACGAGCGCGGCGGGAGCCAGCACCGTGTACTCGAGGGCGCCCAGCGCGAGCACGCGGGCGACCGCCTCGCGCCGGCGAAGACCGGAACGCCGGAACGTCCAGTAGTCGACCGAGAAGCCGCCGGCTGCGTGCGTCGCGGCGAAGACCCCGAACCCTGCGACGACGGACGTCATCGAGAGACGCAGGGAGAGCAACGGGCCGCCGTCGACGCGGGCGATGTCACGGACTGCGAGGACGTAGCCGAAATAGGCAACGACCTGGCTGCCGAAGCACACCGCGAACCACGTGGGGACGACGTCCTGGAGGGCGTCGACGAGCCGGCCGTACCCGGCCATATCGGCGAGGCCCATCGCCGCGGCGAGGGCCAGTGCGCCCGCGATCAGCAGGATCAGGAACTTGTGCCGCTCGAGCTCGAGCGTGACCGACTTCTGCTGCTGTCTCTGGCGGCTGTTCACGTCAACGTCCCTGCGCCGTTATCGGCTCATTACCCACAATCGGCAACCCCGACTCGACCGTTCTGCGTCCGTCCACCTCGTAGACCACGTCGACACTGTCGTGCTTACGGTACGTGCCCGCGACGCCGAGGAAGAGCGAGAGCCAGCGCCAGAACCCGAGCGTACCCTCTTGAGCGAGCGGGCGTGTGAACACGAGCTCGCCCTCGCGCCGGACGAAGTCCACTCCCTCCCGCTGACGGACCCCGTTCACATAGACCTCGATCGGCCCCCGGGCGCCTTTGGGCAGTGCCACGCGCGATTCGTCCACCCCCATAGAATGCCCGCGTCGTGCGCCGCCTGGTACTGGCTCTACCTGCCGCGATCACGGCCGCCCTCGTGACCGCGGCCGTCGCCGCTGCGAACAACGGGCTCAGCCCCGTGGAGCCGGAATCGCCGAACGCGGAGGCGATCCGGACGACCTACTGGGTGATCCTGGCGGTGACGGGTGCGATCTTCCTGCTCGTCGAGACGGTGCTGATCGTCTTCATCGTCCGCTTCCGTGCCCGGCGGCGCGGGCGCGACCAGGAGGCGCCGCAGATCCACGGCGCGACGAAGCTCGAGACCTCGTTCACGGTCGTGCCCGTCCTGATCCTCGCCGGGATCGTGGCCTTCGTCTTCGTCAAGCTGCCGACGATCAAAGACGTACCGCCGGCGAGCGCCGCCGGCGAGCTGAAGATCACGGTCGAGGCGCATCAGTACTACTGGCAGTTCCACTACCCCGGCGGGCAGGTCTCCGTCCAGCACATGGTCGTGCCGGTCGACCGGGTCGTGACGCTCGACGTCGTCACCCCCGACGTCGCGCACAGCTGGTGGGTGCCGGCGCTCGGAGGGAAGATCGACGCGATCCCGGGACGGACGAACCACACCTGGTTCAAGGCGGAGAAGACCGGCACGTACGAGGCGCGCTGCGCCGAGCTCTGCGGGCTCGAGCACGCGCACATGATCGGCTTCGTCGACGTCGTGCGACCGGGACAGTACCGCACGTTCCTGGCGGCCCACACGGGGACGAGCCGAGCGCTCGGCAACGAGATCGCCGTTGGTGTCTGCGCGACGTGCCACGGCCTCGCCGGCCAGGGGGACTACGGGCCGAACATCCGGCGCAGCGCCGTGATCGCGAGCCCGACGGCGCTCGAAAACCTCCTGCGCAACGGGAAGAACAAGATGCCGGCGGTCGGCGCGACCTGGGACGAGAACACGATGCGCTCGGCGACCACGTACCTGAAGGAGCGCTACGGTGGCGGCTAGAGCCGAGATCCAGCCCTACCGCGCCGACTGGAAGCGGGGCCGCGTCGCTTCCTGGGTGACGACGGTCGACCACAAGCGGATCGGGATCCTCTACATCGTCACGAGCCTCGTGTTCTTCGCGCTCGGCGGCCTGCTGTCGCTGTTCATGCGCGCGCAGCTGGCGACGCCGAACGAGCACTTCGTGACGCGCGACCGCTACAACGAGCTCTTGACGATCCACGGGACGACGATGGTCTTCCTCGTCGCCGTGCCGATCCTCGCCGGCCTCGGGAACTTCCTCGTCCCGCTGATGATCGGCGCGCGCGACATGGCGTTCCCGCGCCTGAACGCGTTCTCCTACTGGATGTTCCTCCTCGGCGGCGTGGTCCTCTACTCGAGCTTCTTCGCGAAGGGCGGCCCGGCGAAGGCGGGCTGGACTGCGTATCCGCCGCTCTCGGAGCACGCCTACAGCGCCGGAAACGGCCAGGACCTGTGGATCCTGTCGCTGCACCTGCTCGCCGTGTCCTCGCTCGCGGGCGCGATCAACTTCATCGCGACGATCCACAACATGCGCACGCCCGGGATGACCTGGACGCGCATGCCGCTCTTCGTGTGGGCGATCGAGGTCTACGCCGGGCTGTTGGTCGTGATCCTCCCCGTGATCGGCGCGGGGCTGCTGCTGCTGCTGCTCGACCGCCAGGTCGGGACGCACTTCTTCCTCCCCGACCAGGGTGGGAACGCGCTCCTCTACCAGCACATCTTCTGGTTCTTCGGCCACCCGGAGGTCTACGTCATCATCCTCCCGGCCTTCGGGATCATCTCGGAGATCATCCCCGTCTTCGCCCGCAAGCCGATCTTCGGCTACAAGGCGGTGGCGTTCTCGTCCGTCGCCATCGCGTTCATCTCGATGGTGGTCTGGGCCCACCACATGTTCGCGGTCGGCCTCGGGTGGGGCCTGCAGAGCTTCTTCATGATCGCGACGATGCTGGTCGCGGTCCCGACGGGCGTGAAGATCCTCAACTGGCTCGCGACGACGTGGCGGGGCAACCTGATCTTCGACTCGCCGATGCTGTTCGCGCTCGGCTTCATCGCGATCTTCACGCTCGGCGGGCTGACCGGGATCTACCTCGGGGCCTTCCCCGTCGACTGGCAGGTGCACGACACCTACTTCGTCGTCGCGCACTTCCACTACACGATGTTCGGCGGCGCGATCTTTGCGGTGTTCGCCGCGCTGCACTACTGGTGGCCGAAGATGTTCGGGCGACTACTCAACGAGGATCTCGGGAAGGCAACATTCTGGTTGATGTTCATCGGCTTCAACCTGACCTTCATGCCGCAACACTTCCTCGGGTTGATCGGGATGCCGCGACGCGTCTACACCTACGACCAGGGCGGCCTCTGGGAGGCGTACAACCTGATCTCGACGATCGGATCGGGCGTGATGGCGCTCGGGTTGGTCGTCTTCCTCGTCAACGTGGTGCGGACGTCGCGGAAGGGACCGCGCGCGGGAAACGACCCGTGGCTCGGGGATACGCTCGAGTGGTTCGCCCCGTCGCCGCCCCCGCCGGAGAACTTCCCGCAGCCGCTGCCCTACGTCTCGAGCCCGCGGCCGCTTCGCGACCTGCGCATGCGCCTGAAGGAGCGCAATGGCTACGTCTAGCCCCTGGCTCCGCCTCTGCGCGCTGACGGCGTCGGCGGCGACGCTGCTGGCGGTCGTCTCGGGCGCGGGGTCCCTGGGGGCGGCCCATGAGCTGCTCTCGGCCCTCGCGCTGCCGCCTTTGGTTGCAGTCGCTGTCGCGGCCTGGCTCGGGCACCGGGCACTGTTCGTCCCGTCACTCGTCGCGATCGCGCTCTTCGGCGCGGCCGCGCTGCTGACCGCCCCCGGGATCCATCTCGGCGCTGCGGCGGCCGCGTTCGCGGCGACGCTCGTGCTGACCGCGCTCGCCCATCGCGGCGATTCGGTGCCGATGGGCTCGTGGCGCGACTACGTCACGCTGACGAAGCCGCGGATCATGACGCTGCTGCTGCTGACCGGCATCTGCGGGATGTTCGTCGGCGCGCGTGGCGTTCCGGCGCTCGGCGATCTCGCGGCGATGACGGTCGGCCTCGCACTCGCCTGCGGCGGGGCCAGCGCGCTCAACCACGTACTCGACCGCGACATCGACTCGCTGATGGGCGAGCGGACGCGCGCCCGGCCTGTGACCTCGGGCCGCGTGCCCCCGTCGTACGCGCTCGAGTTCGGACTCGCTCTGTCGGCGTTCTCGTTCGTGCTCCTGGCCGGGGTCGTCAACGTCCTGACCGCGACGCTCGCGCTCGTCGGGAACCTCTTCTACGTCCTCGTCTACACGCGCTGGCTGAAGCGCTCGACGCCGCAGAACATCGTCATCGGGGGCGCGGCCGGCGCGGTGCCTCCGTTGGTCGGCTGGGCGGCGGCGACCGGGAACCTGACCGTGCCCGCGCTGCTCCTCTTCGCGATCGTCTTCTTCTGGACGCCGCCGCACTTCTGGGCGCTCGCGCTTCTGATCAAGCGCGACTACGCGGCCGCCGGAATCCCGATGCTGCCGGTCGTGCGCGGCGAGCGCGAGACGGTGCGGCAGATCGTGCTCTACTCGTTCGTGCTGGTCGGCGTGACCGTCGTGCCGTTCCTCTGGGGGACGCTCGGGCTCGTCTACCTCGTCGCTGCGCTCGTGCTCGGCGGCGGGTTCATCTGGCTCGCGGTCGGGCTGGCCCGCCGCACGACCCCGCGCCGCGCCGCGCTGCTCTTCCACTCTTCCCTCCTCTACCTCGCGCTGCTGTTCGTGGCAGCCGCCGTCGACCCCATCGTCTGATGCTCGATCCCGAGACCGAGCGCAAGAACATGCTCTGGGGCTGGGGCCTCTTCGTCCTCTTCTGCCTGATCGCGGCCGGCACGGTCGCGATCGCGTTCATCTACCTCGCGGTCGACTAGGACACCGAGCAGCCAAGTAACACGTGTTGCAAGGTCGATCGTGAGCGGTGGTTCCCAGCTTCGGGGGATCTTCCTCGCCCGGCCCGACGGGTACCGCGACGGGATCCGGCTCGGGGTCAAGGACCTCTTCGACACCGCCGGCCTGACGACGACCTACGGCTCGGCGATCTTCGCCGAGCACGTCCCGACCGAGACCGCCGAGGCGGTGCGGCGGCTGGAGGCTGCCGGGTACTCCAACGTCGGCAAGACGAACCTGCACGAGTTCGCCTACGGAACGACCTCCGAGAATCCCCACTTCGGGAACGTGCCGAACCCGATCGCGCCCGGCCGGATCGCGGGCGGCTCGAGCGGGGGCTCGGCCGCGGCGCTCGCGGCCGGGCTCGTCGACGCGGCGCTCGGATCGGACACCGCCGGCTCGATCCGGATTCCCGCCGCGTGCTGCGGCATCGTCGGCCTCAAGCCGACCCACGGACTGGTCCCGCTCGAGGGCTGCTTCCCGCTGGCGCCGAGCCTCGACCACGGCGGCCCGATGGCGCGATCGGTCGAGGGCTGCGCGACGATGCTCTCCGCGCTCGCGCCCGGCTTCCGGCCACAGCACCTCGAATCGCTCGACGAGCTCAGGGTAGGAGCCGTGTGGACCGAGCACGCGGACTCGCTCGTCCGGGCGCGGGTCGAGGAGGCAGCTGCCCTCTTCCCGCGGGTGCGTAAGGTCGAGCTGGCCCTCGCCGAGGAAGCGCGCACCGTCTTCATGCGCGAGGTCGCGGACACCCACCGCGAGCTCTACGCCGAGCAGGGCGACCTCTACGGAGCCAATGTCGCCGCGAAGGTGGAGGTCTGCCTCGCCGTCAACGACTCGGACTACGAGGCCGGCCTGCGCGGACGGGAGCGCTACCGCGAGGCATTCGACGAAGCGATGGAAGGCCTCGACCTACTCCTCGCGCCGACACTGCCCTTCGTCGCGCCGGCAGTCGGCCTGGACGAGCGCGAGCTCCGCCATGGCCTGACCCGCCTCACCTGGCCGATCAACGTCCTTGGCGCACCGGCACTAGCGCTGCCGTGCGGCGCCGCCGAGGACGGCCTTCCCGCGTCGGTTCAGCTGGTCGGCCGACGGGGCGCGGACGCGCTCGTCCTGAGCGCCGGCGCGCTGCTGGAGAGTCTGCTCAAGCGCCAGCGAGCAACCTCGCCTCCTCCCGACGGCGCCGGAACCTGACGCCGCCGAAGACGAGGCCTGCCAGCGCGAGCAGAGGCGTGCCGACGATCAGCACGTAGAGGAGGACCTTGACCTGGTCGAGCAGGATCGAGCCCGAGCGGTCGAGCGCGCGCTCGATCCGGCCGGGCTCGTGAGGGACGACTCCGGCCTTGGCCGCGGTGCGGAGCGAAAGCGAGACGGTCGCAAAGCTCGTCTGCCGCCGGAGCGCGGCCTGCCGCTTCTGCAGGACGACGAGCCGCCGCCGCTGTGCGACGAGCTGGTTCTCCAGCGCCGCGCGCTCGTCCGGCGTCAGCGTCGGGCTCTCCAGCTTCGCCTGCAGCTTGGCGATCCGGTCCCGGATCGCCTGCAGCTGCCGGAAGCGCCGGTCGACCGTCGGCTGGACGTCCTGGATCGAGACGTGCTGGTCGAGGATCTCGCCAAGGGCGGAGAGCTTCACGATCGCTTCCTGCACGGCGCCGACCGGCACGCGCACGACGAGGTAGGCGCTGCCGCGCTCCTTGCCTGAGCCGTACTCGACGCTGCGCACGTAGCCGTGGTAGGCGCGCGTCAGACGGAGCGCACGCTTCGTCGCCGCGGAGAGATCGTGCACCTTCAAGGTGAACTCCGACTCGTAGAGCTGCGCGCGGCCCGGGGTGGCCGGGATACCGCCGGCGCCGCCGGCAGCACCCGCGGCCTTTTCGGAGGTCGTGGCGGCGTCGCGCTGGACGAACGGCTTAAGAACCTGCCGCGGAGCAGGCGCCGCGCTCACGCTCTTCTTCTTGCCCGAGCCGGCGAGCCCAGCGACGAGCGCGCCGGCCAGCGCGATCGCGACCGCGGCCGGGACGAGGACAAGCGCAATCCGCCGCCAGGGCAGCTCCCGACGGCGCGGCGGCGCGGGCGGGACCGCGGCGGCCAGCTCGAGCACGCGGACGCGCAGCTCCGGCGAGGCCGTGATCCGGGCGGCGCGGATCTGCGCAACGACCTCAGGCTGCGACATCTGCACTCATCCTCTCTTCGAGCTTCTTCAACGCTCTGCTCAGTCGGGTCGAGCACGCCGTCACGGAGATCCCGAGGACGCGGGCTGCGGTCTCCCCGTCGAGGTCGAGCAGCACGCGGAGCGCGATCACCTCGCGCTCGCCCGCGGAGAGCTCGGCGAGCGCCCGCTCGAGAGCAGGCGAGAGACCGCCGAAGGTCCCCTCCTCCGCCGGCTGCCGCTCGAGCGCGTAAGTCCGCTCGCGACGGCGGCGCCGCTCCTCGGCGCGAAAGTGGTCGAGCGCGGTCGTGCGCGCGAGGTTGAGCAGCCAGGTACGGGCGTTTCCGCGGCGGGGATCGAACCGGCGCCAGTGGCGGAGCGCCTTCTCGAATGTCTCCGCGGTCAGGTCCTCGGCCGCGCCGCGGTCCCGGGTGAGGTAGACGAGGTAGCCGTGGACGTCGTCGAGATGGCGCGCCACGACAGACTCGAAAGTGGGGACCTCCGCGAGCACCGGCACGCCGGATATACGGCGCCGCCGCAGCATTCGGTCACACCGCGCGCACGGCCGCCTCGTAGACGGGGTCGCGCACGTGGAGCTCGAGCTGCTCGGAGAGCAGGTCGCTCCCGGAGGCAAAGGGCAGGCGGGCGGGCTCGACCCGGGTGCCGTCGACCTCGATCTCGGTCACGGAGGTCGCGTTCCGCCGCCGAAGTGTGATCTTCCGCCGCAGCCGTGAGCGTAGCCAGCCCGCGAGCAGGAACGCCTCCGCGGAAGGCCCGGTCACGTGGAGCACGCGCGCGGCTCGGATCCCCGGCCAGAGCTCGGCGAGGCCGGCGCGCCAGCGCAGGGTCCGCACCCAGGCGAGGTCGGAGACCGCGATCCGGTCGAAGACCTCGGAGAGGTGCTGGTAGGCGCGCGGCAGGCCGGGCCACTCGTCCGAGTCGACGATCAGCCGGTCGGCAACGCCGACGAGCTGCTCGAACTCGGGCTTCCCGAACGGCGGCTTCCCGCGCCAGCGCAGGAACACCGGCAGATCGGGGAGCTGCAGCGGCACGACGATGCTCGCCGGCGCCTTCGCCGTCCGCCCGAGCAGCCGCAGGTGGACGACCTCGGCGCA
>JBKPSO010000329.1:0-8428 GCA_046735055.1 Actinomycetota bacterium
GCCGACCTGTCGCCCAACTGGTACGGGATCCGCTATCCGCGCATCGAGGAGCACGGAATCCAGTGGCCGTGCACCGAGCTCGACCACCCCGGCACGCCGTATCTACATGCGCCGAAGCCGGCGCTGCCGGGGGGCCGTGGCCGCTTCTTCCCCGTCGAGTACCAGCCCCCGATCGAGCAGCCCGACTCGGAGTACCCGTTCGTGCTGACGACCGGCCGGACGCTCTACCACTACAACTCGGCGACCATGACGATGCTCGAGGCGGGCGTGCGCGAGAAGCAAGAGGCGCCGTTCTTCGAGATCAATGCCGAGGACGCCCAGGCGCTCGGGATCGCGGACGGCGGGGTCGCCCGGCTCGTCTCGCGTCGGGGGGAGCTCGAGGCCGAGGCGCACTACTCCGAGCGCGTCTACCCGGGCCTCGTCTGGATGGCGCTTCACTTCGCGCAGGCGAAGGTGAACTGGCTCATCCACGACGTCGGCGACCCGCTGATCGGCACGCCCGAGTACAAGGTGTCGGCGGTGCGCGTGGAACGAGTCTCAGACACTGCGCGCGCCGGGGCCCCGCAGCCGGCAGGGAGTGTCTGACTCTGCGGCTGGGCGACCCGAAGATCCAGGTCGAGTCCTGCGAGTCGACGCAGGCGCTGCTCGACGCGTCGATGCCGGAGGGCGCTGTCGCGCTCGCGGACCTCCAGAGCGCCGGCCGGGGGCGGCTCGGACGGACGTGGGAGGCGCCGCCCGGAACCGCGCTGCTCCTCTCCGTGCTGCTCAAGCCGCCGGCTGACCTGCCGCTGCCGCAGCTCGCGCTCGTCGCCGGCGTCGCGGTCGCCGACGCGCTCGAGCGGCTGACGGGGCTCTCCGTCCAGATCAAGTGGCCGAACGACGTCATGCTCCGGCGCCAGAAGGTGGCGGGGATCCTCGCCGAGGCGCGTGACGGCGCCGTCGTCGTCGGGATCGGCGTCAACCTGAACCAGACACCGGAGCAGCTTCCCGAGCGCGCCGGGTCGCTGTGGACGACCACTGGTCGAGAGTGGGGGCGCGACGAGGTGCTCGCGGCCGTTTTGGAGGCGCTCGAGGGCCGCTACGAGGCCTGGCTCACCGGCGGGCTTGACGCGGTCTACGAAGGGCTCGGGCCGCGGGACTTCCTGCGCGGCAGGCGCGTGAGCGTGAACGGGACGAGCGGGACGGCAGAGATGATCGACCGCGACGGGTGGCTGCGGATCTCGGTCGGGGACGGCAAGGTGATCGTGATCGAGAGCGGCGAGGTGGCCTATGAGCGCTGATCCGGACCTGACGGCCGGCGAGAGCCGTGAGCGACAGCCTGACGCCGTTCCTTACTTCGCCAGGCTCAGCGGGACCTCGATCTCGTGGATGCGGGAGCCGTCGGCGGCCGAGCGCTCGTAGACGACCAGCTTCCCGACGCCGTTCGGGGCCTCGAACGGGATCTCGAAGTCGAATGTGCCGCGCGTGCCGCTCCCGGAGGTCGCGGTCACGAAGTCGTGCTTCAACACCTTCCCGGCCGGGTCGAGCAGGTCGTACTCGAAGGTCGCCTCGAACGTGTTCGCCGTCCCGGCGGCACGCAGGGGCGCCGACACCTCGTCGAAGGGCAGCGGCGTCTCGACCAGGATCGCGGGCGTCACGTCCTCGAAGTCGGCACGGGTGTAGCTCTTGCCGCCGACGACGACCGGCTTCGACGGGTCGAACTGCGAGAGCGTGTAGACGATCTCGGCGATCTGGTCGTCGCGCTCGGCCGCCTCGAAGCCGAGCCGCTTCTCCTCCTCGGTCGGCCCGTCGTTCAGCGCCGCGAGCAGGGCGTCGCGGCTCGTCGAGGTGACCTGGCGCGACACCGGCCCGAGCTTGCCGTTGCGGAAGAAGTAGAGGCGGACGGTCTGGGGCGTGACCGTCGTCGTCACCGTGCGCGTGACGATCCGCGTCGTCGTGACGGTGACGGTCGTCGTGCCGCCGCCGCATCCGGCGGCGGCCAGAGCCAACGCGAGAAACGGCAGGAGCCTCCGCACGGCCGACAGTATGCTCGTCGCTAGAGTCGGCTCATGGACCGGAACGGGATCGAGGCCGAGCGGCTCGTCCGCCGGTTCAAGGGAGTCGACGCCGTCAACGGGATCGACCTGAGGGTCGCGCCCGGCGAGATCTACGGCTTCCTCGGCCCGAACGGGGCGGGCAAATCGACGACGGTGCACATGCTGACCACGCTGCTCCCGCCGACCTCCGGCACGGCGCGCGTCGCCGGCTACGACATCGTCAAACAGGGCGCCCAGGTGCGGCGCGCGATCGGCGCGGCGCTGCAGGAGGCGGCGCTCGACCCGCTGCTCACCGGCCGCGACCACATGCGGCTGCAAACCGCACTCCACGGGATCCCCCGCCAGGAGCGCGCCGCGCGCGGGGACGAGCTGCTCGAGCGTGTCGGCCTGACTCTCGCTGCCGACCGCAAGGTTCGCACGTACTCCGGTGGGATGAAGCGCCGCCTCGACCTCGCGCTCGCGCTCGTCCACCGCCCGCGGCTGCTCTTCCTCGACGAGCCGACGACGGGCCTCGATCCGCAGAGCCGCAGCGCGCTCTGGGGCGAAGTCGGCCGCCTGGCGAAGGAGGAGGGCGTGACCGTCTTCCTCACCACGCAGTATCTCGAGGAGGCGGACGTGCTCGCCGACCGCGTCGGGATCATCGACCACGGGCGGATCGTGGCCGAGGGCACGCCGGCCGCGCTGAAGGCCGAGATCGGCCGGCCGACGGTCGAGGTCGTCCCCGCCGATCCGGAGCAGCGCGACCGGCTCGCGGACGTCCTCCGCCGCTTCGGCGAGCTCGTGCAGCTCTCGCCGTCGGCCGTCGCGGTCCGCTGTGGCCACGACGAGTACGATCTCGCCGAGATCGTCCGCGCGCTCGATGCGGAGGATCTCCACGCCGCGCACCTTCAGCTGCACGCGCCCTCGCTCGACGATGTCTTCCTGGAGAAGACGGGACGCACGCTCGAGGGCGCGGCCGCCGAGGCCGAGGCGGAGGGACAGCCCGAGGCCGAGCCGGCGCGGGCGTGAGGCAGACAGCCGCCCAGGTCTACCACCTGGCCCGCCGCTCGATCGTGCGCCAGAGCCGCCAGCCGGCGAACGTCGTCGCCCCGGTGATCTTCCCGCTCGGACTGCTCGCCGTGAACTCTGGTGGGCTCCAGCCGGCGACGACGATCCCCGGCTTCCCGACCGACCGCTTCGTCGCGTTTGCGTTCGCCGTTCCGTTCATCCAGGGCGCGCTCTTTGCGACGATGAACGCGGGCACCGACCTCGCGCGCGACATCCAGACCGGCTTTCTCAACCGCCTCTCACTGACGCCCGTGCGAGGCGCTGCGCTCGTCCTCGGTCAGCTCGCCGGCGTCGGGAGCGTCGCGCTCGTCCAGGCGGTTTTCTACGTCGTCGTCGCCTACGTTGTCGACGTCCATCCCGCGTCCGGACCGGGAGGCGTGATCGTGCTGCTCGTGCTCGCGGTCGCGATCGCGGTCGGGTTCGGCGCCGCCGGCGTCTTCATGGCGTTGCGCACCGGATCGGGCGAGGCCATCCAGGGGCTCTTCCCGGTGCTGTTCGTCTTCCTGCTTCTATCCTCGATGAACTTCCCGCGGAACCTGATCGAGTCGGACTGGTTCCGCTGGGCCGCCACGATCAACCCGGTCTCGTACCTGATCGAGGGAATCCGGAGCCTGATCATCGACGGGTGGGACGGGCAGGCGCTCGGTCTGGCTTTTGCGATCGCCGTCGCGCTGTTCCTCGTCGCTCTCTCGGCAGCGGCGCTCGCCCTCCGCGTGAGGATGACCCGCACGTGATCCGCGACTTCCGCAACGTCGCGTTCGCGGTCGGCTGGCGCGTGATCCACAACGTGCTGCACAACCCGTCGCTGCTCGTCCCGGGCCTGGTGTTCCCGCTGATCAACTTCGTTGCGTTCGCGGGCGGCCTCTCGCGGCTCAGCCACCTGCCGGGGTTCGACTACGCGCCGGGCTACGCCGGCTTCCAGTTCTGCTTCGTACTCCTCCAGTCCGCGGCATTCGGCGGGGTCTTCACCGGATTCGGGATCGCCCGGGACTTCGAGTACGGGTTCTCGCGCCGGCTGCTGCTTGCCGCGTCGCGACGGAGCGGGATCGTCGCGGGCTATGCGATCGGCGCGCTCCTGCGCTGGGCGATCACGGCGTGCGTGGTCACCGGCGTCGCCCTGCTGGCCGGCATGCGGATCAAGGGCGACGGGGTCGACCTCGTCGGCATGTACACGCTCGCGATCGTGGTGAACGCCGCGTTCCTGCTCTGGGCCTGCGGGATCGCGATGCGCTTTCAGTCGATCCAGGCCGGGCCGATCATGCAGACGCCTGTCTTCCTGATCCTGTTCTTCGCGCCGGTCTACGTGCCGCTGAAGCTGCTCCAGGGCTGGATCCACGGCGTCGCGGTCGCGAACCCGCTCACCCGGCTGCTCGAGGCGCTCCGTGGGCTGCTCGCCGGGCAACCGGTCGAGGTGGGGATGGCCTACGGCGTTGCGTTCGCGCTCGTGGTCGGCTTCGCCGGCTGGGCGCTCTGGAACCTCCGCTACGCCGAGTCGACGACCTGAGGCCGACTAGCGATGACGTACGGCATCGTATGATCGCGCGGTGACCCGGGTCGTCGTGCTCGGAGCAGGCTTCGGCGGTCTCGAGCTCGCGACGATGCTGTCGCAGGCGCTCGGCGACGATGTCGACGTCACGCTGATCGATCGGAGCGACGCGTTCGTCTTCGGCTACTCCAAGCTCGACGTGATGTTCGGGCGGACGACGCTCGACGCCGTCCGGCTCCCCTACCGCGATCTGGTCAAGCCGGGTGTCAGCTTCCTGCAGGAGACGATCACCGCGATCGATCCGGCTGAGCGACGTGTGACCACGGACGGCGGTGTCCACGAGGCGGACGTCCTGGTCGTGGCGCTCGGCGCCGACTACGACTTCGACGCGACGCCGGGTCTCGCCGACGCCACGGAGTTCTACTCCGTCGACGGCGCCCGGAGGCTGGGCGAGCTGCTGCCCGAGTTCTCCGGCGGCCGGGCGATCGTCGGCGTCTGCGGAGCGCCGTACAAGTGCCCGCCGGCGCCGAGCGAGTGCGCGCTCCTCCTGCACGACTTCCTCGAGGCGCGCGGTGTCCGCGACCGGTGTGAGATCACGTTCGTCCTGCCACTCGGCAGCCCCGTCCCTCCCTCACCGGACACGTCCCGAGCGCTAGAGGCGGCCTTTGTCGAGCACGACATCCAGTTCGTGCCCGACCGCCGGGTCGCCGCCGTGGACGCGATCCGGGGCGTCGCTGTGCTGGACGACGGTACCGAGCTGCCCTACGACCTCTTCTTCGGCGTCCCGGTGCACCGCGCGCCCGACGTCGTCCTGGCGAGCGGCATGGCCGAAGACGGGTACGTCCCGGTGAGGTCGGCGACGCTCGAGACGCAGTTCCCCGGCGTGTACGCGCTCGGGGACGTGGCGACGGTCGGGGTGCCGAAAGCCGGCGTGTTCGCAGAGGGAGCTGCGCGGGTTGTCGCTGACGCGCTGATCGCGCGGATCCGGGGCCAGGAGCAGCCGGGGCCCTACGACGGGCTCGGCTCGTGCTACATCGAGTTCGGCGCCGGTCGGGTCGGCCGGGTCGACGTCGACTTCCTTTCGGGGCCGAAGCCGACCGGGACCTTCCAGGAGCCTTCCGCCGCCCTCGTCGCCGAGAAGGAGCACTTCGGGTCGAGCCGCCGCGCCCGCTGGTTCGGGCGCTGACTCGATCTAGGAGCCGAAAACCTTCCGCGTTGGTGCACTTGCGCGGCGGCTCATTTGCCCAACCTCCCTTCCGCGCATAGCATCACGTTCCGGAGTGCCGTACCGCAAGGTGATGATGCGGCCCTTCCGGGTCGACGACGAAGGGCTGCTCTTCGGGGTCGCGAAGCTCGCCTTCGCCGACTGCGACGACGATCGCACGCGTGCCACGCTTGCGCGGGATACCGTCTTCGTCGCCGAGCTCCAGGGGGAGCCGGCCGGCTACGTGGCGATCGAGGAAACCGATTGGAGCCTGCGCATCGAACAACTCTGCGTGCACCCCGCTCACGAGGAGGAGGGGATCGGCGGCCAGCTGCTCGAGTGGGCCGAGGGCTGCGCGATCTCGGTCGGGGCCGAGCGCCTCGAGATCGTGGTCGAGTCGGGGAACGAGCGGGCAACAGCGTTCTACCGCAGCCGCGGTTTCGTCCCCGCGGGTGAAGGCGTGCTCGGGCTCGTCCTGCCGCAGGCTCAGTAGCCTCGCCGCGCTCCTGCTCGCGCTCGCCTTCCCGGCGGGCGCGGCGGCGCACGCGCGGCTCGTCGGCTCGAAGCCGGCAGACGGCGCGGTCCTGGCGACTCCGCCCGCCGACGTGCGTCTGCTCTTCGACGACGAGGTTCGCCCGGCCGGGGGCGACCTCGCCGTCGACGCCGCCGGCCGCTCGGTGGTCGCCGGACACGCCCATCGCCTGGACGGCAACAACCGCGCGCTGGTCGTCCCGCTGCGGCCCGGACTGCCGCGCGGCGCTTACACCGTGCGCTGGCGCGTCATCTCGAACGACGGCCATCTGATCACCGGCGTGCTGGCGTTCGCCGTCGGCGCGGGAGCTCCGCACCCGGTGCCGACCCTCTCGGCCGGCGGGGGCGGCCCGTCGTCCTCGTCAGTGCTGCTGCGCCTGGTCTTCCTCGCCGGGGTGCTCGTCGCGGGCGGGGCGGCGCTGACCGGACGTTTTCTCGGCGCGGGGCGCCGGCTCGAGGCGCTCGTCGTCGGCGGTGGGCTCGCGCTCGTTGCGGCCGGAGGCTTCGGCCTGCTCGCGCTCGAGCCGGCCGCCGAAGCTACGCGGTTCGGCCGGGTGACCGAGGCGGCAGCGATCGCCGGGACCGCCGGAGCGCTCGCCGCGCTCAGCTCACTTGCCCTGCCCGCGCTCGGCCTCGCGGCCTCGGCGATCGGCGTCCTCGTGCTCGCGGCCCCGACGCTCGCCGGTCACGCGCTCGACCCGCACCGCCTGCGCTGGCTCGTCGCGCTCGCCGACCTGGCCCACGTCGTCGCGGCGGCGGTCTGGATCGGCGGCCTGCTCGTTCTCGTCCTCGTCCGCTCGCCGCAGGCGCGGCGGCGATTCCCGCCGATCGGGCTCGGGGCGGTCGTCCTGCTCGGCGTCGGTGCGATCCCGCGTGCAATCGCCGCTTTCCCGTCGCTCGACTCCCTCGTCGACACGGGCTATGGGCGCGCGGTGCTGGTCAAGACCGGGCTGCTCGTCCTCGTGCTCGGAGTCGCGTGGTCGAACCGGCGGCGGCTCGTCCGCCTCCCCTTCGTCGTGGAGCTCGCGCTGCTGGCCGGCGTCGTCGCCGCCGTCGCCGTCCTCACCGACCTTCGGCCCCCCGCGCGCGGCGCGGCCGCCGTCGTCGGGCCCGTGCCCGCCCATGCGCCGCCCGCGGACGCCGTCGTATTCGCGGCGGAGGACGACGACGTCGCGATCGGCCTCGCCGCCTCACCGCGGGGGCGGAAGGTGGGCATGCAGGTGACCGCCCTCGGCGCGGAGGGCAAGGGGGTGGACGGGCTCGACGTCACGGTCGCCGGAGTCGGCACGGCTCGCTGCGGCCCGGGCTGCTATGCCGCGACCATCCCGCTGCCCGCGCCGCCGCGGCGTGTCCCGGTGAAGGTCGGCGGGCGCACGCTCGTCTTCACGCTCCCGGCGCGCTGGCCTGCACCGGCGGCTGCGGCCCTCCTCGCCCGTGTCGACCGCGTCTTCCGCGGCGTCCACACACTCGTCATCCACGAGCGCCTCGCGTCCTCGTCGCGCAACGAGATCACGACCACGTATCGCGTGCAGGCGCCGAATCGTCTCTCGTACCGGATCGTCAACGGCCCCGAGGCGGTGATCATCGGCGGCACGCGTTGGGACCGGCTCCCGGGCGGACGGTGGCAGCGCTCCGAGCAGGAGCCGCTCAGGCAGCCCGAGCCCTTCTGGGGCTCCGACCCGAGGCGAAACGCGCACCTGCTCGAGCAGGGGCGGCTCATGCACGCCTCGTTCTACGACCCGAGGCTGCCGGCCTGGTTCGAGCTCTGGATCGACCCGCCCTCCGGCCGGCTGCTCGCGCTGAAGATGACCGCGCCGGCGCACTTCATGCGCCACCGCTACAGCAGGTTCGACGCGCCGCTCGAGATCGTCCCGCCGACCCCGGAACACTCAACACAGGGTTAACTGAGGCACTACGCGGGCTTAACGCGCCGAAACGGAGGCTCAACACCGGACTGGCTATAAGAGCGGCGTGGCCAGCAAGACGGGCATCGCGCTCGGTGCAGCCGCGCTCGGCGCCGCCGCCCTGCTCGGGGGCGGGCTCGCCCTCGGCGGCGCCGCGCTCTTCGGCGACCTCGGCGGCGAGACGACGACGATTCGCGAGCTCCAGCCGGAGGCGTCGGCG
>JBKPSO010000330.1:0-12758 GCA_046735055.1 Actinomycetota bacterium
CTCGCGCGCCGGCGGCGCGCCCCCCACTCCCGACCTTGTCTTCCTGCGGCGGTGGTTGCGAAGTGCCACGACTATAGGAGCCATGTCCGAATTTGTCAAGTAGCCAAGTGAAGGAGTTTTGACTACCCTTACTTCACTACGGACACGGGGTATGAGAGCCGGGGTTTTGTCGAGCTGCCGGGCATCGGTGAGCGCGTGCGGGCGTTGCGGATCGCCGCGGGCCTGACGCAGACCGACCTCGCCGCCGGCCGTTTCTCGAAGGAGTACGTCAGCCAGATCGAGCTCGGCAAGACCCGGCCGACCGCTGACACGCTCGAGTGGCTGGCCGAGAAGCTCGGCGTCGACCCCGACTACCTCGAGACCGGCGTCAGCTCGGACGATCGCGCGCGCGCGGAGGCGGCGCTCGCACGCGCGGAGGCGCTGTCCGAGATCCGCTCCTACGACGAGGCGCTCGAGGAGTTCGCGGGCGGCCGGGAAGCCGTCGAGCGAACCGGCGCCCGGGACCTCGAGCTTCGCTCACTGCTCGGCGAGTCGTGGGCGCTGATCCAGGTCGGCCGGAACGACGAGGCGCTCGAGCTCCTCGCCCGCGCGCGGGAGCTCGCCGAGGGGCCGGGGTTCTCCGACGTCGACCGCGCGGCCGTCCTGTTCCGGCTCGGCGTGGCCCGGTACAAGCTCTCCAGCATCGCCACTGCAGTCGGGCTGCTCGGTGCCGCTCTCGAGCTCGCAGAGCAGTCCGGTCTGGCGTCCGACAGCCTGCGTGCAGACATCCTCGGCTGGCGCTCCCGGTGCTACCGGCGCCAGCGCGACTGGCAGGCTGCCCGTGAGGACGTCGAGCGCGCGCTCGAGCTCGCCCAGGCGGCCGGCGACAAGCAGGCGACCGCGAATGCCTACTTCCAGGCCTCGCTCGTCGCCGAGCGGGAGGGGCACTTCGTCCTCGCGCGCTCCTACGCAGAGCGTGCTCGGGCGCTGTACGAGGAGCTCGCCGACAGGGGGAACGTCGGCCGACTGCTGAACAACCTCGGCGGCCTGAACTACACGCTCGGGAACGCCGACAAGGCCGTCGGCCTGCTCGAGGGCGCGTTCGCCCTGGCGAGCGAGACCGGGAGTCAGGTCGATGCCGGCCAGGCGATGTGCTCGCTCGCCGAGGTACACCTGGGGACAGGGCGGTTCCGCGAGGCGGAGGCCGAGGCCCGGAACGCCCTCGAGCTGCTCGGCGACCGCGTGGATTATCTGTACGAGATCGGCACCGCGCAGCTTGCACTGGGCCGCGCGCTGCTCGAACAAGAGCGCTTGATCGAGGCTGAAGAAATGCTCCTCGCTGCCGATAAGAGCTTCGAGCAGTCGTCGTCGGTCAGCCACCGGGCAGCGGCCTGGGTCGCTCAGGGCGATCTCGCAGCGAAGCGAGGCGCAGAAGGACAGGCGGCCAGCCACTACCGGCGGGCAGCCGAGGCGTTGCAGGACTTCCGCTTCTAGGCGAAAGGAGAGATAGCGTTGACCAAGGGGAGCATCCTCTACTTCGTCATCGTTGCGTCCCTGGTGCTGGCGGTCATCGGCGCCGGGTACGCGGACGGCCACTAGGACTCCGGCGGGCGCCGTACCGTTCCGCCTAGATTGGCGGGGTGCGGCGCACCGCGGTTTTCCCCCTCCTCGCACTGCTCCTCGCCGGGTGCGGCGGAGGCGGCGGCAACACTGAAGCGAAGGCGGGGACACTCGCGTCGGTGCTCGCGCGTCCGGGCCCCGACGTCGCGCTGGTCCAGGGCACGTCGGACTACGCCGTCGGCGAGCTTCGGGTCACCTTCCTCGTCATCGACCGGCAGGCGCGGCTGATCTCGCGCCCGCGGGCGCGGGTGCTCGTCGGGCGGTCGCTCGATTCCGAGCCGCTCGTCGCGACGGTTGCGCGGCTCGAGCCGATCGGGATTCCAGGACGCTCCGAGGCGGCGCTCGGCGGCGCCAGGTCGATCTATGTCGCGCGCTTCCACCTCGAGAACTCCGGGAAGTACACGATCGTCGCCGCGCCCGACGGCGCTTCGATCCAGGGCGTCGGCAACCTTCAGGTCGCAGCTCACCCGACGGCGCCCGCGGTCGGCTCGCGCGCGATCCCTTCGCGGACGCCCACGCTCGCGAGCACGCACGGAGACGTCGCCGCGCTCACGACGGCGAGCCCGCCCGATCTGTCGCTGCTCCGCTACTCCGTCGCCGACTCGCTCGCCGCACACGTCCCGTTCGTGCTCGTCTTCGCAACGCCGAAGTACTGCACGAGCCGAACCTGTGGCCCCGTCATCGATGTCGTCAAGGCCGTGCAGCGACGGTTCGCCGGACGCGGCGTGCGCTTCATCCACGTCGAGATCTACGCCGACAACAACCCGGCGCAGGGACAGAACCGCTGGGTGCGTGAGTGGCGGTTGCCGAGCGAGCCGTGGGTCTTCCTCGTCGGCGGAGACGGCCGGGTCAAGGCCCGGTTCGAGGCATCGGTCTCGTACGGAGAGCTGGCGGCGGCGATCCGCTCGAAGCTCCTGGCCGGGTAGTGGTTTCGCAGATCGAGTGGAAACAGGCTGGAGCCTGTCGCTGCGGTCTACGCTTCGCCCATGGCCGTCAAGCTGACCGAGCTCGTGACGAGCGGCGGCTGCGCGGCCAAGTACTCCGCCGCGCAGCTCCAGGAGCTGCTCGCCGGCTTCGTCCCCGCCGAGGCGGAGGACCTGCTGATCGGGCTCTCGCCCGCGGACGACGCCGCTGTGTACCGCCTCGACGACGACACGGCGCTCGTCTTCACGCTCGACTTCTTCCCGCCGCTCGTCGACGACCCACGCGACTTCGGGACGATCGCGGCGACGAACGCGCTCAACGACGTGTTCGCGATGGGCGGCCGGCCGCTGCTCGCGCTGTCGATCGCCGAGTTCCCCGAGGAGTTGCCGCACGAGACGGTCGCGGCCATCCTCGAAGCGGCCGACCGGCAGGTGCGGGAGGCCGGCGCGATCCTGGCCGGCGGGCACACGATCCGCGACAAGGAGCCGAAGTACGGGCTCGCCGTCGTCGGCACGGTGCATCCCGACGGCGTGTGGCCGAAGTCGGGCGCGCAGGTCGGCGATGCGCTCTTCCTGACGAAGCCGCTCGGCACCGGTCTCGTCCTCCACGGCGCGGCGCGGGGGCTGATCGGCCTCGACGAGGCCGACGCGGCGGTCGGCTGGATGACGACCCTGAACCGCGACTGGGCCGACGTGCTCCGCTCTTTCCGGCCGAACGCGGTCACCGACGTGACGGGGTTCGGTCTGCTCGGTCACGCCTATGAGATGGCCGAGCGCAGCGACGTTCGGCTCGTGCTCGAGAGCGAGTCGTGGCCGGCGCTCGCAGGAGCCTTCGAGGTAGCGGGCGCGGGGGAGAAGACCGGCGGCGACAGGCGGAACAGGGACTTCGCGGCCGCGCACGTCTTCGCCGAGGGGGTGGCGGAGGAGAGGCTCGTGCTCGGGTACGACCCGCAGACGGCAGGCGGCCTCCTCGTCTCCCTGCCCGCGGACAAGGGCCCGGCGCTGGTCGCCGAGCTCGAGGCCCGGGATCTCTTCGTCCGCCGGATCGGCCGCGTGCAGGACGGCGCGGACGTGGCCGTCGTCTAGTGCACGTCGAGACGACACGGCTCGCGCGCCTGCGTGCCTTCGAGCTCTCGTCGGCCACGTTTCGGCGGCTCGCAGGCGCGTCCGTGGTCGCTCTCTGGGCAATCGTCTCGACCGGCGCGGTCGTGCGGCTGACGAGCTCCGGCCTCGGCTGCGAGCATTGGCCGGGCTGCCAGCCGGGGCAGCCGTTCCCGGAGAAGGACTACCACTCGTACATCGAGTTCGGGAACCGCATGGTCGGCGGCGTGACGATCGCCCTCACGCTCGCCCTCGCCGTCGGTGCGTGGCGCACGCCCGGCCTGCCCCGCTGGACACGCTGGCTCGCGCTGGCCACGTTCCTCGGGACGCTCGCCCAGGCGCCGCTCGGCGCGATCACTGTTTACGCGCACCTCCATCCGGCGCTCGTCATCCCTCACCTCCTGCTCTCCATGGCGGTACTCGGGGCGGCGGTCGTGGTCGGCCTGGAGTCGCTCGCGCTGGGACGCGGTCACGGCGCCGGCCTCGGCCGCGAGCCGCGCATCGCCGGGCTCGGGATCGGCGTCGCCTGCTTCGCGCTGCTCGCGACCGGGACGCTTGCGACCGCCGCAGGCCCGCACTCGGGCGGCAAGCACGTCTACCGGCTCTGGTCGCTTCACCCGGCGCTTCTCCTGCACGGCGCAGCCGTTGCGGTGCTCGGCTGCAGCTTGATGTTCCTGATCGGCTACCTCTTCGCGCGCCGGGCGTCCGCGCCCCGCTATTTCCCCGCCGCCGCCGGGCTCGCCGGGCTCGTCCTCGTCCAGATGGCGCTCGGCGACATCCAGTACCGCACGCACCTGCCGTGGTGGCTCGTCCTCGTTCACGTCGCGGTCGCGGCAACGGTCTGGGCCTTGACGGTGGCGCTCGTCACGCTCATGTGGCGTCCGCCGGCGGCGTAGCGACGCGTTGGACGTAGACTGGCCGGATGGCCGAGCTCAATGTCGCCCGGCGTCCGGCGCTAGAGCACCCGGTCCTCGTCGCTGCGTTTCGCGGCTGGAACGACGGTGGCCAGGGCGCCTCGCTCGCCGCCGGCTACCTCGCCAAGCGCTGGGACGCGCGCCGCTTCGCGGAGATCGATCCCGAAGGCTTCTACGACTTTCAAGCGACGCGCCCACACGTGAAGCTGGAGGAGGGGTTCACGCGCCGGATCGACTGGCCGGAGACGGTCTTCTACCACGCGCGCCCCGACGGGCTCGCTCGCGACGCCGTCCTGCTCCTGGGCGTGGAGCCGAACCTTCGCTGGCGCACGTTCGCCGGCCTCGTTGTCGACTTCGCCCGGGAGCTCGAGGTCGAGCTCGTCGTCACGCTCGGCGCGCTGCTCGCGGACGTGCCGCACACGCGCCCCGCGCCGGTGACCGGAAGCGCCACCGACCCGGACCTGATCGAGCAGCTCGGCCTTCAGGTCTCGCGCTACGAGGGGCCGACCGGCATCGTCGGTGTGCTTCACGACGCCTGCCGCCGTGCCGGCATCGCCTCGGCGAGCCTGTGGGCGGCGGTGCCACACTACGTCTCGCTCGCCCCGAGCCCGAAGGCCGCCGGCGCGCTCTGCGAGCGCCTGGGCGTGCTGCTCGGCACGGAGATCGACACCGCCGAGCTCGACGAGGCGGCCGCCGCGTACGTCACGCAGGTCAGCGAGGCGATTGCGACCGACGAGGAGACGGCGGCCTACGTGGCGGAGCTCGAGCGCCGTGTCGACGAGCTCGACGAGAGCGAGATTCCCTCGGGCGAGAGCCTCGCCGCCGAGCTCTCACGCTTCCTGCGTGAGCGCGAGCAGGAGGAGGATGGCGGCCCGGGCCCAGGCTCCGAGCACTGACCCCGGGCAAGAGAAGTCACGCTTTCGTCACACCACCGGTGCCAGGCACCTGTGGTGGAAAAGAAGTCGCACATTTGACACACGTCCGGTGCCAGGCACTGGTTGTGGAAAACCGCCTGGTCTAGCCGAACGTGAAGGCATACGCCTTCACCCCCGGGGTGAAGCGGAGCTCGAGCGTCGCGTCACGGGGCTTCCCCTCGACGAGCGGGTAGAGCTTGTCCGCGGTCACCGCGACCGTCCTCAGCGGCTTTCCCTCGACGAGCACCTGGACGCGGCCCTTGCCGCCGAGGACGAGGTAGACGTTGCGCGCGTAGAAGTGCAGGCGCAGACGCGCGGCCCGCCCCGCGACGATGCGCTGCGATTCGACGCGCCACGAGCCTCCGTAGGCGAGGTCGTTCTGCCCCAGCGCCTCGGGTAGTTCGTAGCGCGCCATCTTCCCGGGATAGAGCTTCGAGCCGGCGTAGCGCGCCAGGCGCTCGAAGCCGAGGTACGACTCGGGCGTGAGCGGGCCCGTCGGGGTCGGGTCGCGGAGCCTCCCGGCGGCGGGTGCGCCGGGGTGCTCGCCGAGCAGGAGCCGGATGTTCCGCTCGGTGACGTCGTACTCCCCCTCGCCGAAGTGAGCGTAGCGGACGTGTCCGGTGCGGTCGATCAGATACTTCGCCGGCCAGTACTCGTTCTGGTACGCGGTCCACGTCCCGTACTCGTTGTCGAGCGCCACCGGGTAGTGGACGCCGAGCCGGCGCACCGCCGCGCGCACGTTCGACGGGACGTGCTCGAACGCGAACTCAGGGGTGTGCACGCCGACGATCACCAGGCCGTCCTTGCGGTAGAGGCGGTCCCACGCCTCGACGTGCGGCAGCGTCCGCAGGCAGTTGATGCACGAGTACGTCCAGAAGTCGACGAGGACGACCTTGCCTCGCAGCTCGCGCATCGTCAGCGGCCGACTGCCCAGCCAGGCGTCGATCCCGACAAAGTCCGGCGCGGCGCCGAAGTCCGGCAGCGCCACCGTCTGCGGCTTCACGCTCGCCGCCCGCGCGACCCCGCCGCCGGCGTGGGTCAGCTTCCGCAGCTCGCGCTTGGCGACAGTGCTGCGCTCGACCGGCTTCTGCAACGCGTTCGTGTAGTCCGAGAGCCAGGTCTGCAGCCGGCGGTCGACGTCGAAGACGATCGCGAGCGTGGCGAGCGCGACGACCACCCCGAGGGCGGCGCGGAGCTTCTGCGCGCGCGGCCGGAGGAAGCGCTGCCCGCCGGTCGCGACGACGAGCATCGGCACCGCCGCGCCGAGCGCGTAGGCGATCGTCAGCAGCACCGTCCGCCAGCCGAAGTTCAGGGTCGCCGCCTGGACCGTAATCGCCGCCAGCACGGGTCCGGCGCAGGGCACGAACACGAGCCCGAGGCTGAGGCCGAGCAGGAAGCCGCCGCCCAGATCGCCGGTCGGGGCCCGTACGAGCCGCTGGAAAGGCCGCTCGATCAGCACGCCGATCTGTGGGACGATCAAGCTCGCCGCGATTACGAATAGGAGCGCAATCGCAAGGTTGCGAAGCAGGTCCTTCGGCAACCCGAGCTCGTCCAGGACCCAGGCGGCGAAGAGCGTGAAGGCCGAGAAGCTGACGACGAGCCCCGCGACGATCGCGAAGGGCTTGCGCCGCCCCCCCGAGGCGCCGCCGGCGAGAAGGATCGGCAGCACCGGGAGCACACACGGCGAGACTGCCGTGATCAAACCCGCGACGAACCCGATGCCGAGCAGCAGCAGGAACATCTCTGCTAGGTCAGCGTAGCGGCGAGTTCGTTACGCGTCGGCTTGCTCGGTGGCCGCAGGCTCGGCAGCCGTGGCCTGCGCGGGCGCCGAGCCGTTCTGCGCGGCCGCCGCCTGAGCCGCCGCCGGCTTCTTCTTCCGGCGCCGCCTGCGGCGCCGTCCCGGATGCGCCTTCGGCGCGGGCAGGTCGTCGGCGAGCGCGTTCGCGACCTCTGCGATCGTGCCAAGCTCCTCGCGAGCCGCCTCGAGCGTGTGGTTCGCACGCGGTGTGTAGCCCTCGGCCGAGGCGAGCAGCGCGGCCGCGGTCGCGAGCGGCACCTCCATCGCGGCGGCGGCGAGCTTGGCCGCGTTCTCCTCGTGCCGGTGCCCGCGCGAGTTCGCGAGCGCCCCGAGCAGTCGCTTCGCCTCGGGATACTCGGCGCTCGCCTTGCGGTCGAGCACCTTCCGGACCGCGCGCGCGAGGCGCCAGGTCCAGCGGGCGAGGATCTGCTCGGGCGCGTCGGGCCGGCCTTCGCCGATCGCGCGCAGGAGCGTGCGGACGCCCTGCACGCGGTCCTTCTCCCACGGCGGCGCCTGGGTCACCAACGTGACGAGATCGTCGAAACTCGCCCGGTCGATGGTCATGCCGACGCGGTCGGCGAGCGCCATCATCCGCAGTCGGCGGTTCGGGTTCTCCGCGGCGCAGGTGAAGAGGAACTGCTCGAGCGCTGCCTTGCTCGCGCGCGCCGTCAGCTTCTCGAAGAGCGCGACCCGGTCGTCGAAGCGCGCCTGGCGGCCGGCGATGCGCGCCCAGAACCGCTGCTCCTCCTCGTCGAGGTACCGCGGGTCGACGCGTTGCCACTCCCGCTGGATGACGGCGAGGCGGCGGTTGACGTCCGGGGTGACGGGGACGAGCCACGGCGCCGGCTGGAGCTTGCGGCGGGCCCGCCGCTGCACGCGCCGGCGCGGGGCGGGCGTGACCCGCGCGCCCTCGCGATAGAAGTCGGCCCCGAGCAGCGAGTGGAGCGTGACGACACGGTCCGTGTGCGTCGCGCCCTTCTGGACGAAGTCGACGACGATCCCCGCTTCCTTCCGCGCGTGCAAGCGCATGATGCGGCCGATGCGCTGCTGGTAGACGCGGCGGCTCGCCGTCGGGGCGAGGTGCATCACCACGGTCGCGCGCGGCGAGTTCCACCCCTCGGCGAGCAGCATCGCGTTCACGAGCACGTCGATCTCGCCGCGCTCGTAGGCGGCGAGGATCTCGGCGAGCCTGACCGGAGGTGTGCGGCCGCTGACGGCCTCGGCTTTCAGGCCGGCTGCGCGAAACTCCTGAGCGAGGTTGTACGCATGGTCGACGCCGGCCGCGTACACGACCCCGGGCGTCGAGTCGAAGCGGTCGCGGTAGAGGCTCGCGGCCGCCTGGTTGAGGGCGACGTGGTCAAGCACCTTCGCGAGGGCTTCCTGGTCGAAGTCGCCGCCGACGATTGGCACCGAGTTGATCGCCGCCGCCGGCGGCACGCGCAGGCAGCGCAGCGGCGCGATCAGCCCGCGCCGCGCGGCGTCGCCGAGCGGGAGGTCGTCGACCGAGGCCGGGAAGACGTCCGAGACCTTCTTCGCGATCAGCTGCTCGGTCGCCGTCATCCCGATGTAGACCGGCTCGGGGAAGCTGCGGATCGCCGCGCTCGTCTTCTCGCCGAGTGCCGTGTGGGCTTCGTCGCAGATCACGAGCTGGTACGCGTCGCGGTTCAGGTCCTTCACGTGGCGCGCGAACCAGGCGTAGGTCTGGATGGTGATCGGGTTCTCGCGCGGCGGGCGGCCCTTGCCCGTGATCTCGGGCGTGATCCGCTCGCCGTAGCCCTCGTCCCCCAGCTCCCGGTTGAACTGCGTGACGAGCAGACGACGGTGGGTGAGGATCAGGACGCCGATCGTCCGCGCCGCCTCGACGAAACCGGCTGCCGCGATCGTCTTGCCGGAGGCGGTGGGATGGCGGAAGCGGTAGCGGCGGACGGCGCCCGGGTCCCTCCCGGCCGGAAGCTCGTCCTCCTCGTCCCCTTCGAGCACCTCGCCTTCGAGCACCTCGCTCTCGCCGTTCTCCCCGTTCTCGTTCTCGTCCTCGTCCTCGTAATCGTCCTCGGGCTCTTCGACCGCCTCCGGCTCTCGCTGCGCTGCGGCGATCAGCTCGGTGAGCATCCCGGCGAGCGCGTCGACCTGGTGGCGGCGGAGCTCCGTGCCGGAGGGGAGGTGTGGCGGACGCTCGCTCAGCACCCGCTCGAGCCCGAGCATCAGCGCGTAGCGGATCTTCCACTCGGGGGAGGGGCGCTCCCGGCCGGCCTCGATCTCGACGACGGCGTCGTCGAGCGCGCGGCGTCGCGCCGTGCCGGGCGCGAGCACCCGGGCGGCGTCCTCGTCTGGGTGCAGAAACGGCTCGCCCGCCCACTCCGAGGTGCGCTCCGCCGCGGTGACGAGGGAACCCGTCGCCACGGACACGGTCAAAAGCTGATCGATGGTCTCCTGCATGGGGGCAGCGCTCATCGCGCTGCATTCTTTCGAGAGGGCGCCCGAGACCCCGCACGGGCGTCGCAGGTCAAGCATACATGCCTTCGGTGGCCGTGCGCGACCCGACCCCTCGGGCCCCTCCCCCATACTGGGGGCGTGGTCGACTGGGCGGGGATGTTCGAGCGGGAGGCGGGGCGCTACCGGGACGGTGAGTCCCGCCTGGGCGACGGGACGGACGAGCGCCAGCGCCAGCTGACGCGAATGGGGAACGCTGCGTGGGGCGCAGGGCTGTGTCTACTGATGCAGGGCGCGGACGCGCGGGAGTGGTTGGAGCGCTCGGCGTCGCGGTGGCGCGAGAGCTACGCGGAGGCGCCGCCGGGCAGCTGGGGCCGGCCGATCGGCGCGATCAAGGCCCTGGTGCTCGCCGACGACTGGGCCGGGGCGGAGGAGGCATCGCGGTGGGCGCTGGTCGAGGGGGCGGAGGAGGCCGATTCGCCGATCGGCCGCTACGCCGCCGCCCTCGCCCGCTCGGTGCTCGGCGACTGGGAGCATGCCCGCATCCACGCGGACTCGATCCGCATTCGCGACGACTTCCCGCGCGACGTTGGCGACGCGCTCGCGATGATCGCTGCCCAGGACGTTGTCGGGTACATCGAGGCGGTCGAGTCGGTGCTCGAGTCCTTCGAGACGCGTGATGAGTACCTCGAGGAGGTCCCGGTCGCGGACACGGTGCTGGTGCTCCAGGCGCTTGCGGCGCGGCGGGGGATGGCGACGGAGCTCGAGTCGGCGCTACTACCCGGGTAGGAGCGCGGCCGCCGCGCGGTCGAGGATCGCGACCGTCTGCTGCCCGCGGACGAGGCTGGCCGGCGTTGCGGGTGAGGGCGGCTGGGCGAACGCGCGCGCGACGGCCTCCGCCTTCGCCTGGCCGGTGACCAGGTAGACCATCGTTCGCGCGGCCCTGAGCACCGGGCGCGTCATCGTCACGCGGGGGACAAACGGCTCTATCCCCGCCTCGGCCGCGACGGCGCGACGCTCGGTCTCGTCGAGGGCCGGTGCGTTGGGGAAGAGCGAGGCCGTGTGGCCATCGGGGCCGATCCCCATCAGCGCGAAGTCGAGCGTGACGCCATGGAGCGCGGCGTCGTACTCGTCGGCGGCCTCCTCCGGCGGGAGCTCCCCGCGCACGCGATGAACGTCCGGCCCGCCCGTGAGGCCGTCCAGGAGAGCTTCGCGGATCAGGCGGTAGTTCGACCTGCCGTCCGAGGGCGGGACGCAACGCTCGTCGATCCACCACAGCTCGACGCCGCCCCAGTCGGGGCGCAGGATGGCCACCCGCTCGTACGCCGGCCGCGGGCTGGAGCCACCGGAGAGGCCGATGTGGCCGCTGCCGCCGACGGCCTCCGCGATCCGCTGCGCTGCCGCTTCGGTCGCGGCGGCGGCATCGTCGAGGACGACGAGCTCGACGTCGTCCATCACAGGTCGCCTTCGGCCAGCTCCTTCGAACGCTCCATCGCAGCCTGGATCGCGTTCAGGAATGCTGCGCGCACGCCGGCCCGCTCGAGCTCGCGGATCGCGCGGATCGTCGTGCCGCCGGGCGAGGTGACGGCTTCCCGCAGCTCGACGGGGTGCATGTGCTCGTCGCGGAGGAGCTTCGCGGTGCCGAGCATCGTCTGGACGACGAGCTGCGTCGAGATCTCCCGGGAGAGGCCGAGCAGGATGCCGGCCTCGATCATCGCCTCGGCGAGGAGGGCGAAGTAGGCGGGCCCCGAGCCGGAGACGGCCGTGACCGCGTCCATGTACCGCTCGGGGACGCGGGCGACGCCGCCGAGGTGCGAGAGGCACTCCTCCGCGAGCGCAAGGTGCTCCTCGCCGGCGTGGCGTCCGGCGCAGATTCCCGCCATCCCCTCGTGGACGACCGCGGGCGCGTTAGGCATCGAGCGTACGACCGGCACGGGCGCGCCGATGTGGCTCTCGATGGCGCCGGTGGAGATTGCCGCGGCGACCGAGAGCACCGTCTGCTCCGGCTGCAGTACCGGCCCGACCTCGTCGAGCAGGGTCTCGATGTCCTGCGGCTTGACGGCGATCACCACGAGACCTGCACCGGCCACTGCCTCCGGGTTCGAGCGGACGACCTCGATGCCGTAGTGCCCGCGCAGCTCGCCGATGCGGTCGTCGCGCCGGACCGTCGCGACGACCTCGGCGGGCTCGCGCCAGCCGGAGCTGAGGAGGCCGGCAAGCAGGGACTCGCCGATCTTCCCGCAACCGAGGATGGCGATGCGGCGGCTCATCCGGGTGAGTCTACGGTCAGGCTGCGCGCGCGACGGGGAGGAGGCCGCGCGTCGAGCCGGAGAGCATATAGACGCTCGCCAGGCCTGCCCACTCGCCGTAGGGCGCGAGCAGCTCCGCGGTCTCCCAGCCCTCGACGCGGTGACCGCGGATCGCGGCGAGCAGCTTGACGAGGCCGAGGTCGCCCTCGAGGCCGCGTTCGAACCGGCCGAGCCCCTCGAGGCAGACCACGCCGACTGACCAGGGGCCGATTCCGCGCTCGCGTTCGAGTCGGCCGGCGACCGCCGCGGTCGGCTGCTCCTTCAGCCGCTCGAGCTCCCACGCGCACAGGCGAGCGAGCGTCGCGCCGCGACGTGCGTGCAGGCCGAGGGCCCGGAGCCTCGCGGGCGAGAGCCTGGCAAGGTCGGCGGCGGTCGGTGGGGCGTGCCGCCAGCCGGTGCGGCGCTCTGTCGCGGTTCGGACGATCCGCCGCTCCATCGCGCGCGCCTCGCTCGCGAGGATCAGCTGCCCGCAGAGGGCGCGGAGGAGCGCGTGCGCAACCGTCGCGGTCCGCAGCGGCCGCAGGCCGCGCAGCATCCGCACGGCGCGGCCGATGAACGGGTCGCTGCCGAACCGGAGGACGAAGGGCGTGTGGTCGTCGTCGATTCCGAGGCAGAAGCGCATCTGCTCGAAGGCTTCCTCGCCGGTCGCGCGCAGGTGCAGTGTCCCGTCGGGTCGCTGCCACGCGACCGCACGCCCGGCGGGAAGCTCGGCATCGAGGATCCCGTCGCGGAACGTCCGCGTCGCATCGCCGGCGAGCCGCGCCGAGAGC
>JBKPSO010000331.1:0-6115 GCA_046735055.1 Actinomycetota bacterium
TTCGGCGGTGTCGCGAGGTTCAAGGGCGCCTGGAAGACGGCCGGCGCCGAGTTTCGCGTCGCGATCGCCGGCCCACTCGTCTCGCTCGTGCTCGGCGTCCTGTTCGTCCTCATCGCGCTCATCCCCGGGTTGCCGGAGAGCGTCGACGCCGTCGCCGCCTGGCTCGGCTACATCAACCTCAGCCTGCTCGTGTTCAACCTGATCCCCGCGCAACCACTCGACGGCGGTCGTGTCCTTCACTCCGCGCTCTGGCGGTACAAGGGCGACTTCGTCTGGGCGACACGCGTTGCGGCCAACGTCGGGCGAGGCTTCGGCTATCTGCTGATCGCCGCGGGCGTCGCGATGTTCATCTTCCAGGGCTCGTTCAGCGGCGCGTGGCTCGCGTTCCTCGGCTGGTTCCTGCTGAACGCCGCGACCGCCGAGGCGCGGTACGTCCTGACGCAGCAGGCGCTGAACGGCGTGCGGGTACGGGATGTCATGACACGAAACCCGGTGGTCGTCCGCCCCGACGTGACACTCGGCGAGTTCATGGACAACATCATGTTTTCGGAACGGCACACCACGTACCCGGTCGTCGCGGACGGTAGGCCCGTTGGCCTGCTGCCCTTCCGATGTGTCGCGAACGTGCCGCGGAACGAGTGGGACACACGACACGTGCGGGACTGCCAGCTCGGGCTCGACGAGGTACCGGTTCTCCGCGAAGACGAGGAGGCGGTCGACGCGCTCGCAGAGCTGAGCACCTCGCGCGGCGGCCATGGCCTCGTCCTCTCGAACAGCCATCTCGCCGGCATCGTCTCGACGAGCGACCTCGCGCGGGCGCTCGAGGCGAGGCCGCGCCGCCGCGCCCCCGGAGGCGAGCCCTCGCGCGGCTAGGAGCCGGTTTTAGGCCGTTTCGTCGTCGCTCGCCCCGCGGGCCGCCGGGCGGTGCCTCCGAGGCGCCGTAGCCGCGCAGGTCCGGGGCGATGACACGAAGCGAGCGTCCCACCGGCCACCCGGCAGACTGCCAGCGGGAGCGGCCGAGTGTCCGTCGGAAGCGCCGCATGGCATTCCCATCGCGCCCGGCCTGCGGGGACACACACGCGCTCCTCGCGGCCAGTTCGGTCATTCCGTCGCGACGGGTGTGAGCTGCGCAACCAAGCGGCCGGAGCACAACACGGCAACTCGTTACAGTGCCGTTGCACTATCGGCGTCAACGCCCCGACCCGCAGAGGCAGCGCATGCCCACGATCACCACGACCGACGGCACGGAGATCTTCTATAAGGACTGGGGCTCGGGCCAACCGATCGTTTTCAGCCATGGCTGGCCGCTTTCGGCCGACGACTGGGACACCCAAATGCTGTTCTTCCTACAGCAGGGCTACCGCGTCATCGCCCATGACCGGCGTGGGCACGGACGCTCCACCCAGACCAGCGAGGGTCACGACATGGACCACTACGCCGACGACCTCGCTGCGCTGACGGCCCATCTCGATCTCCAGGACGCCGTCCACGTCGGACACTCCACCGGTGGCGGCGAAGTCGTGCACTACATCGCCCGACACGGTGAAAGCCGCGTCGCGAAAGCGGTATTGATCAGCGCGGTGCCGCCGCTCATGGTGCAGACTGACGCCAATCCCGGCGGGCTGCCGAAGAGCGTGTTCGACGATCTCCAGGCCCAGATAGCCGCCAACCGGTCCGAGTTCTACCGGGCCCTGCCGGCGGGCCCCTTCTATGGCTTTAACCGGCCCGGCGTGGAATCCTCGGAAGCCATCATCGAGAACTGGTGGCGCCAGGGAATGATGGGCGGTGCGAAGGCACATTACGACGGCATCGTCGCCTTCTCCCAGACCGATTTCACCGAGGACCTCAAGAAGATCACGGTGCCGGTCCTAGTGATGCACGGCGACGACGACCAGATCGTTCCGTACGCCGACTCCGGACCGCGGTCCGCGCAGCTCGTGCAAAACGGGACGTTGAAGACGTACAAAGGATTCCCGCACGGCATGCCGACCACCGAGGCCGAGACGATCAACGCTGACCTGCTGGCCTTCCTGCAGTCCTAACCGACTCGTCGGCTGGGCGTCGGCTGTGGCTTTGCCGGAGGACTGTTCCGCCCGTGCTGCGTCGAGTGGTCTCTACGACGAACGCGATCGAGGCGCTCAATCGGCAGCTGCGGAAAGCGATCAAGACGAAAGGACACTTCAAGATCCACTTCGGCGACCGACTACCGGAGTAACGTCTACGGGAGGAACCGGCCTACACAGGAAATCGGACGCCCTCGTCTAGCTCGGGAAAGTCGGATGGTTTGCGTCGATCATCGTGGCGTAGTTCCCGCAAAGCCGACGCTGCTTCGCTCGTGAGTCGGCTCGGGACTCTGCGGTCTTGCGTTGGAGCGTGGGCTGGTGGTTGGGAGAAGCCGCCGAAGCGGCCGCTCCCAACTCGCCTCACTTGTACGGCAAAGGTGGTGCGCCGAAGGTCGTCACCTGGGCGTACATCAACCCGGCCTTCGTAACATATGCGTCGGCGCCGAGATAGGGCTCGGTGAGGAACGACGCGTCGGCGCTCCACTGCACGTTGATCGTGTGACCAACCTTGAACGTCTGCTAGGGCGTGAAGATCAGACCCCTGTTGCCGCCCTCGGACCGGTCCTTGCAGAAGCCGGTAAACAACTGCCCGACCGCCTCGCGACCGATGACAACCACCCCGGCAGGCAGGAAGAAGTGCACATCTGGCGGGTACTGCGCCATGAGCCGGTTCCAGTCGCAGGCGTTCAGCGCCGCGAGATGCTCGGCGACGACCGCCTCCGGGCTCCCCTGGCGCTTGAGCGGCGGCAGCACCTGCCTCGCCGCGGCCGTACGGCCAGGATGCTGTGTGCTCCCCTCGGCGGTAACAGCGACGGCGGCGGCCGCGACGAGCAGTACCGCCACTCCGATGAGCTTGCGCATCTCCGTCCTCTCTCTCCTCGAGGGCCGCAGCGGCGGCACCCCGATCGTCGGTCTCGCTGGACGAGAGACGAGCGCTATCGGAGAAGCTACGCCCTCGCAGTACGCACGGCGGGTCGCGAAAGCGATCCCGCTTGGAGAGCTGCAGACCGCCGAGCAAGTAGCGCGGACGATGGCGTTCCTCTGCTCGCCCGATGCCGACTACATCACGGGCGCCGTACTTCTCGCAGACGGCGGCTGCTCACTCTTCCAGCTCGACGAGGAGCAGCCATGAGGGCACCGCGGCGACGTCCGCACGTCCGCACCCTGCGAGAGATCGAGTTCCGTCGCAGCTGACCTCCCTGGCCCACGCCCGCGCTCGTCGAGCCGGGTCGGCTCAGCCCGGATTCGCGGCGTACGCCTCCAGTGCGTCCAGGTACCCGTCGCGGTCCTCCTGCGGAGCCAGCTGATCGCTCCGCGGCGATCCGGCCGAGTCTACGGGGCCGATCTACGTGCCGGGTCGCGGGAAGCGGACGTGCATGTGGTACTCGTGCCCCGGGTAGGGGATGACGACTCCCGCCGGCCCGTGGAGCCCGGTCGAGTATCCGACGAAGACCATCTGCGCACCGGCGGCGACGAACCGGTCGAGGAGATCCTGCGCGAGGCGATGATCGATCTCGACGGGCGCACGCGGCGCGCGGAGCGTCCTGTCGAGCCGCGGGAAGTAGACGTCGACGTCGAGCCCGTTCTGATGGGACACGTGCTCGTCTCTCATCGGGCCGCCGCCCTCGCGGCTGATGTCGCCGATGACGACGCGCGCCGCCCCCGGGTGCGCGGCGCGGTACGCCTCGGTCACCATGACAATCGCGCGGATCGTGCGCTGGTTTCCGTACAACCGGTTCGGCGCATTCGGGGCGCTGTCGGTCACGGGGTTCCAGGTGACCCAGCTCGAACCCTCGAGAGGAAGCTGGGTCCCGTCGATCAAGCTGCCGCTGTACGGCAGTCCGACAGAGATCGCGTGATGCCATTCGATCTTCGGAAACGCGATCACACGTGCGACGCTCCGGTCCGGCCCGTTCGGTTTGGATGTCCGAGGCGACTCGCGCGCCACGGTCACCTGGTCGTGCCCTGCGATGGCCCCCGGAGTGTCCGCGGCTTCGGCCGTGCCGGTGCCTAGCCGGAACGTCAGACTGGGCGGATCCTCCACGACGATTGAGGTCTCGTGATCGTCGCTCCGAGCCGTTGCGAGCGCAAGCATCACGGCCGGCGACAGGGCGAGTGCCTTCGACCTGGCCCTCCGCGCTTCCCGGCGCCGCCTCCATGCCTCCCGTCGCCGGCGGGAGGCAGCGAGCCCGGGCGGCGGCTCGGGGCCGAGGACCGACGGAGGTGCGACGGCGACCGCCCGCGCGCCGGGTTCTTCGCCGAGCCAGAGGATGTCCGTATCGAGCCACAACTCGCCGCGTTGCCAGCCCATGGTGGGACTCGTTCGTTCACGAGTCGTCGTGTCCTCCGGAGGAGGATTCGTGATGCCGATAGCCAAGGTCGCCTTCGCGCAACTGGACGTGACGAGCGAAGGCTCGGCAGGGAGCAGCCCAAGGCCGCCACCTTCCCTCCCTGGAAGCGCGCCGACCAAGCGCGCCGAATTGAGCGCGGGACTCAGTGACCGAAGAGGCGGCGAAGGAAGCCTCTGGCATGCTCGTCTGCGCGCGCTTCGGTTCGGAGAGTCGTTGGCTACCTTTCGGTCCTTCTTGGTGTCGGTGTAGTCAGGAAGCCGGGCGGACCGCCGCCGTGTAGATGTCTAGCTGATGCAGGGCGCCGTCCGGGTTGGTCCCTGTGCTGTTGGAGTTGTCCGCCCAGGTTGGATGCGCAACGCCACCGAAGAACGACAGCCCCGTGTAGTCGCCGTAGTCGATCCCGTTTCCGGAGTCGGACGCGTTCGAGGTCCCGGCGCTGATCTGCACGTTCGGCATGAACGAGGTCCCCCCGTTCGTGCTGAAGGCGCCCCAGAACTGCGCGTCGTCGTTGGGGGATGCTGTCGGTGTCGCCGGGTCCGCCGGCGCCGAGATCAGTGCGGGCGTCGTACCAGACGACCGCGAGGTTCCCGGTGGTCGGATCGTGGCGGCGACCAAGACACGATCGCCGAACGCATGCGTACGCGCGGGGGTATTGCGGGGTTGACAGGCCGATGCGCTCCGTGGGTGGGGGCAGCTATCGGTAGTAGGTGGTCGTCGTGATGGTGAGCAACGTCGTCGTCGCGCGCGACGAGCTCGAGCGTATTGCTTGCGCGCAACGGCTGCGCTCGCGAGTGAGCACGGGGGTGGGGGGTCGCCGTGCACGAGGTGCGGTCGCTCCCGCGCGCCTGCCGGCCGACCCGGGGGCACGCCCCCTCCCCTCCGGCGAGCGACGAGCGCGTGGGTCCCCCGGATCGACTTCTTTCCGGCGCATGCGGGGCGCGATTTGGCAGTCAGTCATCGCAGCGGACAGAGCTGCACCGGTAAGGCTATGAGCTGGATCAGGGCACACCGAAGGCATCGAAGTAGACACTGGTCGCCAGATACGACGAGCGTTGACCTCTGTATTTTCCACGCGGGTTGAGGACGTATCGAACTCGTACGGGCCGTGGGTAACCGAGATTCTTGGGCCAGTGCACTCCTACGCATCTGAACCGGCGATAGGCGGAGGCGCGCTCCTCCCCGAGGCCCGTGCAGTTCGTAGTCCTGAGCGGGGTTCCTCGAACGAGCCGGCTTGATTCGGCTTGCGTCTCGGTCCAGAAACGGACGGACGCGGGTGGTGAACCCGCACAGGAAAGGCAGACCACGGCGGTCGCTACCAGCAATGCCAGGTCGGCCACGCGGGTGACGTACTTGCCAATCTGATCTTGCCGGCCCGGATTCGACATTCCGTCTGTTGCCCAGGGATGTTAGGTGGGAGGATGTGGCTCGAGGCCGCGGCGCCGGCGCTCTCCGAGTGCGAATCGTTTATGGGTAGTAGCGAGCAAGCCGCCAGCGGCCCCTAGTCAGTCACCGTAATCGACGCCCCGCCTTTCGCCGTCAAACGGACGAGCTTCACAGTGTCCGCCGCCTGACCAGAAACGAGGTCGAGGTGCACTCAGGCCGTGCCTCGTAGCATCGCTGTTGACGCTCCGGATACGGCCTGGAACGAGGAGCAGGCTGCGCAGTTTTCGAGATGGCCTGCGAGGAGCGCCTGCTCAGGGT
>JBKPSO010000332.1:0-25363 GCA_046735055.1 Actinomycetota bacterium
GGCTATACTGACCGACCGCTTATGACCACGGGTCAAACAGAGACGAGAACGGCCGGCGACGGCGTCTGGACGACCGGTCCGGACGGCGAGCTGATCCCCGACTACGAGTCGGCCTTCCCGACGATCAACGAGGGGGAGGTCGTGCACGGCAAGGTCGTGCGCGTGGACAAGGACGAGGTGCTCGAGATCGGGCAGACGGTCAAGGTGAAGGTGCTCGACATCGACCGTGACCGCCAGCGGATCTCGCTCGGGCTGAAGCAGACGCAGACCGACCCGTGGCAGCAGGTGCTCGACAGCTACGGCGAGGGCGACGTCGTCCAGGGCCGTGTCACCAAGGTCGTCACCTTCGGCGCCTTCGTCGAGATCTTGCCCGGCGTCGAGGGGCTCGTGCACATCTCCGAGCTCGCCCAGCACCACGTCGAGAACCCGCGCGAGGTCGTCTCGCAGGGCGACGTCGTCAACGCCAAGATCATCGAGGTCGACGCCGAGCGGCGCCGCCTCTCACTGTCGCTGAAGCGCGTCGACGAGGGCGAGGGCCAGCCGCTGTCGGAAGGCGCGGAGCCGCTCCGCCCGCAGATCGACCTCTCGGAAGATGTCTTCGCCGAGGAGCCCGCTGCGGCCGCGGCGCCCGAGGCAGAGGCAGAGCAGCCGCCGGAGGATCCTGTGCCCGAATCCGACGCGCAGATGCAAGCCGAGGTCGCCGAGGAGTCTCCTCCCCACCCGGAGACCCCACCCGAGACCCCGGACCCGGAGCCGCGCGACGGCCCCGCCCAGGGCGCAGCCTAATCGTCCCGTGAATCCGCTGCGGGTCGCCGTCACCGGCGGCATCGGAGCGGGAAAGAGCGAGGTCCTTCGCGCCTTCGCGCGTCGCGGCGTCCCGACGATCTCGGCCGATGAGATCGTCCACGAGCTGATCGCCGGCGACCCGGAGGTCCGGGCGGCGCTCGAGGAGCGCTTCGGCACGACCGACCGCGCGCGAATCGCCGAGATCGTCTTCGCAGATCCCGAACAGCTCGCGTGGCTCGAAGGGCTGCTCCACCCGCGCGTCGCACGCGCCGAGCAGGAGTGGTTCGCGGGGATCGACGCAGCGGTCGCGGTCTCCGAGATCCCGCTCCTTTTCGAGGTTGGCGCCGAGCGCGGCTTCGACGCGGTGATCGTCGTCATGGCCCCAGCCGATCTGCGCCGCCGCCGAAAGCCGGGCACGGTCGAGTCGCGGTCGGGCCGGCTGATCCCCGACGACGAGAAGGCGGCGCGTGCAGAGTTCGTCTACGTGAACGACGGCACCCTCGAGCAGCTCGACGACTTCGTCGGGAACGTGCTCGACCAGCTGCAGGCGTGACCCGCAGCAGGCTGACCGGTCGGCTCGTGCTCGGGCTGACGGCGATCGCCGTGGTCGCGATCGCCTTCGGGACGATCCACATCACCCGGCCCGCCTGGTACGACCGCTTCTGGTATCCGCTCGACTACGGCGAGATCGTCCGCGCCCACGCCGGCAACTACCAACTCGACCCGGCGCTACTCGCCGCGGTGATCTACGAGGAGAGCAAGTTCGAGTCGGATGCGCGCTCGGACCGCGGGGCGATCGGGCTGATGCAGCTGCTGCCGGAGACGGCGAAAGGGATCGCTGCCCGGACGGGCGGCTCGCGGTTCCGGGTCGCCGACCTCTACGTCCCGGAGATCAACATCCGCTACGGCGCGTGGTACCTCCGCCACCTGATCGAAAAGTACGGCTCGGAGCGCACGGCGCTCGCGGCCTACAACGCCGGGCAGGCGAACGTCGACTCGTGGCAGGCGCGCGGCGTCGGCGTGCAGTTCGAGGAGACCCGCCACTTCGTCGACCGGGTCGAGAAGCTCGAGCACATCTACCGCCACGCCTATTCGTCACTCCGGCTGCATACAGACACTCGATAACCATCAAAATGATGTCATAATGACACCATGCATCTGGAACCCCATGTCGAATCGCTCCGCGCCGAGCTGGCCCGGCTCGCGGAGCTCGGCGACGAGAACGTCGCCGCCGCCGCGGCGCGGCTGAGCGAGGCGCTCGGCCCCACGCTCTCGATGCGGCTGCTCGGACTGCTGTCCGAAGCCGCGCTCGAGGTCAGCTCCCAGCTTCCCGCCGGACACGTCGAGCTGCGGCTCGCCGGCGAGGAGCCGTCCTTCGTCTACGTTCCCGACGAGCCTGCCGCGCAGCCGACTGCGGCCGACGACGCGCTCACGGCCAGGATCACCCTGCGGCTGCCCGACTCCCTGAAGACCTCGCTGGAGGCGGCCGCTGCCCAGGACGGGGTCTCGCTGAACAGCTGGATCGTCAAGGCGCTCGCCCGCGGCCTGACGCTCGCTGCCACCTCGCGGATCGGCAGTCGGCTGACGGGCTTCGGCCAGAGCTGAGAGGAGGAGAGATGACCCTGTATCCCACCGGTCGCGACCCGCGCCCGCCGCGCATCGCCGTCGGGAGCCTGCCGCACCGGAGGCGCCCCAGATGAGGCACGAGTTCGCAACACCCGACCCGCCCAGGCTGCGAGTGTCGGTTCCCGCCGGCCGGATCGAGATCGAGACCGGCCCGAGAACGGACACCATCGTCGAGATCGAGGGGCGCGACGTCGAGGAGTTCGGCGTCGAGCAGCGGGGCCGCGAGATCGTCGTCGAGCGCCGGAAGCGTTTCGGGCGCGCGGGCGGCTCGTACGACGTGCGCATCCTTGCCCCTGAAGGCGCCGATGCCGAGCTTGCGCTCGCCTCGGCCGATGTCCGTGGGACGGGCCGCTTCGGCGAGGTGCGTGTCCGCAACGCGAGCGGTGACGTCCAGCTCGGCTCCGTGGGCGGCCGGCTCGACGTGAGCACGGCCTCCGGCGACGTCGTCGTCCAGGCCGCAACAGGAGGAGGCGCGATCCGAACCGCGTCCGGCGACGTCGTCGTCCGCGAGGCCGGCGAGCGACTCGGCGTCATGACCGCTTCCGGAGACCTCGTCATCGCCGCGATCGCCAACGGCGCGCTCGACCTGAAGTCCGCCTCCGGCGACATGCGGATCGGGATCGCACCAGGCTCCAGGTTCCACGTCGACGCCCGCTCGCTGAGTGGTGAGACGAGGTCGGACCTGGAGATCCTTGGAGTAGAAACGACGACCGAGGGGCCGCTCGTCGAGCTGAAGGCGACCTCGATGAGCGGCGACATCCGGATCGTCCGTGCCTGAGCGTGCGCGGCCTGCGCGCCCGTATTCCGGCGGTACTGCTCGAGAACCGGCCGTTCCGGACCTTCTTCGTCGGCCAGTCGGTCTCGCTGCTCGGCGACCAGGTGACGCTGATTGCGCTGCCGCTCGCCGCGGTGCTCGTCTTCGACGCGACCCCGGCGGAAATGGGCTACCTGGCGACGGCGGCGCTGCTGCCGAACCTGCTCTTCTCGCTCCACGCGGGCGCGTGGGTCGACCGCCGCGGTCGCCGGCGGCAGACGATGATCGTCGCCGACATCGGCCGCGCCGCGCTGCTCGCGACGATCCCGGTCGCGTACTGGCTCGACGTGGTCACGCTCGCACAGTTGTACGTGGTCGGCTTCCTGACCGGGCTCCTCAGCGTCTTCTTCTTCGTCTCGTACAGCACGCTGTTCGTCTCGCTCGTCCCGCGCAAGGGTTACGTCGAGGCCAACTCGCTCCTGAATGGGAGCCGGGCGGCCTCGTACGTCGCCGGCGTCAGCCTCGGCGGCGTGCTCGTGCAGCTTCTGACGGCGCCGGTCGCGCTGATCGCGGACTCGGCGTCGTTCGTCTCCTCGGCACTGACGCTCGGGCGGATCAAGCCGGTCGAGCCGCCGACGGAGAACGTCGAGCGCGGCCACCTGATGGCGGGGCTGCGCTACGTCTTCGGCTCGCCGACCGTGCGGTTGGCCCTCGGCGCGACGACGACGATCAACTTCTTCAACTTCGTCTTCTTCGCGCTCTTCGTCCTGTACGCGACCCGCTACCTCGACGTTCGGCCGGGGGTGCTCGGCGTCGTGCTCGGAGCCGGTGCGGTCGGCGGGCTGATCGGAGCGGTCCTGACCGGACCGATCGTACGTCGCATCGGCGTCGGGCCGGCTTTCGTCCTCGGCTGTGTGCTCTTCCCGACGCCCCTCGTGCTCGTGCCGCTCGCCGGTGGGGCCCGGTGGGTCGTGCTCGGGTGTCTCTTTCTCGCCGAGTTCGGATCGGGCTTCGGCGTCATGCTGCTCGACATCAGCTTCGGCGCGATCAGCGCCGCCCTCGTCCCGGACCGCCTGCGCGCACGGGTGACCGGCGCGTTCAACGTGGTCAACTACGGCGTTCGCCCGCTCGGCGCGTTCCTCGGCGGCGTGCTCGGCAGCGCGATCGGCGTGCGCGAGACCCTCTGGATCGCGGTCGTCGGCGCGATCGCGGGGTTCGTGTGGCTGCTGCCCTCGCCGCTGCCCGCGATGAAGGAGCTGCCCGAGGGCGACCTTTGAGAGTGATCGGCCCGCTTCGCGGGCCGGCTGCATTCAAGGCTTGCTGAGGCGATCCCAGAGGTTCTCGAGCATCTGCCGGATCGGCCAGGTCGAGGCGGAGCCGCCGAAGTCGAGCGCTCCGGCGGCGAACACCTTCGCCCCGCTCGAGCTCTCGTAGTAGCTCATCTCCGCGGTCAGTCCGGGGCCGAAGAGGTCGGGGATCTCGGCGACGACGGAGGTGCCCACCGGCGAGTCGGAGGTGATGTGGTCGATCTCGATCCCGTAGCCGCCGATGAGCTCGCCGAAAGTCGAGCCGGGGGCGAGGGCGGTCCCGGACCAGAGCCAGTGCGTGCCGTTGTTCTGCACGACGAACGCGCCCTGCCGCTCGCCGCGGTCGTTCGCCAGGTACTGGACGCCGATCAGCGCCGCTTCCGGCCGGCCGATATCGCGCCACATCGCGACCCGCGTGAGCACGTCGTTCGCGCGCGTGACGCGCCAGAAGAAATTGTTCGCGGACAGGAAGATCAGGTTGCCGCCGAGATTGCGGTACCGCTCGATCGCGTCGTACTCGCCGCTCGTGACGTACTCGGTGTGCCCCGGGTAGACGACGAGGTCGTACGCGCGCGCGAGGTCGTCGCCGGATGTCGACTCGACGTCCAGGTCGCTGAGGAACTCGACCGTCTTGTCCGTCCAGTACAGCCAGTGCAGGAAGCCCTGGTCGTAGCGGTAGAAGTACGGCGGCACACCGCGCCGCAGGAACGGGCGGGCGAGCGGCACCTCCTGGTGGGGCGGGCCGGCGTACCACGTGTCGCCCCAGCCGTCGCCGTCAGCGTCGTAGAAGTTGTATGCCTGCCAGGTGTTCGTGGGCAGGACGACCGCAACGCGTGACGTCTCTCCGAGCACCCGCGGCCTGACGATGAAGGGGGCGTAGCCGAAGCTCCCGTCCGGCTCGGTCAGCTTCACGTAGTAGAAGCCGCTCGGCCAGTCGCCGATCTGGAACGTGATCGCCTGGGCCGCGTCGCGGCGCGACTGCCAGTCGAGGCTCACCGGGTCGGTGACCGGGACACCCCCGAGCAGGTAGTCGGCATAGGTGATGTCGTGCTCCGCGCCGGACTGGTAGACCTGGGCCTGGAGCGTCGGCGTGTCGGCGGCGATCCGGATCACGCCCTGCTCGCCCGGGAGGTAGCTCTGCTTCGTGAAGGTGGCGTCGACGCCGAGGACGCGCACGACGGGGGCGCGCGGATAGCGGAGGACGTGGGGGTCTGGCGCGCCGTAGGTCAGCACGTTCGATGCGGGGTCCTGCGTCGTCAGCGAGAGCACGTACGTGCGCGCTGCGAGCCCGGGAGCCGGTGTCCACGCCAGCGTGTGCGGGCCCTCGCGAAGCGTCCACGTCCGCGTGTAGATCGAGTCGATCGAGGCGCTCGTGCGCTGGACGTCGAGCGTCACCTGGGCCGGCTCGCTGAGCGTGAAGTGGACCTCCACGCGATCGCGGATCCCGTCTTTGTTCGGCGTCACCGTCGTCAGCAGCGGCGTGTCCCCGTCGAACGGCCGGCTGCCGTCGGTGACGCTCAGCCTGGCGAGCAGTGCCGGCTGGGTGTCCAGACGGAATCCCGTCGTCGCCACGACCGCTCCGCCGGAGACGAGCTGAGCGCGGTAGAAGCCGTCCGGCAACTGCTTCGCGTTCAGCCGGCCGTTCCAGACGACGAGCAGGTCGCTGCGGCGGCTGGGCGGGTCGAGCCAGCCCAGCGGGCGGCCCTTCACGTTCGCAAGGCGCACCCCGAGCAGGTTCGGGGCGCCGATCTGGCCCTCCAGCGTCATCGGGCCGGCGAGCGGCGAGAAGGCCGTCGTCGACATCTTCAGCGAAGCGGCATGCGCCGCCGGCGCGAGCAAGAGCGCGGCTATCCCGACGACGACCCCTCTCACCGATGAGACGTTAGCGTAGGCCCTGTGGACGAGTTCGGCTCTGCGGCGGAGATCGAGGCGTCGCTGCGCGCGGCCGGCTTCTTCGAGGGCGGAGCGGACGGCCTCGTTGCGGACGTCTACCTGGGCTACGGACTCTCGGATCCGCTGCGGCGAACAGCCGCGCCCGCGCCGCCCGAGCCGTGCCCGCTCCCGCCGGCCGCCGCGCGGATCAGGCGGATCGACGCGGAGCAGCCGAAGGCGGGTCGCTTCCGAATCGGCAGGTGGGAGCGGAGTTGGACGGACGACGAGTACGCGGAGGCAATCGACTCCGTCCGGGCGGCGATCGCGCAGGGCGACGTCTACCAGGTCAACCTGGTCCAGCACCTCTCCGCTCCGTTCGCCGGCGACCCGGCCGGGCCCGCGGAGGCGCTCGCGCCCTTGCGCCCGCTGGAGCCGCGGCCGCTCCTCGGCGACGGCTGGGCGATCGTCTCCGGCTCGCCGGAGCTCCTCCTGGCGCGGCGCGGGCGGCGCGTCTGGACGCGGCCGATCAAGGGCACCCGGCCGCTCGGCGCCGACGAGGCGTTGACGTCGTCCGAGAAGGACGCGGCCGAGAACGTGATGATCGTCGACCTCGAGCGCAACGACCTCTCCCGTGTCTGCGAGCCCGGGAGCGTCCGCTGGCCCGAGCTGATGGCGGAGCGGCCGCTCGCCGGCGTCGTCCACCTCGTCTCGACGGTGGAGGGGCAGTTGCGCGAGAGCGTCGGCTTCGCGGAGCTGATCGGGGCCGTGTTTCCCGGCGGCTCGGTCACCGGCGCCCCGAAGATCTCCGCCCTCGACCACATCGCGGCGCTCGAGCCGGTCGGGAGGGGCGCGTCGATGGGCGCGCTCGGCCGCGTCTACCCGAACGGCGACCTCGACCTCGCGCTGACGATCCGCACGTTCGCGGTCGCCGAGGGCCGGATCCACCTCTGGGTTGGCGGCGGAATCGTCTGGGACTCGGAGCCGGAGGCGGAGATCGAGGAGTCGCTCGTCAAGGCGCGGCCGCTGCTGGAGCTCGTCGGTGCCCCTCTGCGGTCGGCGGTTCGAACGTGACGCTGCTCGCGGTCGCGGTGGCCGGCCGCGGCGCCGTGCCGAAGGACGAGCCCGTCCTCCAGGCCGACGACGAGGCGATCCTGCGCGGCCGCGCGGCCTTCGAGACGTTGCGCGTGTACGGCGGCCGGCCCTTCCGTCTCGCCGACCATCTGGAGCGGATGCGCGCCTCGGCCGCGCGGCTGGGCGTGGAATGGCCCGCCGGCTTCGAGGCGCTCGCCGGGGAGGCGCTCGCCGCGGCGGACGAGGCCGACGCCGTCCTCCGCCTGTACCTCACGCCTGGGCGTGAGAGCTCGGGCCGTCCGGTCTCGCTCGCGCTCGTCAGCGCATTGCCGGACGACCTGGAGGAGCGGCGCGCGCGTGGGATCAGCCTGATCTCCCTGCTCGGCGTCCGCGCGCAGGCACCGTGGCTGCTCGGCGGCGTCAAGTCGACGAGCTATGCCGTGAACATGGCCGCCGAATCCGAGGCCCGCTCGCGGGGCGCCGACGACGCCGTATTCGTCCGCGACGACGGGATCGTGCTCGAGGGGCCCGTGACGAACGTCTGGTGGCGGCGCGGTTCGACGCTGCACACGCCCTCGCTCGACCTCGGCATCCTCGCCGGGGTGACGCGGGCCGTCCTGATGGAGGCAGCGCCGGCCGCCGGGTACGGCGTCGCCGAGGGTGCGTACCCGCTCGCGGAGATGCTGGCGGCCGAGGAGGCGTTCACGACGTCTTCGGTGCGTGAGGTGATGCCGGTCGTCGAGGTCGACGGGGTTCGACTCGAGCGCGGGCCGGCAGCGGACGCCCTCCAACAGGCGCTGAGGAAGCAGGCGGGGCGATGAGGTTGTTCCTGAAAGTGGTGAGCGCGATCCACGCGGCGCTGTACCGCGCGACGGGCGGAAGGGTCGGCGGGACGATGATGAAGGTGCCGATCCTGCTATTGACGACGCGCGGCCGGAAGTCCGGCAAAGAGCGGACGACGCCGCTCATGTACGGACGCGACGGCGACAACTTCGTGCTGATCGCCTCGGTCGGGGGCGCGCCGCGGAACCCGGCCTGGTACTGGAACGTGCGGGCGCAAGAGGCGGAGGTCGAGCTCGGCCGCGAGCGCAGGCGCGTGCAGGCCCGTGACGCGGAAGGGGAGGAGCGCGACCGGCTCTGGGCGCAGATGGTCGGTCTCTATCCCGGCTATGCCGACTACCAGCAGAAGACGACCCGCCGGATCCCGGTTGTCGTCCTGGAGCCACAGGGACAGGCTCAAGCCTGTCCCTGACGGCGAAGGCGAGGCCGGGCGCTACCGAAACGGGCCGCCGGAAAAGGCGACGGGAGGCCGCACCGCCGGAAGGTACCTTGTCCTCGTGACGACGTTGAAGACCGCGGAGACCTACCGCCCGACCGGCGACCAGCCGCAGGCGATCGACGAGCTCGCCGCCTCGCTCACGGCCGGCGACCGCTACCAGACGCTGCTCGGCGCGACCGGCACGGGCAAGACGGCGACGATGGCGTGGATCATCGAGAAGGTCGGCCGCCCGGCGCTCGTGATCGCCCATAACAAGACGCTCGCCGCCCAGCTCTGCAACGAGTTCCGGGAGTTCTTTCCAAACAACGCGGTCGAGTACTTCGTCTCCTACTACGACTACTACCAGCCCGAGGCGTACGTCCCGCAGGCCGACCTCTACATCGAGAAGGACTCCTCGCGGAACGACGACATCGATCGGCTGCGCCACGCCGCGACCTCGAGCCTGCTCTCGCGGCGCGACACGATCATCGTCGCCTCGGTCTCCTGCATCTACGGCCTGGGCTCGCCCGAGGAGTACGAGCAGCGCGTCGTGCTGCTGACGGTCGGCGAGGAGACCGACCGCGACCTGATGCTGCGGAAGCTGATCGACATCCAGTACGCGCGCAACGACACGGCGCTCGGGCGCGGCCGGTTCCGTGTCCGCGGCGACGTGATCGAGATTCAGCCGGCGTACATGGAGTCCGCCTACCGCATCTCGCTCTTCGGCGACGAGGTCGAGCAGATCACGCACTTCGACCCGCTGACGGGCGAGGTCTACGCGCGGCTCGACCACCTCGCGGTCTTCCCGGCGACGCAGTACGTGACCTCGAAGCCGACGGTCGAGCGCGCCGTGGTCGAGATCCGCCACGAGCTCGAGGAGCGGCTGAAGGAGCTGGAAGCCGAGGGCAAGCAGCTGGAGGCGCACCGGCTGCGGCAGCGCACCGAGTACGACGTCGAGATGATGGCCGAGCTCGGCTTCTGCTCCGGGATCGAGAACTACTCGCGCATCCTCGACGGCCGCCCGCCCGGCTCCGCCCCGTACACGCTGATCGACTACTTCCCCTCGGACTTCGTCTGCTTCGTCGACGAGTCGCACCAGACGATCCCGCAGCTCGGCGGCATGTACGAGGGCGACCGCTCGCGCAAGCAGACGCTCGTCGACTTCGGCTTCCGCTTGCCCTCCGCGCTCGACAACCGGCCGCTCCGCTTCGACGAGTTCCTCGCCAAGGTGCCGCAGCTCGTTTTCGTCTCGGCGACCCCGGGCCCCTTCGAGCTGCGCAACTCGAAGGTCGTCGCCGAGCAGCTGATCCGGCCGACCTTCATCGTCGACCCCGAGGTCGAGCTGCGCGCGACGAACAACCAGATCGACGACCTGCTCAACGAGGTGCGTCGGCGCGAAGAGGCCGGCGAGCGCGTGCTCGTCACGACGCTGACGAAGAAGATGGCCGAGGACCTGACCGACTACCTGCTCGAGGCGGGCGTGAAGGCACGCTATCTGCACTCGGAGATCGACACGCTAGAGCGGATCCAGATCGTCCGCGAGCTCCGGCTCGGCGAGTACGACGTCCTCGTCGGGGTCAACCTCCTGCGCGAGGGCCTCGACCTTCCGGAAGTCTCGCTGGTCGCGATCCTCGACGCGGACAAGGAGGGCTTCCTGCGCGGGAAGACGGCGCTGATCCAGACGATCGGCCGCGCCGCGCGGAACGTGAACGGCAAGGTGCTGCTCTACGCCGACAAGCTGACCGAAGCGATCGAGGGCGCCCTCGACGAGACGAACCGGCGGCGGGCAAAGCAGCTCGCGCACAACGAGGAGCACGGGATCACTCCGGAGTCGGTCGTCAAGGGCGTCTCCGACATCGCCGAGTTCCTGATGCTCGACCAGCCGACGGTGCCGTCGCGCCGCCGCCGCGGGAAGGCGGAGGTGGAGGGCATGCACCCCGAGGAGATCGAGCGCCTGATCGTCGAGCTCGAGGAGGAGATGTTCACCGCCGCCGAGGAGCTGCGGTTCGAGTACGCCGCCAAGCTCCGCGACGAGATCAAGGAGCTACGCCGCGAGCTGCTCGCAGTCACGGCGTAGCTCCTCCTCGGGTCAGCCGACCTTCTGCCAGGGTCTGCTCGTCAGAATCGCGATGCGGCGCGCGCTCCTCGCCTTGCTGCTCATCAATCGGGGAGAGCCCGTCTCGGTCGATCGTCTCGTCGCCGACCTCTGGCGGGACGACCCTCCGGCGTCGGCAGTGAAGACGATCCACGTGTACGTCGCGCAACTGCGGAAGGTGCTGGACGACGACGTCCTGGTGACGAGGGGGCGCGCGTACGTTGTCGAGGTCGACGGGCACGAGCTCGATGTCGATCGATTCGAGGGGCTTGCGGCCGAGGGTCGCAGGCGGCTCGAGGCCGGCGAGGCGGAGGCTGCGGGCCGGCTGCTGCGGGACGCGCTTTCCGTCTGACGTGGACCGGCGCTCGCCGACTTCATGTACGAGGACTTCGCGCAACGACCGAGTAACAGCGCGGGTGCGAGTGCCCGCTTCCGGGCTGAACGCGCTCGCGGTCGGCAGTGGATCGGTATGGGCCACGTCGCCCGACGAGGGAGTGCTCTGGCGCATCGATCCGGGCTCCCCGGCGGTGGAGCGGACGATCGACACGGGGCTCGGCACCGACAGCGTTGCGGTGGGCGCGGGCTTCGTGTGGGTCGCCAACAGCCTCAGCGGCACTCTCAGCCGCGTCGAGCCCGTGACGAACCGAGTCGAGCGGACGATCGTGCTCGGCGATTCGCCGACCGCAGTCGCGGTCGGCCACGGCAAGGTCTACGTAGCGGTCGCAGGTGGACCCGGCGCGGCCGCGGCGACGACGGCGTTCGGGCAGCTCCGTCCGCTCCCCGGCACATTCTGCTCCGCGCCGGTCTCAGGTCCCGAGCCGCCGAAGCTCCTCGTCGTGTCCGACCTGCCGCTCCAGGGCGTCGCTTTCCCACCGCTCAGATGTACGTCGGCCTCGAGACGCTCCCGGCCGCCAGGCTCGATGCGCCGGGACGCCGGTTCCTGCACGACTTCGCGTCCACCCAGGCCGGTCGGCCGATCTCGGACGCCGCGATCTACGCAGCCGAGGCAACCGAGCTGCTCGTCGCCGCCATCGCACGCTCGGACGGCACCCGTGCATCGGTGGCACGAGAGGTGAGGGAGGCCCGGGTTCGGAACGGCCTGATCGGCTCGTTCCGCATTGCCGCGACGGGAGAGGCTGTGCCGGCCCGAACGGCGATCGTCCAGCTCGTGACGCCTGGCCGGAGCAACGCAATCCAGAGCTACGACGGTGCACGAATCGTCAACGTGCTGACGCCGCCTCAGGGGCTCCTGGCGGGCGCCGGTGGGTAAGAGCTCCGAGGCGGCTATGCGGCCGCCTCGGCCTCGAGAGCGGCGCGTGCCCGGCTCCGCGCCGGGTAACGTCACGTCGCGATGCTCGGGGCGATTCTCTCGATCGCGGCGTCAGGCTTCCTGATCGGCGGGCTCGCGCGGCTCGCCATTCCCGGGCCGGATCCGATGCCGTTCTGGCTGACGATCCTCATCGGACTCGGGGGTGCGGCGATCGGCGGAGGCCTCTCGGCGCTGGTCATCAAGCCGGGAAGCACCATCGACGGCGGCGAGTACTTCTGGATCCTGCTCGCCTCGGTCGCCGCCGCCGCCGGGCTCGTCGCGGCGTACCGCCGCTTCGTCCAGGGGCGGCCGATCTCGGGCCCGGAAGCGAGACGGTTCCCGACGCGCGGTGTCGGGGTCGCGCGGCTCAGGCAGCGGCTCACCGCGATGGGCGTCCCCGTCGATCGGCTCGGCAGCTCGCCGGGTACGACCGGGACGCGGGCCCAGCGGCTCGCCGAGCTCGACGAGTTATACGAACGCGGCGAGATCCCTGAGGAGGAGTACCTCGAGCGACGGAAGCGGGTGCTGCGCGAGCCGGCGTAGACCGGGACGGAAGTTGCGCCTACCCGAACGCGAAGCGCGCGAGAATTGCGAGAGCGATCGCGGCGAGGATCACGAGCGTCCGCAACACCGGCAGCCATACAACAACAAGGACCGGACGTGGTCAATGGGGCGTATGGCCGAAACCACCGCTGCGAGCGTCTATTTCGAGTGTGCGAGGCCCGCGTGGAAAGCGGCGCACCGCCGTCAGGCCCCACTCGCCTTCGCGCCAGACGTACGTCTGCGCGCGCAGCTCCGCCGGTTCGGCCTCGTACAGCGCGACGCCACGGGCCTCGCCGCGGCGGCGCGGGCGCGGCTGACCCAGCCCTGGGGCGGTCGAGACGGTCACTCCGGTCTGGCCGGGGGCCCAGACCTCGAACTCGTGCCGCTCGGCGACGGCGCCCTGGTGCGTGTGCCCGGAGAGGATCAGCTCCGCGCCGGCGTCGAGCAGAGCGGCAAGCACGTGGTTTCTGCGGGCAACCGGGCGCTTCCGCGTCCGCCACGGCGCGCCGATCATCTGGTGGTGCATCGCCACCACGCGCAGCGCCTCCGCGGGCGCCGCTGCGAGTCGCTCGGTCGCGCGCGCGAGCTGCGCGTGCCCGACGCCGCCGGACTGGTGGCGCCACGGGCGGACCGAGTTCAGCCCCACGACACAGATCCCGTCGGCGGCGTGCACCGGCTCGGTCGTCTGCCAGCGCCGCTCGAACTCGTCCCACGGCTTCGTGAAGCGAGCGGGAAACGTGTAGGGGATGTCGTGGTTGCCTGGAACGGCAACAATCGAGGGGCCGAGGGCGTGTAACTGCGCCGCCGCCCGCTCGTGCTGGTCGCGCAGTCCGCGGTGCGTCAGGTCGCCCGTGGCGACGATCAGAGTCGGCGAGAGGCGGGCGACGAGCTCGCTCAGCCCGCGCTCGACGGCGGCGTCCTCACGCTTGCCCACGTGCAGGTCCGAGACGTGGAGAATCCGGACGGCCACCGCGGACCCACCCTATAAACTCGGCACCGTAGTGGACGAGCCCGCCGAGATCGTCGAAGACCTCTACCTTGGCTTGCGCGCCGGCGGCGCGCTTCGCAAGCAGCGCCGCGGCGAGCCGCTGACCGCCGAGGAGCAGGAGGCACTCGGTCGCTGGCAGCAGATGTCCACCTGGCGGAAGGCGGTTGCGATCGGAGCCTTCTCGCTCGGTACCTTTGGGCTCGGCTTTACGCTCGGCGGACTGATCTTCGGCAAGTGGCGACGCGCCTGAAAATCATGGGCGCCTGAGGCCCCCTGCTAGCTGGTCTCGGCGTCCTTCGCCGGGAAGATGAGCGCGGGGACCTCCTGGTCGGCCGGGTCCTTTTCGAGCACGACGACGTCGAGCAGCGTCGCGAACACCGCGGCGATCGGCGTCGCCAGCAGCACGTAGAAGCCGCCGAAGAGCAGCCCGATCGACGTCACGGTGACGAGCACGACGAGCGGCGAGAGCCCGACCGCGTGCCCGAGCACCCGCGGCCCGACGACGTAGTCCTGCACGAGCCGCAGCCCGAACACGGCGGCGGCGGCTTCGGCTGCGGTCTGCACGTCCACCGTCAGGCCCGAGAGGATCGCGGCCACTCCGGCGATGAGCGGACCGATCACCGGAACGATCTCGACGATTCCGGCGAAGACGCCGAGCAGTAGCCAGTAGGGGAGGCCGATCGCCCAGAACGCGATCGAGAGCACCGTACTGACGAAGGTGATCATCACGAGCTGACCGCGGACGAAGGCACCGAGCTTGCCCTCGATCAGGTCCCAGGTGTCCCGGGCGACGCGCCGGTTCCTGCTATTGACGAGGCTGAGGACGAGCGTCTGGGCGCGCTCCTTCTCGAAGATCCAGTAGGCCGCGACCGCGAACGTGAAGAAGATCCCGACGAGGATCTCGAGCGCCTGGCGGCCGTAGGTAACTGCGGGGTGGATCAGACCTGCCCCGTGCGGCAGCCGTTCGAGCCGGTGCTGGAGCCCGACGAGGATCTCGTGCTTGATCCCGTGCGAGTGCTTCGCCGCCTTCGCGACGTCCGCCGCCGAGGTGGGGATCGTCCCGATCGCCGCATCGACCTGGTCGAGCGCGCGCGGGATGATCAGCCAGAGCAGGAAGCCGATCACGAGCAAGAGGCCGATGTAGTGGAGAGCGACGCCGACTCCGCGCGGGATCCGGTTCCGGTGCAACCACTCGACACCCGGCCGCATGGCCGAGGAGATGATCAGCGCGAGGAGCAGCAGGGCAACGAGCACCTTCAGGTGCCAGAGCGCGAGCGCGATCGCGACCACGAGGACCGCGACCGACGTCGCGACGAATGCCCTACGCGCAGTGTCGCCCATTTCCTACGTTCTCGCCGAACACCGGCGCCGGCAAACGGCAGGCCTGTGCCGGTCGCCGGCCTCGCGTTCCTCTGGGCGGGCGCGTGGCGAACGCCTGTTCGATCGATAGAATGTCGGTCACATGGCGTCCGACGAGCTCGTTGTCAACGGCGCCCGGGAGCACAACCTCAAGGACATCACCGTCCGGTTGCCCCGGAACACGCTGATCTGCATCACCGGGCTCTCGGGGTCCGGGAAGTCTAGCCTTGCCTTCGACACGATCTACGCGGAGGGCCAGCGCCGCTACGTCGAGTCGCTCTCCGCCTACGCGCGGCAGTTCCTGCAGATGATGGAAAAGCCCGACGTCGACTCGATCGACGGGCTCTCGCCGGCCATCTCGATCGACCAGAAGACGACCTCGCGGAACCCGCGCTCGACGGTCGGCACGGTGACCGAGATCTACGACTACCTGCGCCTGCTGTACGCGCGGGTCGGACGGCCGCACTGCCCGGTCTGCGGCCGGCCGATCGCCGGGCAGTCGATCGAGGCGATCGTCGACCAGGTGCTGCGGCTCCCTGAGGGGACGCGCTTCACGGTCAACGCGCCGGTCGTCCGCGACCGCAAGGGCGAGTACAGGGACCTGCTCGACCACCTGCGGGCCGAGGGCTTCACGCGGGTCAAGGTCGACGGCGAGCAGCGGTTGCTCGAGGACGAGATCGCACTCGACAAGAAGTTCAAGCACACGATCGAGGTCGTGGTCGACCGCCTCGTGATGAAGCCGGACCTACGGACGCGGCTCTGGCAGTCGATCGAAACCGCGGTCGCGCTCGCCGAGGGGCTCGTCGTGATCGATGTCGTCGACGGCGCGGAGCTGACCTTCTCGGAGCGGTTCGCCTGCCCGGAGCACGGCGTCTCGCTGCCGGAGCTCCAGCCGCGGATCTTCTCGTTCAACTCGCCGCACGGCGCCTGCCCGCGCTGCACCGGGCTCGGCGCGCAGCAGGAGATCGACCCCGACCTGCTCGTCCCCGACCCGACGCTCTCGATCGTCGAAGGGGCGCTCGTCCCATGGTCGGTCGGCAACTCGAACTTCTACGAGTCGGTGATCCAGGCGATCGCCGATCGCTGGGAGATCGACCTCGACAAGCCGTGGCAGGACCTGGAGCCCGAGCACCAGGAGCTCTTCCTCTACGGCACGAAGGGCGAGCGGATCTACGTCACCTACCGGAACCGCATGGGGCGGCGCCGCTCGTACATGCTCAACTTCGAGGGAATCGTCCCGAGTCTGCAGCGGCGCTACCGCGAGACCGACTCGGCGCAGCAGCGCGAGCGGATCGAGGAGTACATGTCGTTTCGGCCGTGCCCCGCCTGCAACGGCGCGCGGCTCAAGCCCGAGGTGCTCGCGGTCACGGTCGGCGGGCTCAACATCCATGAGTTCACCAAGATGTCCGTGACGCGGGCGCTGAGGTTCCTCGACGAGCTCCAGCTGACGGAGGTCGAGCAGCTGATCGGCGCGCGGATCGTCAAGGAGATCCGCGAGCGGCTGACGTTTCTCGACGACGTCGGCGTCGGGTACCTGAACCTCGACCGTGCGTCGGCGACCCTGTCGGGCGGCGAGGCGCAGCGGCTGCGGCTCGCGACCCAGATCGGGTCGCAGCTCGTCGGCGTCCTCTACATCCTCGACGAGCCGTCGATCGGGCTGCACCAGCGCGACAACGGACGCCTGATCGGGACGCTCGACCGCCTGCGCGACCTGGGCAACACCGTGGTCGTCGTCGAGCACGACGAGCAGATGATGCGCGCGGCAGACTGGCTCGTCGACATGGGACCGGGCGCGGGCGAGCACGGCGGCCACGTCGTCGCCGAGGGGCCGGCGGAGCAGGTGGCGCAGAACCGGACGTCTGTGACGGGGCAGTTCCTCTCCGGGACGCGGTCGATCCCCGTTCCGGAGCGCCGCACCGAGAACCTCGGCTCGTTCTGGGTGCGCGGCGCCTCGCAGCACAACCTCAAGGACATCGACGTCGAATTCCCGGTCGGGAAGCTCGTCTGCGTGACCGGCGTCTCCGGCTCGGGGAAATCGACGCTCGTCAACGAGATCGTCTTCAAGGCGCTCGCGAACCGGCTGCACAAGGTGCGGGTGAAGCCGGGCGAGCACCTCGGCTGCGAGGGGATCGAGTGCTTCGACAAGGTGATCGAGATCGACCAGTCGCCGATCGGGCGGACGCCGAGGTCCAACCCGGCCACCTACACCGACCTCTTCACGCCGATCCGCGAGCTCTACTCGCTGACGCCCGAGGCGAAGGTGCGCGGGTACAAGCCGGGGCGCTTCTCGTTCAACGTCCGCGGCGGCCGGTGCGAGACCTGCAAGGGCGACGGCCAGATCAAGATCGAGATGCACTTCCTGCCCGACGTCTACGTGCCGTGCGAAACCTGCAAGGGCGCGCGCTACAACCGCGAGACGCTCGAGGTGCGCTTCAAGGGCAAGAACATCTCAGAGGTGCTCGACATGTCGGTCGAGGAGGCGCTCACCTTCTTCGCCAAGATCCCGAAGATCCGCCGGAAGCTGCAGACACTGCACGACGTCGGGCTCGACTACATCAAGCTCGGGCAGCCGGCGACGACGCTCTCCGGCGGCGAGGCCCAGCGCGTCAAGCTCGCCAAGGAGCTCTCCAAGGTCGCGACCGGCCGGACGCTCTACATCCTCGACGAGCCGACGACCGGTCTCCACTTCGCCGACATCGAGAAGCTGCTCGAGGTGCTCCAGCGGCTCGTCGACGCCGGGAACACCGTGCTCGTGATCGAGCACAACCTGGACGTGATCAAGCAGGCGGACTGGATCGTCGACCTCGGTCCCGAGGGCGGCGAGGCCGGCGGCGAGGTGATCGCAACGGGCACGCCCGAAGGGGTCGCGGCGGTGGACGAGTCCTATACCGGCCAGTTCCTGCGCGAGCTGCTGCCGGCGGTCGCCGCAGCCGCCTGACCACGCGCTCCTGTGGACGAAAAGTCACGCCTTCGTCACGCGTCCAGTGCCAGGCACTGATTGTGGACAAGCGGGTCGAGGAGGCGCTCGGCCGTAGCCGCACGGTCGACATCACCACCACCGGCGCCAGGAGCGGCGAGCGGCAACGGATCGAGATCTGGACGTGGATCGCCGACGGCCGCGTCTACCTGACCGGTTCGCCGGGTCGGCGCGACTGGTACGCGAACCTGAAGGCGAACCCCGAGCTCCTCGTGCACGTGAAGCGCGGCGAGCCGATCGTCCTGCCCGCCCGCGCACGGCCGATCGAGGATCCGGACGAGCGACGCCAGGTGTTCGGGCGGCTGCTCTCCTCGGCCCGCTACGACCTCGAGACCTGGATCGCACGCAGCCCGCTCGCCGAGCTCGAGTTCACTACGCTCGACTCATGAGCGTGGAAGCGCAACCGACCACGACGTCGCTCGAGCGGGACTGGTGGCTACGGCTCGGGCTCGTCTTCACCGCGCCGGCGAGCGTCTTCGCCTGGCTTCGCGATGAAAGCGACGCCGCTGCGGAGGCACGTCAGGAGCCGGTGCTGCTCGTCGGCTTCCTGGCGGCCGCCGCCGGCGTACTCTCCTCGAACGGGATCAGCCAGGCGCTCGACGACTTCGGGCTGGACGGCGTCGACCTCGCAGTGATCGTTCTCTTCGCGACGCTGATCTACGGGATCGTCGGCTACTTCGCATTCGGCGCCCTCGTCTACATCGGCGAGCAGGTCGCGGACGGGCTCGGCTCCTACCGCCGTGCCCGGCACATCCTCGCCTTCGCCTGCGCGCCGCTCGCGCTCTCGCTCGTGCTCTGGCCGCTCCGGCTCGCGCTCTACGGCGAGGACAACTTCCGAACCGGCGGTAGCGACACCGGCACGGGCGGCAGCGTGTTCGAGGGGATCGAGACCGCGGTCGTCGTCTGGTGCTTCGCGCTGCTCGTGCTCGGGATCAAGACCGCGAACGGGTGGTCGTGGCGGCGCGCGCTCGTCGCCTCGGCGGTACCCGCGATCGTCCCGGCGCTAGTGTTCGCGCGGGCGTACGGCGCGATCTAGACCCTCGCGATCCAGACCCTCGAACTCCGCGAGCTCCTCCGCCGGCATCTCGTAGGTGTGCTCCTCGCCGGGGAACACGCCCGACCGCACCTCCGCCGCGTACGCCTCGAGCGCGTCGCGGATCTCGCGCGAAAGGTTGGCGTACCGCTTGACGAACCGCGGCAGGTGCCCCTCGGTCAGGCCGAGCAGGTCGTGGTAGACGAGCACCTGGCCGTCGCAGTCCGGCCCGGCGCCGATCCCGATCGTCGGGATCGAGAGCTCGGCGGTGATCCGCGCCGCGACCGGTGCCGGCACGGCCTCGAGGACGATCGAGCAGCAGCCGGCATCCTCGAGCGCGTGCGCGCCCGCGACGAGCTCCAGCGCGGCCTCGGCGGTCTTCCCCTGGGTCTTGAACCCGCCGAGCATCGTCGCCGACTGCGGCGTCAGCCCGACATGGCCCATCACCGGGATTCCGGCTTCGACGATCGCGCGCGCGCGCGAGACCATCGGCCCCGCCCCCTCGAGCTTCACGACGTCGGCCCTGCCCTCCTTGACGAAGCGGATCGCGTTCCGCACGGCGTCCTCGTCCGACACCTGGTACGAGCCGAACGGCATGTCGCCGACCACGATCGGCCGTCGCGCCTGGCGCGAGACCGTCTTCGTCAGGAACAGCATCTCGTCGACGGTCACGGGGACGGTCGTCCCCTCGTGGCCGAGCATCACCATCGCCGCCGTGTCGCCGACAAGGACGATGTCGATGCCGGCGTCCTCGGCGAAGCGCGCGCCGGGCGCGTCGTAGGCGGTGACCATCACGATCTTGGCGCCGCGGCGCTTCATCGCCGCGAGCTCCTGGAGCGGCAGCTTTCCGGCAGGGACGCCGAAGGCGTCCCGATTTCCGGGCCGGGCATGGCCGGCTCCGCCGGGCATGCTTCCAGCCTCATCCGGGGTGCTCACGAGGGGCCTCCTTCGTCGAGGGGGACGTTGTCGATCAGGCGGGTCTCGCCAATCCGCACCGCCGCGGCCAGGACCGGTGGGTCGAAGGGCGCGACCTCGACGTAGTCGACGTCGAGGCCGGCGAGCAGAGCGCGGGCCCGCTCGGGGTCCTTCGTCGCGAGCGCGCGCGGGAGCGCGAGCGCGCGTTCCCGCTCCGCGGAGGAGAGCAGCGCGTTCCGCGACGAGAGCGCGAGCCCGTCCGGGTCGCGCACCGTCGGGAGGACGCGGAGCTCCAGCTCGAGGTCGAGGTCGCGCACCATCCGGCGGACGACCTCGACCTGCTGCGCGTCCTTCTGGCCGAAGTACGCGCGCCGGGGGCGAACGATGTTGAAGAGCTTCACGCAGATCGTCGCGACGGCTCGGAAGTGCCCGGGGCGATGCTCGCCCTCGAGGCCGCGCGAGGCGTTCTCGACCTCGACCCACGTCTCGTAACCCGGCGGGTAGATCTCCTCGACCGAAGGGGCGAAGAGGATGTCGACGCCCGCCTCCTCGGCGATCGCCGCGTCGGCCGCCTCATCGCGCGGATAGTGCGTCAGATCGCGAGCGTCGCCGAACTGGGCCGGGTTGACGAACAGGCTGGCGACGACGACGTCGTTCTCCGCGCGGGCGGCGGCGAACAGCGCCAGGTGGCCGGCGTGGTAGGCGCCCATCGTCGGAACCAGGCCGACCTCGCCCTGGACCGCCGCCCGCGTCTCGGCGATCGTGCGTGTGATCCTCACGGTGCCGTCGCCTCCGCCAGCACGCGGTACATCGGCTCGAGCTCGGGGTGGTCCTCGTGGAGCGCGGCCAGGTGGGCGTCGACGACCGCCCGGTCGCCGCGCGAGATCGGCCCGGTCAGCTCGAAGCCGTTCTCGATCGTGCGGGTCATCAGGGGGACGAGCGCCTCCGGCGGCGCGCCGGCGTCCTCGAAGAGCCTCGAGGCCGCTCGGTACAGGGTGACGAGGTAGTTGGAGGCGATCGCAGCTCCCGCGTGGTAGAGCGTCCGTGCGCCGTCGGCGAGGTCGAACGGTCGCAGCCCGAGCGTCTGAGCGAGCTCTCGCCCGAGCGCGCGCGCCTCCTCGGTCTCGCCGGTCACCGCCGCCCACGCGCCGTCGAGCTGCTCCGGCCCGCGTCCGAGCGTGAACGTCTGCAGGGGATGGACCGAGAAGCGGCACTCGTGCGGGTCGAGGGCCGCGAGCGGAGTCGCGCCGCTGACGTGTGCGACCCACTGGCCCGGCTCGATCGCCTGCGCGACCTCCGCGATCGCCCGGTCGGGCACGCAGAGGAGCACGAGCTCGGCTCCCTCGCCGCGCAGCTCCATGCCCCGCTCGCCCAGGCGGGCGGCCAACGCCGAGCCGACGCGGCCGCGACCGATCACGTTGACGCTTTTCACCATCACGCGCTCCAGTTCCACAGGGATACCGGGCAGTCCAGAGTCTAACCGGCGGCTTCGATCCTCCGCTCGAGCGCAGCCTTCACCGTGGGCCAGTCGTCGTCGATCACCGCGTACCAGGCCGAGTCCCGCCGCTCGCCGCCGCGCACGATCATGTGCTTGCGGTGGATGCCCTCGAACTCGGAGGGGATCGCCGCGAGCGCGGCCCTGGCGCGCTCGTTCAGCGCGTCCGTCTTGAACTCGACGCGCCGCATGCCCAGTTCCTCGAACGCGTGGCGGAGGAGGAGATACTTCGCCTCCGTGTTCGCCCCGGTACCCCACGCGGACGGGTTGTTCCAGGTGTTGCCGATCTCGAGGCGGCGGTGCTCCGGGACGACGTTCAGGTAGCTCGTCGAGCCGACGACCATTCCGCCACGGAGGACGACGAAGTGGTACATGTCGGTCGCCGCGAGCGCGCGGCGGATCCAGTCCTCGACGTCGGTGGTGATCATCCACCGCCAGATCCGCTCGTCGGCCGCCGCCTCGCGCAGTCCCGGAACGTGCCGCTCCTCGAGCGGCTCGAGCGTGACGATGCGGCCGACGAGCCGCGGGCGTAAGTTCATGGCATATGTCTACACTGCGCTCGTGCCCATTTACGAGTACGTCTGCATGCAGTGCGAGTCGCACTTCGAGGAGCTCGTCCGGAACGGCGAGCAGCCGGACTGCCCGGACTGCGGCGCCTCGAAGGTGCAGAAGCAGTTCTCCGTCTTCGCCACCCACGGCGCCCAGTCCGCGCCGAGCTTCGGTCAGACGGCGGCGGGGGGCGGCTGCTGCGGCGGTTCCTGCGGCTGCGGCCACTAGCGAGCCATCCGCCGAGGCGCCTAGACTCTCGCGTCGATGCTCGATGCGCTCAGGACCGAAGCTTCGTCCTGCACGCGCTGCGCGCTCAGCCAGAGCCGGACGCAGGTCGTCTTCGGGAACGGCCACCCGAACGCCGACCTGATGTTCGTCGGGGAGGCGCCCGGCTTCCACGAGGACCAGCAGGGCATTCCGTTCGTCGGGCAGGCGGGCAAGCTCCTCGACAAGCTCCTCGCCGGCATCGGTCTGACGCGGGCCGACGTCTACGTCGCGAACACTTTGAAGTGCCGCCCTCCGGGCAACCGGGATCCGCTGCCCGAGGAGAAGCACCAGTGCGAGCCGTGGCTCTTCCGGCAGATCGAGCTGATCAAGCCGAAGGTGATCGCGACGCTCGGGAACCACGCCACGAAGCAGCTGACCGGCAAGGAGACGGGGATCACCCGGGTGCACGGGCAGCCCCAGCAGTCCGTCTTCGGCTCGACGACCGTGACGATCTTCCCGATCTACCACCCGGCGGCCGCCCTCTACACGCCGGCGATGCTGAAGGTCCTCGAGGAGGACTTTGCGAAGATTCCGGCGCTGCTCGAGCAGGAGATCGAGCCGCTTCCGTCGCTCTCCGACCTCATGCCCGAGCCGGAGCCCGAACCGGTGACAGTACAACTCGGGCTGTTCTGACCGAGCTCGAGTCCACGTCACCCGAGGAGACCGAGGCCGTCGCCGCTCGGCTCGCCGTGAAGCTCGTGCCCGGCGACGTCGTCACGGTCTCCGGCGAGCTCGGCTCGGGGAAGACGACCTTCGTCCGCGGCGCCTGTCGCGCGCTGGGTGTCACGCAGCCGGTGACGAGCCCCACCTACACGATCGGCCACCGCTACGAGGGTCGTCTGCCCGTCTCGCACCTCGACCTCTACCGCTTGGAGGGGTTCGGCGGGGCGGACTGGGGTGCGCTCGAGCCGTACTTCGAGGATGCGATCTGCTTCGTCGAGTGGCCGGAGGCCGCCGGCTCTGCGTTGCCCGCCCCGCGCGTGCGGGTACGGTTACGCCACGTGGACGAGAGGCGGCGGCTGATCGTGCTCGATGGCGATGCTGACCTTGGCGTTTGACACGGCGACGGACGTCGCCACCGTCGCGCTCCTGCGTGACGGGGAGATTCTCGGCGAGCGGCGGTCGCGCGCAGTGAGCGTGCTCGCGGACGCCGACGAGCTCGTGCGGGAGGCCGGCGCGTGCCCGCCGGATCTGGGGCTGCTGGTAGTCGGGGTCGGGCCGGGCAGCTTCACCGGCGTCCGGATCGGGCTCGCTGTGGCGCGCGGGCTCGGCCTCGCCTTGGAGCTTCCGGTCGCCGGCGTCTCGACGCTCGAGGCTCTGGCCGCTGGCGCGGCCGGGGCCGTCCCGGTGATCGATGCCCGCCGCCGCGAGGTGTTCGCGCTCGTCGACGGCGAGGCGCGCTGCCTCTCGCCCGGCGATCTCGAGGTCGAACCCGGACGCGAGTACGTCGGCGACGGCGCGGTGCGCTACCGGGCGACGATCGAGGAGGACGGCGGCGTCGTCCCGTCCGACGAGGACGAGCGGCACGTCCCCTGGGCCCGACACCATGCGCGGCTTGCGCACGGTGCCGGGCCGGCCGAGCTCGTCGAGCCCATCTATCTCCGCGTACCCGACGCGGACAAGGCGGTCGTATGACTGACATCCGCCCCCTCCAACTCCGCGACCTGTCCGCGATCGAGGAGATCGAGCGCAGCTCGTACCCGACCCCGTGGTCGCGCTCGATGTTCGCCGGGGAGCTCGCGAAGCCCTCGTCGATCTGCCTCGGCGCTTTCGAGGGCGAGCGGCTCATCGGCTACCTGATCGTCTCCCGCTACGTCGACGCCTGGCACGTGATGAACGTCGCGGTCGCCCTCGACCACCGCCGCCGCGGCGTCGCGTCCGAGCTGCTGGGCGCGCTGTTCGAGCGGACGCGTGAGGACGGGCGGCGCGGCTACACGCTCGAGGTCCGCGTCTCGAACGCCGGGGCGATCACGCTCTACGAGCGGCTCGGCTTCGAGCGCCGCGGCGTCCGGCGGGGCTACTACACCGACAACCGCGAGGACGCGCTGATCATGTGGAGAGATCCTGCGGTTCGCGACGAAGTTGCGCGGTGATCCTGGGGCTGGAGACATCCTGCGACGAAACGGCGGCGGCGGTCGTCACGTCGGACGGCGAGATTCGCTCGAACATCGTCGCCTCCCAGTCCGAGCTGCACGCGCGCTACGGCGGGGTCGTGCCGGAGGTCGCCTCGCGGCGGCACCTCGAGCTCGTCTCGCCGGTCGTTCGGGAGGCTCTCGACGAGGCCGGGACGACCCTCGCCGACGTCGAGAAGATCGCGGTCACGCAAGGGCCGGGCCTGGTTGGAGCGTTGCTCGTCGGGCTCGCCGCCGCGAAGGGGATCGCGTGGGGAGGAGGGCTGCCGCTTGTCGCCGTCGACCACCTGCACGGCCACGTCGCCTCGCTCTACCTCCAGCCCGATCCGGTCGAGCCGCCGTTCCTCTGCCTGCTGGCGAGCGGTGGGCACACGCTGCTGCTCGACGTGCGCGACCACGCGGGCTTCGGCGTCCTCGGCACGACGCTCGACGACGCGGCGGGCGAGGCCTTCGACAAAGGCGCCAGGCTGCTCGGCCTCGGCTACCCGGGCGGCACCGCGATCGACCGGGTCGCCCGTACGGGCGACCCGGAGGCGTTCGACTTCCCCGTCGCGCGCGTGTCCGATTACGACTTCTCCTTCTCGGGTGTGAAGACCGCGCTGCTCTACACGGTGCGCGACCTCGACGCCGATGAGCTGGAGGCACACCGCGCCGACCTCGCCGCCTCGTACCAGCGCGCGATCGTGCGCGCGCTCGTCGAGCGGACGAGAGTGGCGGCAGAGCGGCTCGGCGCCGATCGGATCGCCGTCGTCGGCGGCGTTGCGGCAAACTCGGAGCTCCGCGCCGCGCTGCCGGAGGCGAAGGCCGCCCCGCTCGAGCTGTGCACGGACAACGCCGCGATGATCGCCTCAGCCGCCCGCTACCTCCAGCCCGCCGCCGATCCGCTCCGACTGGACGCGTATGCGGTGGCGTGAGGCGGCGGCCGTCGCGACGCTCGCGGCCGTCGCCGTCGTCGCGGCGCTGCTCGTGCCGTCAGGAGGCGGAGGCGCTGCCGCGCGGCCCCGCACCTCGGTCGACGCAGCGGCGT